>JAGPVD010000123.1 GCA_018067145.1 Methyloceanibacter sp.
CGCCGCAAGGTCTTCCAGGCTGCCCCGGTCGGTATAGTCCAGGCAAATCGGCGTGACCGATATGAAATTGTTGCGCACCGCCCAAAGGTCGCTCCCCTCCGGCGGGTTGGGGTTCCGCTTGGCGATGCCGATCCAGTAATAGGCCTTGCCACGGGTATCGAGCCGGTCGTCGATGTCGAGCAGGTCGGTATCGCGCAAGCCCTGCACCGTCGCCGCCGTGCCTTTGACCTGCTCTGGCTCGCAATCGGGAAAGTTGACGTTCAGCACCGTCCCTTTCGGCCAGCCGGCAGCCAGCAATTTGCGCACAAGCTCCGCCCCATGACGCATGGGCGTATCCCATTTGGGGATGCCGGTATCGTAATTCGTCATGGCGAGACTGAGCGCGATGGACGGGATGCCAAGCAGCGAACCTTCGATAGCGCCAGCCACGGTACCCGAGTAATTCACGTCGTCGGCGAGGTTTTGCCCACGATTGACGCCTGACAGCACCAGGTCGGGCAGCGCGTCCTTCAGCAGATAGCGCACGCCCATGATCACGCAATCGGTCGGCGTGCCCTTCACCGCATAGCGCTTCTTGCCAAGCTCCCGCAGACGCAAGGGCTCGGCCAGCGTCACCGAATGCGACGCCCCTGAATTGTCCGTCTCGGGCGCAACCACCCAGACATCGTCGGTCAGGCCCTTGGCGATCTTCTCCAACACGCCGAGACCAGGCGCTTCGATGCCATCGTCATTGGTGATCAGGATACGCATGGTGTTTTAGAGTCGTTTCAGAGGTTTGCCGCGAAAGGCTCTGTCAGAGATTCAAGCTGTGGCTTCGATTTTGGTGAGACCGCCCATGTAAGGCTGCAGTGCCTCGGGAATGCGAACACTACCGTCCGCCTCCTGGTAGTTCTCGAGCACAGCCACCAGCGCGCGGCCAACAGCGACGCCCGAACCATTCAGCGTGTGCACGAGGCGTGGGTTCTTGGAATCCTTGGGGCGGTAGCGGGCGTTCATGCGGCGCGCTTGGAAGTCGCCACACTTGGAGCAAGACGAGATTTCCCGATAGGCGTCCTGCCCCGGCAGCCACACTTCAATGTCATGTGTCTTCTCGGCGGCAAAGCCCATATCGCCGGTCGACAGCACCACCACGCGATACGGAAGTCCGAGTCGTTTCAACACAGTCTCAGCGCAGGCCGTCAGGCGCTCGTGCTCTTCCGCCGATTGTTCCGGCGTGGTCACGGTGACGAGCTCCACTTTGAAGAACTGGTGCTGGCGAATCATACCACGCGTGTCCCGGCCCGCCGCCCCGGCCTCGGCGCGGAAGCACGGCGTGGCGGCTGCGACCCGCATGGGGAGGCTAGCCTCTTCTGATATAGCTTCGCGAGCCAAGTTGGTGAGGGGGACCTCAGCGGTCGGGATGAGCCAGTAGTCTTCGCCGGCGGCGAACTGGTCATCCTTGAACTTCGGCAATTGCGCCGTGCCAAACATAGCCTCATCGCGCACCAGTAGCGGCGGGTTCACTTCCGTGTAGCCGTGTTCGGATGTGTGCAGGTCGAGCATGAACTGGGACAGCGCACGTTCCAGACGCGCCAGCGATCCCTTCAGGACCACGAAGCGAGACCCTGAGAGTTTCGCAGCGGTTTCAAAATCCATCAGCCCTAAGGCCTCACCAAGTTCGAAATGCTGCTTCGGCTCGAAATCGAATTTCGGCGGCTCGCCTACTTTGCGCAGCTCCATATTGGCGTCCTCGTCCGCGCCGACGGGCACGTCTTCGGCGGGCATATTGGGGATACCGGCGAGCAGTTCGCCCAGGGCCTTGTCTTGCTCGCGCTCCTTGTCCTCGCCGTCTTGTATGCTCGCCTTCAGCCCGACCACCTCATCCATGAGACGCTTGGCTTCGGCCTCGTCCTTCGCCTGCTTGGCCGTGCCGATGTCTTTGGAAGCAGCGTTGCGCTTGGCTTGCGCGTCCTGCAATTCTTGAATCGTTACGCGGCGTTGCTCGTCGCTCGTGAGGATTTGATTCAAGAGTTCGCGGGGCGCCCCGAAGGCGCGCTTCTCAAGCCCGGCAACAAAGGCGTCCGGGTTATCACGTATCCATTTGACGTCGAGCACTGGCTAAAACTTCTCTCTTACAATCGGCTCAAGGAGCCTCTCTGCCCTCCGTATAAGGCCGGATCAGGTCCTTGTCATGACCCCCGCGCCTTCATCATTGCCGCGCTTGTCCCGGCCAATCCAATAGCGAGTCCGCTAGTCGTCGCTCCGCCCACGTGGATGCCAGGAACAAGTCCAGGCATGACGACGCATTACGTGACCGATGTGGAGGGGCTTCCGCTCGCTGCCGCGCGCTTCTTCTCCACCAGGCTCACCGCGAAGATGGACAGCTCGTAGAGGAGCAACGTGGGCACTGCCAGGGTAACCTGGCTGATGGGGTCCGGCGGTGTCAGGACCGCGGCGGCGACGAACACGCCAAGGATGGCATGACGCCGATAGCGCTTGAGGCCTGCGGCACTGACAATCCCGGCGCGGGCCAGCAGGGTCAGCAACACGGGCAATTGGAAGCAGATACCGAAGCCTAAGATCAGTGTCATGATGAGGGAGAGATATTCGCTGACCTTGGCGGTGAGGACGATCTGCACCTCGCCGGTCTGCTGCATGGACAGAAAGAACGTCATGGCGAGCGGCATGGCCACGAAATAGACCAGCGCGGCCCCGATCAGAAACAGGATCGGCGTGGCGAAAAGGAACGGCAGGAAGGCTTTGCGTTCGGCCCGGTAGAGACCCGGCGCCACGAACATATAGAGCTGAGAAGCGATCACCGGGAAGGCTATGAAGATGGCGCCGAACAGGGCAAGCTTCACCTCGGTGAAGAAGAACTCCTGGGGCGCCGTGTAGATCAGCTCGATGGGCACATCGACGCCCACGGCTGCGCGATAGGGCCAGAGCAGCAGATTGTAGATGGGCTTGGCGAACCAGAAGCAGACCACGAAGGCGGCAAAGATCGCCGCCAGCGTCCACATCAGCCGGCGCCGAAGCTCAATCAAATGCTCGATTAGCGGGGCCTTAGTAGCGTCGATATCCTCGTGGGTCATGGCTTCCGCCTCGCCCTGGTCGGCGCCTTGGCTGGCCTCTTAGCGGGTGGCTTAGCCCCTGGATTCGCCACTGGCTTAGACGCGACCTTGGTCTTGCGAGGCTTCGCCGTTGCGCGCTTGACACGAGGTGTCTTGGCAGCAGGTGTCTTGGCGGCAGGTGTCTTGGCGGCACGCGCTTTGGCGCGTGGCCGCGTCTTCGGCGCAGTCTTGGTGCCAGAAGTTTTGGCGCGAGGCGCTTTCCGTTTCGCCGACTGATGCGCCTCAGCTTGCAGCGCTTCCATAGACTCGCCCTGAATAGGTTCACCCAAAGCGTTTTGCAGGGAGCCCGTCTGCGGCATCATCAGAGGCTGGTCGCCGAGCGAACCCTGGATGGCCTCAATGTTCTTGCGGACCTCTTCGACCTCGCTCTCGACCATGGCCTCTTTAAATTGGCGCTGAAAGTCGGACGCCGCGCGCCGCAGCTTTCCGGCATAGAAGCCGAAGGTGCGCATCAGCTTGGGCAGCTCCTTAGGACCCACCACGACGACCGCCACAACGGCGACCATTAAAAGTTCCGACCATCCAATGTCGAGCATGAGCTTGGTTCAGGCGTTCCGCGAGGGGCTTCGCGCAAAGGCCGCGTATGGGCCCGCGCCTAGCTTGATTTTCGTGTGCGGGGCGTTTTCGCGCGGGGAG
>JAGPVD010000136.1 GCA_018067145.1 Methyloceanibacter sp.
TTGTAGTAAGAGACTTGCCCGGCCCGGGGGCGCACCATGAGACGGTCCGTCGCCAGCGCGTGCACGGCCGTGGGCTCATAAACAACGAGCTGCCAAGGGGCTGCCCTGCGGCTGCCCGCGAAGCTTCGGGGTGCGACGAGATCGTAGGTATCGGGTGCGTTGCCGCCGCCACCAGCGATGGCGCAGCCGGAAAGGCCCAGGCATATCAAGCCTGCAGCAAGAATCGGCGCCGACCGAGACATCTCCGATCGCCCCCTGTTACACGGCAGTTTCTTGGCCACTGAAAGTGCCTTATTGACCTCGCGGAGTATATTCCGGCACCTGTGATCCACCAAGCAAAAATCCCCTAGGATCCGCTTCCAACTTCTCAAGAATTCGATTTAGGGTTGCCGCCGCGCGACGAGCCTCTCGCATGGTTGCGCTGAATTCTTGCATGCTTTCTTTGGCCTGGCGGGTCAACCCGTCCATGTTATCCCCGAGCGAGACTTCGAGTTTACTACTTAAACTCTTAAAGGACTGGGCACCTTCGCTCACATCGGTGATGGCGACACCGATCGCTTCGCTCTTCTGGCCCAACATTTCGGTCACCGTTGCAATATTGGTGAGCGTGGTGGTGATCGCCTCCTCGTTTACGGCGACAAGTTCGTCGAGCCGTTCGATGAAGGCGTTGGCGTTGTTCAGAGCCGCCGGCGCGGCATCGAATAAGCTCTGTCCAGATCCACGCTTGGCCGAAATCGTCGGAATGGGGTTCTCAGCCGTGGCAACCAGCAGAGGCGAGTCAGGCGTACCGGGGGTGATCTGGATACCGCTGCCGCCGGTCAAGCCAAGCGACTGGATGCTCGCCCTCGAGTTCACCCGGACCGGCGTGTCGTCGGCGACATTGATAAGCACCTGAACCTTGCGCGCATCTTCTGGGTCCAGTTCGAAGGAATGCACTTCGCCGACCTTGATGCCGTTGAAGCCAACGCTCGAGCCAGAGGTGAGGCCCGCTACCGAACTCTCAAATACGATGAGATAGCTCTTGCCGCCGCCGGCAAAATTACTGATCCAGAAAATGAAGATGAAGGCGAAGGCGATGACGCCCAATATGGTGCCGCCGATCATCAAATAGTTGGCTTTGGTTTCCATCGAACCCTCGAACAGACAAGCGACATTAGACAATCAGCCTCCGCTGGTCGGGCGGGCTCGCGGCACGAGCACGCTCGCCGCAGAAATATTCCTTGATCCACGGATGATTGGGTTGGCTCTGCAACTCGCCAGGCGAGCCCGTCCGCACGATCTTCTTCTCGGCCAGGACCGCCACCCGGTCGCATACCGTGAAGATGGTATCAAGGTCATGGGTCACCATATAGACCGTCAGGCCAAGCGTCTGTTGTAACTTACGAATTAGGTGATCGAAGTCCGAAGCACCAATGGGGTCGAGCCCCGCCGTCGGCTCGTCTAAAAACACGATCTCAGGATCAAGTGCGAGCGCCCGAGCCAGACCTGCGCGTTTGCGCATGCCGCCAGAGAGCTCGGAAGGCAATTTGTGCGCAGCCTCGGGCGGCAGGCCGACCATGGTCAGCTTGAGGAAAGCAAGGTCGTCCATCATCGGCTGCGGCAGATCGAGATGCTCGCGCATCGGCACCTGGATGTTCTGAAGCACGGTGAGCGCTGAGAACAAAGCGCCGTCCTGGAAAAGGATGCCCCAGCGCTTCTCGATGTCGAGGCGGGCATCGGGCGAGAGCGTCTTCGTGTCTTGTCCGAAGAGCCCAACATCACCCTTATCCGGCTTCAGCAGGCCAGTGATCACCCGCATCAGAACTGACTTGCCTTGGCCCGAGCCGCCGACAATGGCGAGGATTTCGCCGCGATAGACGTCGAGGCTGAGGGAGTCCCAAATCTGGTGCGTACCGAAGCTCTTGGCCAGCCCGCGCACACTGATGATTACCTCTCGTCCGCTCTGATCGGTCACATCCCTATCCCCGACAAGAACATGGCGAAAACCGCATCTAGTATAATCACCAAGAAGATCGCCTTGACCACGGCGGATGTCACGTGGGTGCCGAGGGATTCGGCGCTACCCTCAACGCGCAAGCCTTCGAGGCAGCCAACCAGGCCAATGATGATGGCAGCAAACGGCGCCTTGATCATGCCGGCCATGAAATGCTGCATGCTCGCCGCCTCCTGCAGCTTGTCGAGATAGGTGGACATATCGAGCCCAAGCACGCCAAAGGCCATCACGCCGCCGCCAGCAAGCCCCATGATATCGCCGAGAAACGTCAGCAGCGGCAGCGCCACGATGAGCGCCAGCACCCGCGGCAGAACCAAAGTGTCCATGGGATCGATGCCGAGCGTGCGCATGGCGTCGATCTCCTCACGCATCTTCATGGAGCCGATCTCGGCGGTGAAGGCCGAACCGGACCGGCCAGCCACCATGATGGCGGTGAGCAGGATACCGATTTCGCGCAAGGTCAGGATAGCGACCATGTTGACGGCAAAGGGCTCGGCCCCGAACGGCCGCAGCTGCGCCACGCCTTGCTGCATGACCACGGCGCCGATGAGAAAGCAGATCAACGCGATAATCGGCACCGCCCGTAAGCCTGCATGATCGAGATGATGGAAGAAGGAGATGGGGCGGAAGCGCCAAGGTTGCCTGCACAGCCGTAAGAAGGCGGCGGATACCTCGCCAAGAAACGCCGTGAGCTGGAGGCTATCGCGCCAGACGCCCGTCACCACACTGGTGGTGCTATCGACCAATTGCTCAATCGGTTTCGGCTTGTCGATCTCGGGCCGCTCAGCGTCGCCATGGCGATGCACTTCCTCGATGAGAATACGGAAGCCCTCGGTGGCGCCGGCGTAATGGGTGCGCAAGCCGGCCTTCTGCCAGGCCGCGACGGTCCGCTGTAGGAGCCAGGCACCAGCGGTGTCGATTTCTTCGATACGGGAAATGTCCATCTCGCCGGTGAATTCAGACGTCGGCGGGATCGGCACACGCAGCCGTTTCAGGGCCTTATCGAGTTTGGCTGCTTCGGCAACAGTCCAGGCGCCGGTAGCCACCAAGCGGAAGGTGGTGCCGCTGAGCTCGACGCTGAAGCCTGGTGCGAGGGCTTGCGTCGGCAGAACAAGCTGATGGTCGCGCTTGAGCATGGAAGGGCTTAGCTTGGTTCGTACTCTTGAGCTTTAGGACGCCGACGCCGTTCGAAGTGCTCTGTTTTTGAACGAAAACAACAAAGAAAGAAAGGCGTTATGGCGGGTTCCGGGGTTGAGCTTAACGGCTGGGGCGCGCCACCGGGCTCCCGGCTCGAGATCCGCGTCGAGCGCTGGCCGATCCGGGGCCAATTTAACATCGCGCGTGGCTCGAAACGCGAGGCCGTCGTGGTGGTCGCCGAGATCGGCGATGGAATCCACAAGGGAAGAGGCGAATGCCTGCCCTACGCCCGTTATGGCGAGAGCGTCGAGGGGGTGGTCGCAAGCATCGAGGGATGCCGTCAGGCGATCGCATCAGGTCTGGACCGGGCCACCCTCGCCCGTCTGCTTCCGCCTGGCGCAGCCCGCAATGCGCTCGACTGTGCCTTATGGGATTTGGCGGCAAAGCAGTCGGGCAGCAGCGTGGCGGCGCTCGCAAACCTCCCGCCCCTCCATGAGGTGCCAACGGCCTTCACCATATCGCTCGGCGCGCCTGAAACCATGGCCACGCAAGCCAAGGCAGCAAGCCAGCATCCTCTGTTAAAGTTAAAGCTTGGCGGTGCCGGCGATGTTGAACGTCTGGCAGCTGTGTGCGCGGCAGTGCCACACACACGCCTCATCGCCGATGCCAATGAGGCCTGGCAACCCCATGAAACGGAGTCGCTTCTTGCCGCCGCCCTAGATGCAGGCATCGAGTTGGTTGAGCAGCCTTTGCTTGCCGGCGAGGATGCGCTTCTCGCGGAGATCACACACCCACTCCCCATCTGCGCCGATGAGTCCGCGCATGACGGCGCCTCACTTGAGGCGCTTGCCGAGCGCTACGACGCGGTGAACGTCAAGCTCGACAAAACCGGAGGCCTGACCGAGGCGCTCCTCACTGCCGAACGCGCCAAGGCGCTTGGGCTCAAAGTTATGGTGGGGAGCATGGTGGCAACGTCGCTCGCCATGGCCCCTGCTCTTCTCGTGGCGCAAGACGCCGACTGGGTGGACCTCGACGGACCGCTGCTGCTGGAGAGAGACCGCGAGCCGGGGCTCGCTTACGAGGCCGGCTCGGTGTTTCCGCCACCACCAGACTTGTGGGGCTGATCGCCAACGAGAAGCCCGCCATGCCAGCGGCGATGAAGCAAGACCGCAGCGCCTGTGCCGATCACGGCAAGGCCCGCCATGACGCCATAGGCTTGGCCGCCAAACATCCGGTAGAGCGGACCGCAAGCCAGCGTCAGCGAGCCCATGACGAGACCGGCTACCACGGCGGCATAGAGGCCTTGGGCGGTGGCGCTACGGTCTTCGGGCACCGCATGGGTCAGGAAATGGATGGCGGCAAGATGCGCGGCACCAAATGTCATGGCGTGGAGTATCTGCAACAGCCCCGTTGCCCAAAGCGCCGGATCGAAAGCCATCAAGCCCCAGCGCAACACTGCCGCCCCGCCGGCGAGGCCGAGCAGCCGCGCGGTCCCGCTCATGGCGAGGACCCGGCCTGACATTGCGAACAGCACCACTTCAGCGATCACGCCAACGGACCACAGAGCGCCAATCGTAGCGCCGGAGAAACCTTGCGCCCGCCAATGCAACGTGCCGAAGGCATACATGAGCGCGTGGCTGGCCTGGATCAGGCTCGCCGCCAGCAGGAACAGAAGAAACAACGGTGCGCTTGCCATCGCGAATGCATCTTTGAGCCTAAGGCGCCGCGACGCCGGGGCCGCGCCCGCCTGCCCGCCAAGCTGCCGCGGCATGAGATGGGTCGCCAAAACCATCAAGGCCGTGGCGCCAAGCAACAGCGGCAGCACCGCCTGCGGTCCAACGAACTGAATGACGGCGCCCGAGCCAAGGCTCGCCACAATGAACGTAATGGAGCCCCATAGCCTCACCCTGCCGTAGTCGAGACCCGTGCGGATGCCGGTCGCCGCCACGGTCTCGATTAACGGCATGATCGAGGTCCAGCCGGCCGCCAGCACAATGATGGCCAGCAGCATCTGCCAGAAGCCATCGGACACCCACAGATTGACGAAGGCGAAGAACGAGGCCCAGGCCAGTACGATGAGAATGGTGCGGCGGTCGCCGATACGGTCGGCGATGAAGCTGATGACCGGCGTGAACAGAATGCGCGTATAGAGCGTCGCCGCCAGCACAACGGCGATTTGGTCGGTATCGAGCTCGCGCCATTTCAGCCAGACCGGCAGGTAAGGCAGGTAACAGCCGATCACCAAAAAAAGCGCCGCATAAAGGAAGCCGAGCCGCAGGGCAAAGGACGGCGAGGCAGCATTCACTAATGCTTGGATTGCCATGTCGGTTGACGCTTCCCTTGGCCTTCTGGCGCTACGCTCTGGCCCTTACTCCGAATCACAATAGCTTTGCCACCACCATGCCGGAACGAGCCACAGACGGCGCTGATCCATTGCAGTCGAGGTCCGTGCCGCCCGTGGAAGGGCTGGCAATTGAATGTGCTGTGCTCGAAGCAGCGTTGCGCGGCACGCCGCTTGGCCACTGATTCCTCGACAAACACGCCCGCCAAAACCGGACGCCCGAGACGCAATTTCTGCTCGATGCTATCGCCAAGCTGGAAGCGTCGGTGCTCTAGCCAAAGCCCCAGACGGGTTCGGCCACGATACAGCCCACTGTGCAGGCCGAACTTACGGAAATGCGCGAAGCCATCGTCCACACTTGGGCTGACATCGCCGAGATCCGCGCGCCCATCAGTTTGACCAGAAGCAGGCCAATAACGCGGACGAGCTCTGGGCCCTGAGGGAAAGTGGCAGCCCGGTCGAGCACTGTGACCAGCTCAATCAACACGCCACCGACATCTACACGGGCTGCACGTTCCAGGAAATCACCGGACAGCGCACCGGCAAGGTGGTGAGGGCGCTTCAGGTCATCGAGCAGCGCATAAACGCCATGATCGCGGGTGCCGGCGGCGAGACACGGGTGGAGCGCCCTCAAGAGGACAGCAAGCCCCTGTAGAGCCCCCAGGCAAGCACTGAAGGAAAGACCCAGGAGGACGTGGATCAGATGCTAATGCCGGCACAGGCCGCCGGCCTTGGGCACCAAGGTACAATGTTCGAGCGTCCAGAACCCCTGACGCTTGCCAGGCTCCACGCAATCAAAGGAGCCGCATTATTCGGCTAGATTTTTATGGCATAATTATCAGCCGGTTAGCTAATAATTAGCGAAAATCTTGCCTCACGCGCCTTGAAAAGAAGCGATGCCCCAACCATCTCTGGGTGGACGCATTGTCCCCCAAAGCGTCCCCCAAACTGACGCATAAGAATTGAAACGGCCCGGTTCCCCCAACCGGGCCGTTTTCTTTGTTGGGCGTCCGCTTGCCCCGCCAACGGCAAAACCGTGTACGTTTTTTGGGCAGGCCTAAATTATGGGCTTTGAGCACATTCCCAATGAACTCCCGCGCCGATTTCTCCCAGCTATCGCGATCGCCATCGCTTGAAGATCGCTCCCAAGCGCACCGCAGGCCGGGTCGGTCAGCACGTCCTTCGGGCCGCTGACCCGATAGGCGGCCACGGGAACCCCACTAGCCAGCGCCTCCAGTAAGACGAGACCGAAGGTGTCGGTGAGGCTGGGGAACACGAACACGTCCGCCGACGCGTAGGCCTTGGCTAGATCCTCGCCCTGCTTCGGGCCCGCGAACAACGCGTCGGGATAGAGGCGCTCAAATTCGGCGGCTTGAGGACCGCTGCCGACCAGCACCTTGCGGCCGGGAAGGTCGAAATCGAGGAACGCCTTGATGTTCTTCTCGACAGCGATGCGGCCAACATAAAGGAACACTTTCTCTTCCCCGAACAGGCGTACATCCCGCAGCTTGAACAGCTCCACATCGACACCGCGCGACCACCGCATCATGCGCTCGATGGCGATACCGCCGAAATTCGAGCCACAATATTCACGCATGGCCTCGTCGTGATTGCCGGGAATGAATATGAGTTCGCTGCCCTTGCGCACTTTGCGCAGGAGCTTTTGCAGAACATCGTTATGGGATTGCGGCCAATAAATGCCGCGCCGGATGCGCCAGAAGTCGACAACGTCGCCCACCAGGTAGATCTTGGGCGCCTCGTGGCAGCGCAGGAAATCGAGAAAGCTTCGGCCTGACACGCCTTGGTTCCGAGATGGATGTCGGAAATAAATAGCGCCCTATGACGCTTTGTCTGGACGTCGTTGGGCTCGTTATCGATCCGAGTGTCAAGCACCATAAGGCGCGAGTTAAGCTGACTCTATATCAGGCATATGACATCGGCGATGGAGCCGAAATTTGTTTAGCGGCGTACCATGAACGCTAGCGAACTCAATGCACGGCTTGAGACGGCCCTCGGCTCGCCCGTCGTCGAGACCGGCTCGCTGCCGGTTGGCTTTGGCCATCTTGGGCTCACCGTGCGGTTGGCCGACAGGCGCCATCTTGCGGTGAAGGCGCGCGCGGCCGGCAGAGACGCCGGACCAAACCTGCAACTCGAAGGCGACATGCTCGGCGAGCTTGCCCGGCTTTCTGACCTGCCGGTCCCCAGTGTCTATGTTGCTACGACAGATCTCTTGGTCATGGATTTCGTCGAGAATGACGGCGGGGCCATTTCCGATGATGTACAACGCCATGCGGCCGAGCTGATCGCCGCGCTTCACGGAACGCCACGGAAAAAATTTGGATATACGCGGGACACGCAGATCGGCCCGCTTCACCAACCCAATCCGCTCACTTCGCAATGGGTCCCCTTCTTTCGCGACCATCGGCTCATGCATATGGCGCACGCCGCGCATGAAGACGGCGCGCTCCCAACACCACTCTTCAGCCGGATCGAGCATTTGGCGGAACGCATCGACGACTATCTGATCGAGCCGCACTTCCCAAGCCTGCTGCATGGCGATTTGTGGACGGGAAACGTGCTGGTCAGAGGCGACAGGGTGGCCGGCTTCATCGACCCGGCGATTTATTGCGGCCATCCGGAGATCGAGCTGGCGTTCACAACGATGTTCGGAACGTTCGGTGACGCATTTTTCGAGGCTTATGAGAGCCGCTTGCCCTTAGAGCCGGGGTTCCACGACGTGCGTAAAGGTCTCTACAACCTCTATCCGGCGCTCGCGCATGTGCGCCTGTTCGGCTCAGGCTATCTTGCGGGTATCGATCGGACGCTCAGCGCGCTTGGCCTCTAAGCAGAAAGAGGGTCCCCAAAAAAGAACCAGCCCGGACTAGCCGGGCTGGTCTTCCCTGCGAAACGAACCGAACGCGAAAGGCATGGCCTTTACAGCGAGCTTCGGTTCGCCCCCCCAATATTTCGTTCCTGAGCGTTCTTGTTGGTCTTGGCTTCAGGTCCCTCAAATTCTCTCAGTCCAGTCTTGGAAGAAGTAGGCCCCCCAGCCCCGTCCCCCGTGTTTGTGATTCAAAGCTAGCCCAGTCCCGGCGAGCTCTTCAATAATGAGCTGCGGTGGATAAGCAGAACGCTTCGGCACTGTTGCAGAAATGCAATTGATAACTTCCCAACGACCAACCGGCCCCTCAAAAAGTCGATATTTGTTATGTTTTTCAATGCATTTGGCTCTAGCGGTGGACTCGCAACGGTCGCACCAGACGGCGCGTGCAACACGCCGAAACCAACATTTAGGACGAATGCGGATGAAAAAATTTGCGGGGACCTGTTGCACTTGGGCAACTGATGAGGCGAACCGGCCATAACCGCTTCGAAGCTCGCCCGTTGCGCGCCTCGCGCGCCCGTGCATCATGGCGAAAATCATGATCGGGGGACGACGATGAAACTGCTGAGATATGGCGAGCCGGGACAGGAAAAGCCGGGGCTTTTGGATGCGACGGGGAAAATCCGGGATCTCTCGGGGGTCGTCAGCGACCTTTCCGGTGAGACTCTAGGCACCGAAAGCTTTGCTCGTATCAAGGCCATCGATCCCGAAACGCTTCCCCTGGTTGAGGGGAGCCCACGCCTTGGTGTGCCCATTGGCGTGGTGCCGAAATTCCTCGGGATCGGCCTCAACTACCGCGACCATGCCGAGGAAACCGGCATGCCGATCCCTGACGCACCTATCGTGTTCTGCAAGGCGAGCAGCTGCGTCTCAGGGGCCACCGACCCGGTGCTCGCGCCCGAAGGCTTTGAGCGCATGGACTACGAAGTGGAACTTGCCGTGGTGATCGGCAGCCGCGCCAAGAATGTCGGGCTCGATGAGGCTCTCGATTATGTCGCGGGCTATTGCATCGGCAACGACATCTCCGAGCGGCGCGTGCAAAGAGGTGGCCCTGGCGAATGGATCAAGGCCAAAAGCCATGACAGCTTCGGCCCGCTTGGACCCTGGCTCGTCACCACCGACGAAATCCCCGATCCGCAAAATCTCGCCCTCACGCTCGACCTCAACGGGGAGCGCATGCAGACGGGCAATACGTCTACCATGATCTTCGGCGTGGCCGAGCTCGTCAGCTATATCAGCAAATACATGACACTGGTGTCGGGCGACGTCATCACCACTGGCACACCACCTGGCGTCGGCATGGCGCGCAAACCGCGCGTGTTCTTGAAGCCAGGCGACGAGATGGTGCTAACCGTGGCAGGTCTCGGCGAGCAGAACCTAACAGTCGTGGCGGACGAGTAGGCCTTTTGGGGGCTTAGCCCCTTAAGGCTTCGGCCATAGCGCATGGAAGTGGTGGACGGGGCCAGCGCCCTCGCCCACCGCGATTTCGTCGGCGGCCATGATGGCCGCGGTGACATAGAGCTTCGCCATCTTCACGGCCCTGTCCAACGACGCGCCCTTGGCCAGCTCGGCGGCGATGGCCGAGGACAGCGTACAGCCGGTGCCGTGAGTGTTGTTCGTCTCGACACGCGGCGCCTCGATACGCTGGACGCCGTCATCGTCGACAAAGATATCGAGCGCGGTCTCGGCATCGGACTCTCCACCTGTGAGCAACACCGCATCAGAGCCAAACGCGTGTAGTCTCTCCGCGCGGCCCTCCATCCACCGTTCGCGACTCTCGTCCGGCTCACCAAGGAGAACCGCGGCCTCACGCAGGTTCGGCGTGATGATATCGGCGCGCGGCACCAGCTTGCTCCGCAATTGATCTATCGCCTCCACATCGAGCAGTGGATCGCCGCTGGTCGCCACCATCACCGGGTCCAGCACCACCGGGACGCTAGGAAACGCGTCGAGTCCCTCGGTGACGGCCTCGATGACATCACGAGTAGCCAACATGCCGATCTTGATGCCGCCGACTTTCAGATCGCTCGCCACAGCCCGCATCTGCGCCAGCACAAATTCAGGCGGCACCGCCATCACCTCATCCACGCCGCGCGTGTTTTGTGCCGTGAGCGCGGTGATGACGCTGGCACCATAGACGCCGAGCGCGGAGAAAGTTTTGATATCGGCCTGGATACCGGCGCCGCCGGACGAATCAGAGCCGGCGATGGTGAGCGCTATAGCGGTCATATCTGCGGTCGTGTCCAAGGCCATGGGCTCCACTATTCCGAGCCTGGCCTTAACGTGCAAGTGCCCTCGTCAGCCGATCGTGGCAAGCCCGGGGAAGATTTGCAGTATCCAGCCGGCGATCAACGTCATGGAGTTGGTGAGGAACAAGATGCCAGTGAGCACGAGAAGCGCGCCCATGATCTTTTCGACCATCGCCATATGACTCTTGAAGCGCTGCATGACGTTCATGAACGGCTTGATGGCAACGGCGGCGAGAATGAAGGGGATACCGAGCCCGAGCGAATAGACGAAAAGCAGGCTGACGCCCTGGCGTATTGAGTCCTCACCCGCCGCGACGGCGAGGATCGCGCCGAGCACCGGCCCGATGCACGGCGTCCAGCCGAAAGCAAACGCAAGACCGATGACATAGGCGCCGAACAATCCGGCGGGACGCGTGTCGGAATGATAGCGCGCCTCGCGATGAAGGATCGGAATGTGGATGACGCCGAGGAAATGCAGACCGGCAATGATGATGATCACGCCGGCGATCCTGGCGAGTATCGGCAGGTTCTCGGCCACGAGCTGGCCGGCCATGGTCGCCGTGGCGCCGAGAATAACGAACACGGTGGTAAAGCCGAGCACGAAGGCGACCGACGACATGATCACCGTCTGATAGACGTGGCTTTGCGTCTCATCCTCGCCGGTGAGCTGGTCGAAGGTCGTACCGCCAAGGAAACATAGATATGGCGGCACGAGCGGCAGCACGCACGGCGAGAGGAAGCTTAAGAGCCCGGCGATCAAGGCGCCAAAATAGGTGACATCCATGGCGTTTAGCTATTGCGCCTGTTCGACAAGAGCAAGGGTTGGAACCAGTTCGTGAAGATGATTGATAACAACATCGGCCCGTAGCTCAGTGACTGGGGTCACGGAGTAGCCAAAAGAAACAAGAATTACGCCCTTAAGGCCGGCGGCGCGGGCCGCCTTCACGTCCGCCTCGCTGTCGCCAACCATGAGCGTGGTCTCCGGCGTAGCGCCCAGCGTCTCCACCACATGGGCGAGCCCGGCCGGGTCGGGCTTGCGGGGAAACCCAGCCTCGGCCCCCTGAATGATCCCGAAGGCGTCAGCGATCCCCATGGCCTCTAAAAGGTCTCTGGCGATGGGTTCAGGCTTGTTGGTGCAAATCCCGCACGGGATGCCCGCTTCGGTGAGCGCGGCCAGCGTCTCTTTGGCACCAGGATAAAGCTCAGAGGAACTCGCAGGCGTCGCCGCGTAATGCTCGAATATCCGTTTCACCGCCGCGTCCCGGCCGATGGCCTCAAGGTCCGCACCGTGAGCAGCCAGTGCGCGCTCCAACAGCTTGGCAAGACCACCACCAACCATGGTCCGCACCGCGTCTTCGGAATGCGGGGCAAGATCAAGCTCGGTCAGGGTCGTATTGAGGGCGGTGGTAAGGTCGCCAATGGTGTCCACCAGCGTGCCGTCGAGATCGAAGACAACTGCGCGGCGCGCATTCCCCATCAAGCGGCGTCGGCGCGGGCGCGCAAGGCGGCGGCGCGGATAGCGGCGATGTTCTCAGCATAGGCACTGCCTTTGAACACGCCAGACCCGGCCACGATGACATTGGCTCCCGCCTCGACCACAAGCGGCGCGGTCTCAGCATTGATGCCGCCATCCACTTCGAGATCGATGGGCCGGTCGCCGATCATCTCACGGATGGCGCGGATCTTGGGAAGCTGCGACGGCAGAAAGGCCTGGCCGCCAAAGCCGGGATTGACCGTCATCACCAAGATGAGGTCGACCTTGTCCATCACATATTCGATGGCCGTCTCCGGCGTTGAGGGCGTGAGGCTGACACCCGCCTTCTTACCGAAGCTCCTGATGTGCTGGAGCGTACGATCAAGATGCGGCCCCGCCTCGGCATGGACGGTAATGATGTCGGCACCAGCCTCCGCGAAGGCTTCGATATACGGATCGCAAGGCGCGATCATCAAATGCACATCGAACAGCTTGCCGGAGTGAGGCCGAAGCGCCTTCGTCACGTCAGGACCGATCGTGATGTTGGGCACAAAGTGCCCGTCCATGACATCGATATGGATCCAGTCGCAACCGGCCGTATCGATGGCGCGCACTTCTTCGCCGAGCTTGGCGAAGTCGGCGGAGAGGATCGACGGCGCGATGACGATGTCTCCGGCCGTCCCCTGACCCTGCGCCTCGCTCATAATGACTATCCGACCGCGGCGCGGGCTGGGCTCGCTTGGCTAGCAAGCGCCATGACCGCCGGGAGCTGGCGCCCTGCCAACCATTCGAGGAACGCGCCGCCCGCTGTCGACACATAGGTGAAGTCCGGGGTTGCGCCGACCATATTCAGGGCGCGCACGGTATCGCCACCACCGGCGATGCTGACCAGCTTGCCCTCTTTGGAGAGCCGCCCTGATTCCTCGGCAAGCGCCAACGTCCCTTTGCCAAAAGGCGCGACCTCGAACGCGCCAAGCGGCCCGTTCCACAGCAATGTTTGCATCTCGCCGAGTTTCTCCTTCAGGCGCTCAATGCTTTTCGGCCCCTGGTCGAGCACCATCATGTCGGAGGGAATGTCATTGACGCCGCACACCTTCCACTCTGTGCCCGGCGCAAGCTCGTTGGCCACCACTTCGTCAACAGGCAGAAAGATCTCACAGCCGGCTTTCTTAGCCGAGGCCAAGACTTCCTTCACCGTCTCGACGAAGTCGGGCTCGTAGAGCGAGTTCCCAACGTTCACGCCTTGGGCGTTGAGCAAAGTGTTGGCCATGCCGCCGCCGACCACGAGCACGTCCATGCATGTCGCAAGATTCTTTAGGACGTCAATCTTGGTCGAGACTTTGGCGCCGCCAACGATGGCCATGACTGGCCGCTTGGGATCGGCAAGCGCAATGCTAAGCGCACTGATCTCCGCCATCATCAACTTGCCCGCATAAGCCGGCATAAGGTGAGCAATGGCCTCGACCGAAGCATGGGCCCGGTGGGCCGAGGAGAAGGCATCGTCGACGTAAATGTCACCCAACGCAGCAAGCTGCTTGGCGAAGCCCATGTCATTGGCCTTCTCGCCCTCGTGGTAGCGAAGGTTCTCCAGCATGGCGACGTCGCCATTGCCGAGTGACTTCAGTCCGTTCTCGACCTCGGGGCCCACGCAATCGTCAAGGAAGAGCACCGGCCCGCCGTTCAGGAGCTCTTCCACCCGCTTTGCGACCGGCCGCAAAGACGTCTCGGGCGAACGCTCGCCCGTGGGACGCCCGAGATGGGACAGGAGGATGACCTTGGCGCCGCCTTGCTTGAGTTTCGCAATGGTCGGCAGCACGCGCTTGATGCGCGTGTCATCGGCAACGTCGCCGTTTTCGATTGGCACGTTGAGATCGACTCTGACCAGGACCCGCTTCCCCTCCACATCGAGATCATCAATGGTCTTGATGCTGGAAAGGTCGATGTCGGCCATACTCGGTTCAGAACTCATATCAGTTTACCCATCGCGACGGCGGTGTCGCTCATCCGGTTAGAGAAGCCCCATTCATTGTCGTACCAGGCCACGACGCGGCAGAACGTGCTGTCGATCACCTGCGTACCGGTCACGTCAAAGACCGAGCTTAGGGGGTCATGGTTGAAGTCCGACGAAACCAACGGCTTATCGTTAATCCCGAGGACGCCATCAAGCGGACCGTCAGCAGCCTTGATCAGCGCCGCGTTGATCTCTTCGACCGAGGTCGGGCGTCCCGACTGGAAGGTCAGATCGATAAGGCTGACATTGGGAACCGGCACTCTGATGGAAGCACCGTCCAGCTTGCCCTTCAGAGCGGGGAGCACGAGGCCCACGGCCTTGGCGGCGCCGGTCGAGGTCGGGATCAAATTGACGGCGCTGGCGCGGGCCCGGCGCGGATCCTTATGCAGCGTATCAACGGTGCGCTGATCGCCGGTATAGGCATGGATCGTTGTCATGTAGCCGCGCTCAATGCCGACTGTCTTGTCGAGCACTTCGGCCACCGGCGCGAGGCAGTTGGTCGTGCAAGACGCGTTGGAGACCACGTGATCCTGCTGGGTGAGCTGGTCGCTGTTCACGCCGTACACCACGGTGCGGTCAGCCTCCGAGCACGGGGCTGAGACCAGCACGCGCTTGGCGCCAGCTTTGAGATGCTGCGCCGCCGTCTCACGGGTGGTGAACCGACCGGTACACTCCATGACGATATCAACGCCGAGCTCGCCCCAAGGGAGCTTCTCCGGGTTGGCTTCCGACAGCACGGCCACATCCTGGCCGCCCACCTTGAGGCGTCCGTCACCCACAGTGACTTCGCCAGGAAAACGCCCGTGCACGCTGTCGAATTCGAGCAGAAGTGCGTTCATGTCGGCCGAGCCGAGGTCGTTAATCGCCACGAACTCAAGATCGTTGCGGCCAGCCTCTAAGAAAGCCCTGAATGAGAGCCTGCCAATACGGCCAAATCCGTTGATGGCGACGCGTGTTTTAGCCATTTAGTCCTCTACCTTTACTTCTTTGCGACCAGATCACGCGCTGCGGCCGCGACGGCGTCGGCGGTGATCCCGAAATGCTTATAAAGCTCCTGCGCCGGGGCAGACGCGCCGAATCCGCGCATGCCGACGAAAGTGCCCTTCAAACCCAGCCATTTCTGCCAGCCAAACTCGACGGCGGCCTCGACGGCGACCCTGGGGCCCTTGCCCAAGACCGATTTCCGATAGCTTTCGTCCTGCGCCTCGAACAGTTCCCAGCACGGCATCGATATAACGGCGGCCTTAATGCCCTCGTCTTGCAGCAATTTTGCGGCATCGACCGCCATGGGCACTTCTGAGCCAGTGCCGATCAGGGTCACGTCCCGGTCCCCCTCAGGCTCAACCAGCACATAGGCACCCTTAGCCGAGAGATTCTCGACGGACGGCGCGTTGCGCAGAACCGGCAGACCTTGCCGGGTGAGCACGAGGATCGTGGGCGTGTCTTGAGAGAGAAGCGCAATTTCCCAGCATTCGGCACATTCGACTGAATCCGCCGGCCGCATGACATTGAGATTGGGAATGGCGCGAAGCGCCGCCAATTGCTCGACCGGCTGATGGGTCGGACCGTCCTCGCCTAGGCCGATGGAATCATGGGTCATGACGTAGACGACCCGCTGGCCCATGAGCGCCGAAAGCCGAATTGACGGGCGGCAATAGTCGGAGAACACCAGGAAGGTTCCAGCGTAAGGCACAATGCCGCCATGCAGCGTCATGCCGTTCATGGCAGCGGCCATGGCGTGCTCACGGACGCCGTAGTGGATGTAGTTGCCCGCGAAGTCGCCCGGCGTCACAAAATTATGCAGCTTGGTGAGCGTGCCGACCGAGCCCGTAAGGTCAGCGGAACCACCAATCAGGCCGGGAACGACCGGCATCAGCTTTTCTAGCACCTTCTGAGACGACTGCCGCGTCGCGAGCTTCGCACCCTCGGCGGCGAAGTCGGTCTTGATGGCGGCAATCGCGCGCGCGATCCCCTCGCGAACGTCGTTGTCGACCGGATCTGTCAGACGGTTGCGCGCCGAAGCGTCGAGACGGTCGGCAGCCTCGCTCCATTTCTCGTATTCCGAGCGATGCCGCGCACCGGCTGCACGCCAGCTTCCCAGGATGGACTCTGGCACTTTGAAAGGCACGTGCGACCAACCGAGCTTCGCGCGCACGGCCTCGATCTCTTCTGCTCCGAGCGGTGCGCCGTGGGTTGCGGATGTTCCTTCCTTATTCGGCGCGCCAAAACCGATGACGGTACGGCAGGCGATAAGCGACGGCCGATCGGTGACACCCTTGGCGTTCTCGATGGCCGAGGCGATGGCTTCGGGGTCATGACCGTCAACGCGGGTCGTGTGCCACCCCGATGCCTTGAAGCGCTCGAGCTGATCGTCGGACTCACTCAGGCTGGTGGGCCCGTCGATGGAAATTTCGTTGTCGTCGAACAGCACGATCAGCCGGCCAAGCTTCAGGTGGCCAGCAAATGAGATGGCTTCCTGGCTAATGCCTTCCATGAGGCAGCCGTCGCCCGCGATGCAATAGGTGTGGTGACCGACAATGTCGTCGCCGTAGCGCTGATTGAGCAGGCGCTCCGCCAGGGCCATACCAACCGCGTTGCCGATGCCCTGACCGAGAGGCCCGGTGGTCGTCTCAATGCCGGGCGCGTGGCCGTATTCCGGATGCCCAGCGGTCCGCGCACCCAGTTGGCGGAAGCGCTTGATCTCCTCGATATCCATGTCGGGATAGCCGGTGAGATAGAGCAGCGCGTAAATCAGCATCGAGCCATGGCCCGCTGACAGCACGAAACGGTCACGATCGGGCCAATCGGGATGGGCAGCGTCGAATTTCAAAAAGCGCGTGAACAGGACTGTGGCGACGTCGGCCATGCCCATGGGCATGCCCGGATGGCCAGAATTGGCCTTCTGCACCGCATCCATGGCCAGCGCCCTGATGGCGTTCGCCATATCGTTGTGCGTCACTTCAGGTCGTGCCTGATCTTGCATCAGGTCTTCAGCCATTCTTTTCCCCCAAAATCCGAAAATTAGTAGGCCCGGACACCCATCGCCGCCTTGACTGCGTGATAGCCGACGAGCAGCTGGGTCAATGCCAGCGGGTGGCTCTTATTGACGCCGTTATTGGCGGCGTCGAAGCGACCGACCTGGTCCCGCAAATGGCCCGCCTCCGGGATGAGGTTCCATAGCAGATCCTCGATTCGCTCGGCCCTGTTGTCGGAGATATTGCCGTTGATCTCAAGCACATCTACAGGCTTGCCGTCCCGGTCGCGCGCAAGCTCCAAATGCATGCCCGCGTTGCTGGACTCATTGAACAGCGGTGTAAAGTCGGGATGGGGCAGAGTCGGCCGCAAAAGATGGCGAACATCGAGCTGAGTGTCGGAGCCGTTGGCGCCTTTGGGTGACTGGAAGCGGATGACAATATCGGCGAAGGTCCGCTGGGGATGGATGAAGTTCGGGCTGTCCTGCTTGCGCCGCTCCAGCGATGCAACCACCTCCTCAAGCTTGTAGCCCCGCTTGGCTGTATCGCGGAAGATCTTCCACTTCACCCTGAGATCCTCTTCCGGATCGAGGAAGATCTTTACGTCATAGCAATCGCGCATGGTCCTGCTGGTATAGCCCAGCAGTCCTTCGACGATGACAAACTCCGTGGGCCTGAAATATTTCGGACGGCCCAGCGTGCCATCCGTATGGCAATAGTTGGGCTTCAGCACCGCTTCACCACGGCGCAACAAACGTAGGTGCTGCTCCAGAACGTCGATATAGTTCCCGCGTGGATCGAGCGCCGACATGCCGCTGTCAGCGCGCTCTCCGCGGTCGTAGCGATGGTAGTCATCGGTGCAAAAAACAGAGCAGTGCTCTTCGCCCAGAATCTGAGCAACACCCGCCGACAGGGTCGTTTTGCCCGACGCGGAGTCACCCACGATACCGAGGATGATCGGATGTTCCACTCGCTTGGGCATTAGCCCCTTCCCAGGCGCTTCAATCCAGTTAGCTTCATCTAAGCGACCTCATCTAAGCGACCTCGCGAGCTGCCACGCTCGCTAAGCGTTCGATCGGCAGATAACTCGTCAAGATCTGCCGTTCAGCCGTTGCTCCGGTAATCATCATGGTCTGCACTTTGTAGTGCGACTTGCTGCGCTCCACACCTTCGAGCATGAGGCCCGTGGTGATTCCGGTGGCGCAGAAAAACACGTCGTCTGAGGTGATGAGCTCGTCGCGTTTAAACCAGCGCGACGTATCGAGCCCGGCGTCCTTGACGGCCTTGGCCTCGGTTTGAAGTTGGGGATCGATACGGGCGAGGAATTCGCCGCCAATCGCTCTAACGGCGCAAGCGGACATGATGCCCTCCGGCGTGCCACCGGTTCCCATCAATGCATCGATGCTGGAACCTGGAACCGCGGCCATGAGTGCGCCGGCGACATCGCCGGCCGGATACATCGCGACCCGCGCGCCCGCCGCCAATATCTCGCCGACGAGTTCGCGATGGCGCGGCTTCTCCAGGACGAAGACCGTCAGCTCCGAAATTTCTTTGTTGAGAATTTTGGCGAGGGCCTCGAGCTTCTCAGCCGTGGGCCAGGACGGGTCGACCTTGCCGAGCGCGGCCGCGCTCGTCACAAAC
>JAGPVD010000152.1 GCA_018067145.1 Methyloceanibacter sp.
AGGGTCGAAAACTCATGTGCGAGCGGCGAGTTCTAAAGGTCCGCTTTGGGTCATTAGCGGACATCGGAGCGCGGATTACGGATGTCCGCTTGCCCCTTAAGAGCGGACATGCTCAGCGTCGGCTTTGACGTCCGCTAAGTACCATAAGCGGACGTCAGGCAATCATGCGACGACTAGGGCGCGCCGACATTTGTCTAGGTTGTTACGACCACCACGGCGCAACACGTTCGCTTGCCGTTTTGGCGATAGCTGTGGCGAATTTCTCGGAGTCGAAATAGATCGAGTCTTCTTGATTGAGCGTCGTGGCCGGCTCTTCGACTTGAATGGCGAGGCCAAGACGGCCAGGACGAAGCAGAGCAGTGCAAACATTGCGCTCTGACGTTAGGTGATTCCTTCAGCCGATCAAATGCGGATGAGGTTCTCGGTACACACAGCGTCTACGTCACGAACCGATTCTGCTAAGGCGTCAAATTCTTGGAAGGTCACTGACTTCATCGGGACGTCCTGAAGTTACTTTCTGCCGGAGTTGCATAGCGAAAACCTTTTCAATGGCTCACTCTAACTCAACGCTTCGAGGCTGATTTAGTCAATGCAGGCGCCCAAGAAGAATGCTCCGTTGAACGAGCCTGCAGGAGGCTGCGTCCATGAAACGCAGAGATTTGATCAAGACGATCCGGTTGGCCGCTGCGGCGCCAGCCGCGTCCGCTACTGTTTATTGAGGAACTTTAGATGATCACAGAACAACCTGCGGAAACCCATGACGATCTTCGCGCGGTCACCGACAACATTCTTCGGGATGCGGGGCTGAAAATCGGAGACAGCGGCGGCAAGGTCACCTTTGCCGGTAAGGAACCGATCCGTAAGACCGTGATAAAGGCTGGCGCAACAACTGCCTGCGTTCTAGCTGCAAATGCAGTCGCCGATGCGGCCATCTGGAAGGAACGGACAGGTGAAAGCCAGGACATCCATATCGATTTGCGCAAGGCCTGGATCGAACAGAGCCCTTGGCAGAAGGATGCGCTGTCCTATACCACGATAAGCGGCGTTTCGAAGGCGTGGAACAACAACGTTTTTGTTTTGAGTGCAGGTAATATTGCCCGCGCCCGCGACGGCCGGTGGATGGTGTTGGCACCTCCCTATCCGAGTCAGCAACGCAAGGCCATGAACCTCTTGCGCTGCGGTCCCGATATCGGACAGGTGCGCGCTGCGGTGGCCCGCCGCGAATCCGTGGAACTGGAAGAGGCCGCCGAAGCCGTGCAGTTGCCGCTGCACATCATCCGAACGAAAGAGGAATGGGCCGCGACAGAACAGGGCCGCATCCATCAGGAAACGCCACTCATCCACATCGAAAAGATCGCCGATGGTCCGCCTGTTCCGCTACCGAAGGGCGAACGCCCGTTGTCTGGGCTGAAAGTTCTGTCCTTTGTACATGCGGTTGCCGGGCCCGCTGTCTGCCGGACATTGGCGATGCAGGGGGCCGAGTGCCTGAACCTCGACATGCCTGACTGGGTCGAGTTCGGGAACTTCTTCTTTACCGCTCACGCCGGTCAGCGGCAGGCCTATCTGGATGCCCGCGACCCGGAGAACCGCAAGCACGTCTACAAGCTGATCGAAGAAGGCGATGTCTTTGTCGAGAACCTGCGCCCCGGTCTTGCAGACAGCGAGGGCTATTCGGCGCAGGCGCTGGCTGAACGAAACCCTGGCGTGATCTATGTCAGCGTCAAGCTGAACACCCACGAGGGGCCCTGGACCAACTGGCCGGGCTACGACTTGAGCGCGGGCGGTATTGCCGGCCTCTACACGGAGGAGGGCACACCCGATCAGCCGCTGCTGCCGCAGCAGGTCAACGTGGTCTGCGATATCATGACCGGCTATCTCGGCGCGATCGGCGCCAAGGCTGCGCTTCTGCGCCGCGCCAAGGAGGGGGGGAGCTACTCCGTCCGGGTCACCCTGACGCAATGCGTGCAGTACATGACCAGCCTTGGCTTCAATGATAAGCGGGTCATCGAGAATTATGAGAACCTCGGCGAAGAGCACCAGATCTTGGAACCTAACCTCGTGACCGGCATGACCGCCTTTGGCGAATACACCCGGCCCGCCTCGCAGGTTGAAAAGATGAAGACCCCTCAGTTCTGGGATCAGCCGATGCTTTACATGCAGGGGGCCAGCCAGCCTGTCTGGATGACTGACGCAATGGGCAAACCGCTCGGCTAACAGTCCTCGCACATCGTCCCGGCGGTGAGCCTAGCGATTGAAGGGCATTGCCAGACAAACCTGCGCTAACCGTTGAATCAACCAGCGACGATCGGCCACGGTCTTCGCTGATCAAACAACGCTTTCAAGCCTTTCAAAAAGGGGACGTCCGATGCTCGACATCGCTTTTGCATTCACAATCTTCATGGTCACGCTCGGGCCTATCAAGGTCATCCCTGGTTTTTACGTGCAGTCGAAAGGCATGGAGGCGGCGGAAAGGCGGGCCCTCGCCTTCAAGGGTACGTTCGTTGCATTGGCGATATCGTTGGTGATCGCATTGGTCATGCCTGTTATCCAGTCCGGTTGGCGCGTCTCCATCGATGACCTTCGGATCGTCGCAGGAATTCTGCTGTTTTCATCGGCTTACGCAATTTTGGCCAAAGACAAACCCGCGCAGTCGTCAGACGCGGAATCGAAATATCCGGCACTCTCTCCCATTGCGATTCCAATCATTATTACTCCCTGGGGTGCAGTTGCCATACTCATGGCGATGGGGCTGGCAGATAACGATACAGAGTTAGTGACGACAGTCGTCACACTTCTGGTCGTGATCATGGCCCTCAATCTTGTCGGTATGCTGTTCGCCCCGAGCATCATTAATCTTGTTGGTATGGTGGGTTTTAAACTTTTGGGCTGGGTCTTCGCGGTGCTGCAGGCGGGGCTTGCCGTTCACGTTTTTGTACACGCGTTAAAAAACTTTGGCGTAATCCAGACTGCCGGCTGACGGTTCAGTGTCGAACGTGGACCCGCTGCGCTGGCCCGACGGACAATGAGACCGGACACGGCGCGGACTAGCAACCTTCGCAGGCTCGTTCAGGTTTGTCTGACAATGCCCTGTTGCCCGCTACATTCTCCGCGACTGAACGTCGATAACGTGACAACGCCCCCACCATGGAACTTGCCGCTCAGAGCCAAGGAATGATGTAGTTCATGTAGGACTCCATGCGGATCATGACCTTGCGGATGATGTGGGTCATTGCAGCGCTTTTTGTGTAGATCGCGGCCGTGCCGGCGGTCCCGGCCGGCAAGTCCTTGGCGGCCTCGCGATCGTCCAGTTGAACGCGCACAAAAAAGGGTTCGGCTTGGATCGGCTGGGCGGTAGGCACTGTCCCGCTGATCACCGCTTGGCTCTCGTGGGTGACCTGAATAATGGCCTTGACCTTGCCGGTGTAGATCCTTCCTGGCTGTGTCTTAAAAGCCATCTCGACTTCCTGGCCGCGTTTGATGTAGCGCTGGTGGATCTGTTGGATTTGCACGCCGACGATCTCGCGCGAAGTGTCGACAAAGGTCATCGCCGGCTGAAAGGGAAGCGTCACCACGCGCTGCCCCGGGCGCAGAGCCAGATAGGTCACATAGCCGTCCGCCGGCGCGCGCACCGTGGTCTCGTTTAAATTCCACTCCGCCCCCTCGAGTTCCGCGGTCAATTGTTTGACGAGGGCTGCGGTCTCCTCAACCTGGAACCGGGTTCCAGCTGCGGTGCTGGCGAGCTTCTCATATTGCTGCAGGCGCACCTCCTGAAAATCCAGCTGGGCCTGCGTGGCCTCTAATGCCGCCTCATATGTTGTGGGATCGATCGTGAAAAGAACGTCCCCCTTCTTGATGGGCCGATTGGCCTCAACGGGCACCTCGAGGACCGGGCCAGCAACATTGGGAATGATCTGCACCGTATAGGTCAGGATCCGTGCGGACCCTGCCGGCGCTCCCCACTGCATCGGAATGAATAGAACGACAAATAGCAGCACAACCCAGGCGACGGCCGAAAGCCACGTCCAAAGTTTATTTGGTAGGATTTTCAGCCAAACGAGCACGGCAAGAAGGCCGACATAGCACAAGGTCAGGAAGGCTATCATTTGGCTTGACCGCCCTGACCCGCCTCGACCGACGCAACGCGCTCACGCAACGCATGCAGTTCCGCTGCGCTGGCAGCAGGCTTCACGAAAGCCCAGATGAAAAAAATCGGCCAGAACACGCCGCCGAAGATCGCGCCAACCCAGCCGCCGACCGTAATTGCATCGGTTTGCGGGTGGTTACGTTGAGCGGCAATCTTGCCCGGCAGCATGGCCAAAACGACCCAAATCGCCACCGCCGAAAACAACAAGATGAATAAGACGACAAGCGCAAATATGTCCAAACCAGACATGTGAACGTCCTCCCAGGGAAGACCAACTTGGATTATCGCGAGGACTTTCGTCCAAAGCAAATTTTGTCCGGCCAACGCGCGGTCTTATGGCCATAT
>JAGPVD010000154.1 GCA_018067145.1 Methyloceanibacter sp.
GGCCGAGCCCTTCGATCGCGAGCTTTATCTCGGCTATGTGCTGGACCGTAAGACCGAGCGCATCCGGGTGATTGTCTCTCAGCGCGGCGGCATGGAGATCGAAGAGATCGCCAAGTCGGAGCCAGAGGCCATCCTTCAGATCGTCGTCGAGCCCGCCGTCGGCTTGCAGGCTTTCCAGGCGCGCGAGCTTGCGTTCCAGCTTGGCTTGAGCATCAAGCAGGCGCAGAGTGCGGTATCCACTATCATGAACGCCTATCGCGCGTTCCGCGATTGCGACGCCACGATGCTTGAGATCAACCCGCTCGTTGTGACCAAGGATGACCGCGTTTTGGCGCTCGACGCCAAGATGTCGTTCGATGACAACGCTCTGTTCCGTCGCCATAACGTCGCCGACATGCACGATCCTTCACAGCAGGATCCGCGCGAGGCGCAAGCGGCCGAGCACAATCTCAACTATATCGGTCTCGATGGTGAGATCGGCTGCATCGTAAACGGTGCTGGCCTCGCCATGGCGACCATGGACATGATCCAGCATGCGGGCGGCACGCCGGCGAACTTCCTTGACGTGGGCGGCGGCGCGTCGCCGGACCGTATTGCCACGGCGCTGAAGCTCGTCCTGTCGGACGCCAACGTCAAGGCCGTGCTGGTCAATATCTTTGCTGGCATCAATCGCTGCGACTGGGTAGCTAAGGGTATTGTGCAGGCAACTGAGACCGTGGACATTAAGGTGCCTCTGATCGTTCGTCTGGCGGGCACCAATGTCGAAGAGGGCCGGAAGATCCTGGCCGATAGCGGCGTGAAGCTGATTACCGCTGAGACGTTGGCCGAGGCGGCCAGCACGGCGGTTGAGGCCTGCGATGCTGCTACGAGCGCGGCCTAGACGGTCATCGGAGAGAGATAAGTTATGAGCATTCTGATTGACGAAACCACACCGGTAATCGTGCAGGGCATGACCGGTGACAAGGGCACCTTCCACGCCAAGGAAATGATCGAGTATGGCACCAACGTCGTCGGCGGCGTGACGCCCGGCAAGGGCGGTGGCAGGCATCTCGACCGACCGCTGTTTGACACAGTGAAGCAGGCCGTCAAGGAAACCGGGGCAAAAGCGACCATTACCTTCGTGGCGCCGGCGTTCTGTTCCGACGCCATTATGGAAGCAGCCGACGCCGGCATCGAGCTGATCTGTTCGATCACCGACGGCATTCCGGCTCAGGACATGATGCGCGTGAAGCGTTACCTGATGCGTTATCCCAGGGACCGCCGCGCGATGATGGTGGGCCCGAACTGCGCCGGTATCATCAGCCCCGGTAAGGCCATGCTCGGCATCATGCCTGGGCATATCTATCTGCAAGGCAAGGTCGGCGTGATTTCGCGTTCCGGCACGCTCGGCTACGAAGCCGCTGCGCAGATGAAGGCCAAGGGCATCGGCATCACCACGTCTGTCGGCATTGGTGGCGACCCGATCAACGGTTCGTCCTTCCTCGACCACCTTGCATTGTTCGAGGAGGATCCTGAGACCACTGCCGTTCTGATGATCGGTGAGATCGGTGGTCCGCAGGAAGCTGAGGCTTCGGCCTGGATCAAAGACAACATGTCGAAGCCGGTTATCGGCTTCGTCGCTGGCCTGACCGCTCCCAAGGGACGGACTATGGGCCATGCCGGCGCGATCATCTCGGCGGCTGGTGACAGCGCTGCCGAGAAGGCCGAAATCATGCGCGAATGTGGGCTGACTGTTGCGCCCAATCCAAGCGAGTTCGGTTCGACCGTGGCGAGCGTGGTTGGGGCCTAAAGGAAGGGCCTCGCGTTTCTCGCGGGGTTTTCCCGAGGTCTTGCAAAGGTTATGGGTGGGGCGTGTAATCGCCCCACCTCCGACCTTTCCCGCGGTGGAGCTGGCGCCAAAGGGACATAGGGGCGATGCGGTATCGCCCGGGTCTAATCTATCGAAACCGATCAACGTGATCGGAGTGCCAGCGTTTGCAAATGAATGAGGCCCCTAAACAGTCCACGCCGGAGACAGAAGCCGGCGTAGCTCCGCTTATCAGTGGCACTTCGGCCAAGGACGCCGCTGACATTCTGTTTCGCCTCCTCATGGAGATCGTTAGCCGGCATCAACCCGAGCTCGTGGGCGTGTTTGACGGCAGCGCCGATACCTCCGCCTTCTCTCCGGAGATGATGGCCCGGGCGCTACAAGCCCAAGGCATCTGGTTTCAACTTCTTTCCATCGCCGAACAGAACGCGGCCATGCGCCGCCGCCGCCATATTGAGCGGACGCGCGGGCGCGATGCTCTGCGCGGCACGTTCGACAATGTGCTGGCCGAGGCGTCCGCTGCCGGCATCGCACCGAAGGAGATCGAGGATCTTCTGTCGAGCTTGCGCATCCGGCCGGTTATCACCGCGCACCCGACGGAATCAAAACGCGTCACGGTGCTTGAGAAGTACCGCAAGATCTATCTCCTCATGCGCGAGCTCGAGGGGACGCGATGGACAGAGCGGGAACGGCAAGAGTTTCTCGCCGACATTCGCGACCAGATCGAACTCGTGTGGATGACTGGCGAGCTGCATCTGGAGAAGCCAACGGTCGAGCACGAAGTTCTGCGCGGGCTCCATTTCTTCGACGAGACATTGTTCGAGAAGGCGCCGGAGATGATGGCGTTGCTCGACGACGCGCTCACCAAACATTATCCGAACAAGCACTACGAACTGCCGCCCTTCTTCCAGTTTGGCTCCTGGATCGGCGGCGACCGCGACGGCAATCCACACGTCAACACGTCGGTGACGGGGTGGACCTTGCGGCAGAACGCTCTTGCTGCCCTGCGCCACTATCGCGAGCGTCTCGTGCAACTAGCGCGCACGCTGTCCATCACCGAGCGCGCTTTGCCGGTGCCGAAGGAATTCGAGAGCGAACTTGCCTTGGCACTTAAGCTGAGCGGCGAGGCGGAAGCCATCGCTGCACGAAATCCTGGCGAGCCCTACCGCCAATTCTTGACGGTCATGCTTCGTAAGCTCGATGCCAGCATGGTCCGTGCCGAGGGCGGGAAGCTAGCGGTTGATGTGCGGCATTACGGCAGCGCCGATGAATTGATGCACGATCTGCGTCTGGTGGAGCGTGCGCTCACCGATGCCAACAGCCCGTCCATCGCCGCCGACCTCGTGCGCCCCGTGCGCCGGGCCGTTGAGCTGTTCCGGTTTTCCACCGTGCGGCTCGATCTTCGCGAGAACACCACGCGCACGACCCAAGCCCTGCAAGCCTTGTGGTGGGCGACCGCCGGCCATGGCAAGGACAGTCCGCCGGAGCTTGGCAGCCGCGAATGGCGGGCCTGGCTCTTGCGCGAGCTGGCGCGGCCGCTCACCACCGAACGGGTGGCCGAGGAACTGCCGGCGGAGGCTGCTGAAACCATCGCCATGCTCACACAAGCCGCCGAGACGAGACGCGGGCTCGACCGAGACGCCTTCGGCTCGTTCATCCTCTCCATGTCGGGCTCGGTCGATGATATTCTCGGCGCATACCTGTTGGCAAAAGAGGGTGGACTCTTCCTAGATGATGCCGGCACTGAGATCTGCGCCATGCCCATCGTGCCGCTGTTTGAGACCATCGAGGATTTGCGTGCCGCGCCCGCCATCATGCGCGAGGCGCTGGCTGTTCCTTTGATCCGCCGCTCCACCCATTGGCAGGGTGGCCTGCAAGAAGTGATGCTCGGCTATTCGGACAGCAACAAGGATGGTGGCTTCATCGCTTCCAACTGGGAGTTGTCCAAGGCGCAGACGAGCCTGACCCGGGTCGGCGAGGAGACGGGCACGGAGATTGCCTTTTTCCATGGCCGCGGCGGCTCTGTGTCGCGCGGTGGTGCGCCCACGGGCCGCGCCATTGCCGCCCAGCCTGCTGGCTCCATTCGCGGACGCTTCCGCGTCACCGAGCAGGGCGAGGTGGTATCGTATAAATATGCCAACAAGGGCACGTCGCTCTACCAGATGGAACTGCTGGCTTCGAGCGTGTTGGAACACGCGCTGAAATCTGAGCGCGAAGTGGCGCTGAAGCCAAGCAGCGAGTTCGACGATGCGCTTGAGGCTTTGGCCGGGACATCGCGCGCCGCCTATAACGGGCTCATCACCCATAAGCACCTCGTTGCCTATTTCCAGGCGGCCAGTCCATTGGAAGAGATTTCGCTTCTCAATATCGGATCGCGGCCCTCGCGGCGCTTCGGCGCCAACTCGCTGAAGGATTTGCGCGCGATTCCTTGGGTGTTCGCCTGGGCCCAGAACCGCCACATCATCACCGGCTGGTACGGCGTTGGCAGCGCCCTTCAGAACTTCCTAGAAGTCCGGGGAGAGCAAGGAGAGCAGCTCCTTGCCCGGATGTTCGCTGAATCCCGCATATTCCGCCTGATCATCGACGAGGTAGAGAAGACGCTGGCCCTGGTCGACATGAAAATTGCTAGGGATTACGCGAGCTTAGTGCCGGACGAAAACGTCCGTGCGACCGTTTTTGCCATGATCGAGAAGGAGCTTGCACTGACAGCGAAGATGGTGCTGAAAGTGTCGGGTGGAACGGAGATCGCCGGGCGATTTTCACAGTTCCGCGGCTCTTTGGCCGTGAGGCTCCCCACCACAAACGAGGTCAACCGCGAGCAGGTCGATCTCTTGCGCCGTTTCCGGGCGACAGAGGCCGACGCTGAACGCGAGAAATTTAAATCCGCATTACTGCTTTCCATCAACACCGTTGCCGCCGGTCTCGGCGCCACAGGTTAAACCAGGAGGGACTATAGAATGAGCTTTACCCTGATTGAGCAGGCGACCCCGCGTCTGCACCGTTCGGAGCTGGCCGTGCCGGGCTCCAACCCGTCGCTGTTCGAGAAGGCCGCCAAGGGCGGCGCCGACGTCATCTTCCTTGACCTTGAGGACGCCGTTGCGCCCGACGACAAGGAGCAGGCCCGCAAAAACATCATCGAGGGCCTGAACGACCTCGATTGGGGCAATAAGACCATGATGATCCGCATCAACGGTCTCGACACCCATTACGCATACCGGGATGTCGTCGACATTCTGGAGAATTGCCCGCGCCTCGACATGATCTTGATCCCCAAGGTCGGTGTGCCCGAGGACGTCTACGCCATCGACATGCTGGTGACGCAGATCGAGCAGTTCAAAAAATACGAGAAGAAAATCGGCCTTGAGCTTCTCATCGAGACGGCGCTTGGCATGGCCAATGTCGAGGACATCGCTCAGTCGAGCCCGCGCGTTGAGGCCATGAGCTTCGGCGTGGCCGACTATGCCGCGTCCACCCGCGCCCGCACCATGGGCATCGGCGCTCCGCATCCGGATTACGGCATTCTCGCCGACCAGGATGAGAGCGGCGGCGACCGTGACTACTACTGGAACGACCCTTGGCACTATGCGCTGTCACGCATGATGGTTGCTTGCCGCGCTTACGGCCTGCGCCCGATCGATGGTCCGTTCGGCGACTTCTCCGATCCCGATGGTTACCTGGCAGCCGCTAAGCGTGCGGCCGTGCTCGGCTTTGAAGGCAAGTGGGCGATCCATCCTTCGCAGGTCGATCTCGCCAACCAGGTGTTCACCCCGTCGGAAGCCGAAGTGACCAAGGCCACGCGCATCGTCGAGGCCATGAAGCAGGCAGCGAAAGAGGGCAAGGGCGCGGTGTCGCTCGATGGCCGTCTGATCGACATCGCCTCGATCCGTCAGGCTCAGGGGCTGCTCGATAAAGCCGCTTCCATGAAGGGCTAGGCTTCGGCCTACGTCGCGTCACCCCGGCGAAAGCCGGGGCCCAGAATGCAAAATGGCCGGGGTTCGCCCCGGCCATTTTTGTTGCGTAGCATTGAGGCGTGAAGGCCTAGGTGACGTCGCGCTTGCTTGTGCTCTCGCTGGCGTCGGCCGTCATGTCGGCTTTGTCGGCCCCGGTTTTATCCTGGCCGGTGCACTCGATGTCATCGCAGCGGGTTAGTGTGGCGGACGGCAGAAAGCTGAAGCCGTAGATCAGGCCGGCCAAAGCCGCGCCGGATAATAGAGACAATACTGAAAACATTATTTTGAACTCCCCGTCGTTTGAGCCCTGACTTATGCCAGGCGAAATTGGCGGGCCGAGGGCCGAATGTCGGCAATTTCTCGGCAAGCTGCCTTCTCGTTGCCGCAAGCGTTGCGACTTTGTGAGTGACTGGCTTACGTTGGGACTTGAAGGAGACCATCAGCATGACGATCACTGGCGGATGCTTATGCGGCGCGGTGCGGTACGCAATCGAGGCCGAGCCTATGGTAACGCGCATTTGCTGGTGCACCGACTGCCAGAAATTCGCCGCCGGCAGCACCACCGTGAATGTCATATTCCCAAGCGAGGCCGTGACGATCGAAGGCGAACTCCGCGATTACGCCAGCACCGCCGCCAGCGGCAATCTCATGCATCGCGGCTTCTGTCCGAAATGCGGAACGCCGGTAACGACCGGCTCCGAGGCGCGGCCGCATCTCATCGGGATGCGCGGCGGCACGCTCGACGATCCCGAGCTTGCCAAGCCCGAAGTCACTATCTGGACATCGAGCGCGCCAAGCTGGGCGGTCATCGATGCAGACCTCCCGCAAGTGGCGGAGCAGCCCAAGCTATAGACGTCGCTATTGCGTCTGTGACGGGCAGAGGCGGTGGCGGTAATAGCACTCGCCGGCGGAGACGCCATTGCTCCGCTGGACCATGTCCCCCTTGGGGCCGAGATCGAAGCGGAATTCGACGAAAGCGTCCGGCGCCCAGCCGGTGCAGGACATGCGCACCGCGCCTGTGTGGCGCTCATCGCATTTGTTGCGGATGCGCACGGACTTGCCGTTAGGCGCGACGATGATGTTCAGGCAATGAGGCTTCGACTGGTCGCAAGGCGTTGCATCGTCTTGGCCGGACGTGACGGATGCCGCGGACCATTGCTCCGACAGTTTCGGCAAACTCTTCAGATGCGACAGCACCGCGTCCGCCACTTGGTCCGGCGCCTCGACCATCAATTTATGGCCCGCTTTCAGGCTGTGCTGACGATAAGGCCCTTCCACATAATTGGCGGTCTTATTGGCGGAGACCCGGCCAAAGGCGTCGTCTTCCGTGCCCCAGATGAACAGAGACGGCTGGGTGATTTTGTTTAGCGGGTCATGGGAGTTGAATTCAAAGGCGCGATACCAATTGAGCGGACCGCGTAAGGCGCCGGGCCCGGTGAACACGCGCTTATATTCTTCGACTTCCTTTGGGGGCAGCCATTGCCAGTTGTGATTTTGCAGATAAGCGGCGCCATTAAACCCGAGGACCAGCTCAGGGAGCCATGGCAGCTGGTAGAACAGCACATAGCTGCTATCGGCCCACTGCGCGGCGGGTGTCTCGAGCGCTTCGGATAGCGCGCCCGGGTGGGGCGTCGACAACGACGCGATGCTCATGACCTGTTGCGGAAAGCGATCCGCGGTAATCCAGGCGATGGCCCCGCCGAAATCATGGCCGACGACGTGAAACTGCTCGAAGCCGACCGCCGCCGCGACGGCGATGACGTCCGCGGCCAGCCGTCCGCTGGAATAGGGGGTGACGCGCGATGGGTTGGCGCCGGGGCTATAGCCGCGCTGGTCGAAGGCGACGACGCGGAAACCTTCCGCCACCAGTCTCTCCATCAATGGCTCCCACATGATGGATGTGGCGGCGAAGCCATGCAGCAGGATCACCCCTTCGCCGCCAGGGTTTTCCTCGAAGCCGTCAACGCGGGCGCGGAACTCCATGCCGCTGGCGCGAATGCGTACTAGGCCTTGGGCGTCAGGAGTGACCAGCGGCAGAGCCTTGGTCTGCTCTTCGTGACAGTCCGGGCAAGACGGCGCCAATAGCAGAAGGTCTATGGCATAGGCGGCGGGCAGCGGGATAATCAGAACCGCCCACGCAATCCAGAGCCATTTGAGACGCGTCATACGAGCACTGTCATGTGTGCCTTGTCGGGGCGATTCGTCGCGTGCCGCTATTTCTTAGCCGTGGCTTCGCGATGCCGCGTGGCGAATTCTTCTTCCGGCGACATGATCAGCATCTTGCGGCCACGGATGGCGAAATAGAGGATCGCCAGCCCGTACCAGATGACCACGCCGACAACGCCATCACGATAGACCGGGTCGGAAAGCTGGAACCCGATGGTCACCAGCGCGATGATGATGGTGAGCACGGCGCCGACAATGCCGAGCGGACTGCGATAAGGCCGCTCGATATGGGGGAACCGGCGGCGCAGCTGAATGAAGGTCAGGCCCTGCAGCAGATAGGAGAACATGGCGCCAAACACGGCCATGTTCAGCAACACGCCACCGATAAACGCGCCCGCGTTCTTGCCGTCCATGGAAAACCACACCACAAGCATCACGGCCAGCCCAAGCGCGGAGCCTGCGATCAAAGCCGCGTTCGGCGTCTTGTGCTTCGAGTGCGTGACCGACAGGAAATGTGGGAAATAGCCGGCGCGGGACAGCGAATAGATCTGCCGTCCGCCGGCGAAGATAATGGCGTGGAAGCTCGCCACCAAGCCGACCACGGCGGCGAGCGCCAGAGCCCCGGCCGCATGCAGATCGAATATGGCACGGAAGCCGTCGAGGATCGGTTCGCCCGAGGTGCCGAGTGCGAAGGCGCCGCGCACGGTTTCCGTGCCGCCGAGACTATCGGTTACCACGCGCTCGATGGGGATCGACGGGTTGATGATTATTATCAAGAAGCCGAGGCCGATCAGCGTGAACATGCCGAGCATGATGCCCTTCGGCATATCGCGCTTCGGGTCCACCGACTCTTCCGCCGCGAGGGGCAGATGTTCGATGGCCAGGAACAGCCACACCGCGAAGGGCATCGCCGCCAGCACGCCATAGAAGCCGAACGGCAAGAACGGGCCGCCGCCTTCGGGTAGCTCGACGGCCGCGCCGGTCGCGGGGTCGACGCCGATATTCAGCGCATAGCGGCTGAAGTCAATTGAGGGGATAGCACTGACAAAGAAGGTGAGCAGGACGCCGATGGCCAGCACCGTCACCATGGCCGTCACCATGAAGGACAGCTCGACGCCGCGCGCATTGGCGGTGACAAAGATGACATAGCCGGCGAGCCAATAGGCCGGTTGCCACTCCGTGGGCGTGCCGAAGATCGCGGTGAGATAGGCGCCGATGAAATAGACAATCACGGCCGGCGTCAGCACATATTCGATATTCTCGGCCACGCCGGTGATGAAGCCGCCCCACGGCCCGAAGGCCGTCCGCGCGAAGGAATAAGCGCCGCCGGTATGGGGCAGCGCCGGGCTCATCTCGGCGAGCGAGAAGGTGAGGCCGAGAAACATGACGGTGATGAGAACCGCGCCGACGAACATGCCGCCCCAGCCGCCCACGGCGAAGCCCAAATTCCAGCCGGAAAAATCGCCCGAGATGACGGCGGCGACGCCCAGCGCCCAGAGATAAAACACGCCCGCGTGGCGCCTTAGCTCTCGGTCCTCGAAATAGTTGATGCCGGCAGAGCGGTAGGAAACCCCGCCCTCATGCTTCTTCCCCGTCATATACGCGCTTTCCCCGATATTCCTCAGATTTGCTCAAGACTATAGCAGGGGACAGGTTTGGGGGTAGGTGGGGGATTTGGGCTTGGTGGCCTCTAGTCCGGTCTGTTAGCCAAGAAAATTTAGGGCGAGGACTTGGTCGCGATCCTCGGAATGTCTTGTAACGATTTCCCCGGCCCTCAGCATGAGGGGCGAAGGCGCGGCGGGCACGCAGAAACGGCGGCTCCGGAGAGCCGCCGTGTCGCAGGGCTTCGTTATTTTAGGTGTCGCCTTTTGAGGCCTACGCGTCCGCCGTTTGCGCCGGGATGCGCAGCTTCTGGCCCGGATAGATCTTGTCCGGGTCCGACAGCATCGGCTTGTTGGCCTCGAAGATCGCCATGTATTGGGAACCGTTCCCATAGCTCTTCGCGGCGATGGCCCAGAGCGTGTCACCCTTTTCCACGGTATGGAACGAGGCTTCCGGCTCCGTCTGCGCCGTCGTCAGGTCTTCCTCGACCTTGGAGACGCCTTCGACATTTCCGGCCGCGAGGATGAGCTTCTCCTTCGTCGCCTGGTCGGGAATGTCGCCGGAGATCTTCACGTTCTCGCCGTCGACCTCGACCTTGATCTTGTCCGCGAGGGTCGGATCACCGACCTCCTTGGCGATGGCTTCGGCGGCGTTGGCATCGCTTGAGCCAAAGAGGCTCTTGCCAGCGTTCTTCACAAAATCAAATAATCCCATGTCTCTCCCTTTCCGCGATCACTCGGTCCTGCTCGCTAGCACCATCGTGCCCATATTTCCAGTGCGCGATCCTAACCGCCTAGCATACAGCTGATCAGTGAGCCGAGGTCGCCGGAACTGTCCGCGCCTCTCTTGCCCATCGAATGTTCGATCCGGGCATGGATCCATGCCGATGGCCGATCGCGCGCAAGCTATCCCACGACATCGCTCAGGTTCACGGCTTCCTCTGATCGGCAATTTTAGGGGCTATTGCTAGCTTCATTGGATGTACTTGCCGGCACCGCGACAAATTGAATCCGGGCTCCGCAAAACGCGAAGGCCGCCCGCGGGGGGGGCGGACGGCCTTGCAGCGATTTTGCGTCGATGGGGTGTTACCCACGCAGGCTCGAGTAATACTCCTGGGCCTTGGTGAGGTTGGACATATAGTTCTGCATGAACTTGGACATCGCGTTCGCGGACAGGAAGCAGTAGGTCTTACCCTGAAGCGTGGCGTTGACCGCGCAGTTCGTCTGCATGACCTTGCCTTGGGCGAGGTTGTAGGCGCAGTTGTTGCCGAATTCACCGGCATAAGCGGAGGTGGCCATGCCGAGCAGAAGGGCGCCGGCAATGGCAGTCTTGATGGAATTGCGAACCATTGATTTTCTCCTTGAGGGCTAGTTTCTTAGGGGCCCCCAACCTCTCTCAATTGCGCTGACGCCACTAGACGACAGTGGCTATAGGTTCGATGCGCGTGCGCTATCGAGCGGGATCATGCTTGCGCACCCGCTTCGCTGCTTGAGCGCTTGTTTAATGCGCTATCGCTTCGCTACTTGAGAGCACTGTTGCTCTTCGCCAACACTCCACAGGCTTTTTACGAAATTGGCGTCATGAAGCGGGGCGCGGTCTTGAACGCTGAACTTTGTCTGCTAGGTTAGGCTGCCTGCCGGGGCTCTGAGGGGTATTCATTCATGACGAAATTTTTCGCGGGGCTTCTTGTCGCCTTGGTTTCAGTTGGTTGTTTCGCCGGCGCTGTGCAGGCCAAGTCCTACAGCAAGGCTGTTCAGAGCCATTGCCAGGCGGACTACAAGAAATATTGCGGCGATTACGGGCTGGAAACCACGGGCCTGCGCTCGTGCATGGACCGTAACGGCAAGCGCCTGGCCAAGAGCTGCGTTAGAGCGCTGGTTCAATCAGGCGAGACAACGCAAGCCTACGTGAAGCGCCGCAAGAACTAATCCCGTTTAAGCATCGCGCCAATTGGCGAATGTCGCGGCGACCCCGAACAAGCTACCGTCTTGCGCTCTTAGCTGCCACAAAACGCCGTCTTCAATCCAGAAGCGCCGTCCCGATTTGGCAATGCGAATGCCGGAATATCCGGTGGCGAAACCGTCCCGGGCGACCGCGTTGAGCAGGCGCTGGCGCTCGTCTTGCGCCGGCGTTGCGGCCGAATGCCGCGAGGGCAGCCCAATTATTTCGTCCCAGTCATAGCCAAACAGCTTTTGGGCTGCCTTGTTGGCATAGATGAAACGTGGGTTGGAGTTGGTATTATGGGCGAGCACGGGATTTGGCGCGTCCGTATAGAGCCAGCGTGCGCTAAGCGGGCCGTCGGCTGACAAAAAGAGCGGGTCTTCGCCGATGAGACGGCGGTAGCTCCCGACGAGCAGGTTGAAGAAGTGGGGATCCTCGGCGCGATGCATAGATGTGAAACCAAAAGGGAAACCTTATGGACTCATCTTAATGCGTCCTCCAAGGGATTCCAGCGATGCTGATCATCGGCACCGGCCTCATCGTTTCGGCTATCTCGGTCTACCTTATTTGGAGGGGGATTTATCGCTGCCAGCAAATGTGGCGAACGCGAAACGCCAAGCGGCGGACTGACCGGCGCTAGCAGGCTCCCTCATGGGCGAATTGTTGCTAAGCTCGCGCGATCATGCTGCGTGAGGAATTGATTTTCGTTGGGACCTGCGACATCGCAGGGCTCGTGCGCGGTAAGGGCTTTCCAGCTTCTGAGTTGCCCGCGCGGCGCAAGACCGGAATCGGCTGGACCCACACCAATCTGATGCAGACCTGCTTCGGGCAGATCTTCGACACGCCGTTCGGCACCGGCGGCGACCTCATGATCGTGCCGGACCCATCCGCCGAAGTGCACGTGGATTTCCGCGACGATAGCGCGGCGGAGCACTTCTTTCTCGGCGACATCTGCCATACGGATGGCAGCCCGTGGGAATGCTGCGTGCGCGCGTTTCTGCGTCGCGCGTCCACTTCTCTGACAGAGGTGAGCGGGCTCAACCTGATCGCCGCGTTCGAACAAGAGTTCGTCTATACCGGCGTCGAGGATCTGCCGGGTCATGCTTACAGCTTGAGCGCCTTTCGCCGCCAAGGGATCCTCGGCGAGATGCTGACCGCGGCGATCCGCGCCACGAGCGCCAAGCCCGACAGTTTTCTCGCCGAGTATGGCCCGCGCCAATATGAGGTGACGATCGCGCCGGAGGCGGCGATGTGCGCCGCGGACCAGGGCGTGATTGCGCGCGAGATGGCCCGCGCCGTCGCGTTCCGTCTCGGGCATCAGGCCATCTTCTCGCCCATGCCGGTGGCCGATGGTACGGGCAATGGCGTGCATGTTCATTTCAGCCTACACGGAACAGGCGGCGCGCCCGCGACTTATGATCCGAACGGCACGTTCGGCTTGAGCGAGGCGGCTACGCATTTCGCCGCTGGCGTGCTGCATCACATGCCGGCCATCACCGCGATCACCGCGCCGTCGCCGGTGTCTTTTCTCAGGCTGACGCCGAACCGCTGGGCGCCGACTGTCGCCGACATTAAAGCCCAAGACCGGGGTGCGGCACTTCGCATCTGTCCGGTGTTCGAAGGAAGTGACGAGAAGGAACGAGCGGCGCAGTTCAATCTCGAATTCCGCGTGTGCGACGCGGCGGCCAGTCCCTATATGGCGCTCGGTGCGTTGATTTTCGCCGGCGCTGACGGCCTGGCGCGGAAGCTTGATTTGCCGGATTGTGCTCCGCCACTGCCCCATTCGCTTAGCGAGGCGCTCGACACCATGGAGGCGAGCGATGCGGTCAAGAGCTGGTTCGGGCCAACCTTCTTCGATGCTTATCTCCGTCACAAGCGTTCGGAGCTTTCCCATGTCGCTGATCTTGCGCCGGCGGAACTCTGCGCCCGTTATGCGGAAATCTATTGAGCGGTTTTATGGCTGAGGGCGACGGCGAGCGAGCGAGTACTATGCTGTCAACAGTGCTAACCCCCTGGAGACGCGCAATTTGGAAGACGGCTTACATTTTTTCTGTCATCGGCGTCGGTGGGCTCATGCTTGGCGGCTGTGACAGCGAAGTCCAGTCTGATTTCACGCTTTGTGAAGGCACCTACGCGCTATGCACCACGGCGACCTGTACGCCCATTCCCGGCGAGGACGACACGGTCTCCTGCGGTTGCGACGTGAAGACCGGCTACTCTGTCGGGGAAGACGCCTGCACTGGGGAAGTCGCCACCAGCGAAGGCAAGCAGATCAGCTCCCGCTATTATCCAATCAAGAACTATGTGTCCTGCAACAACGACCGGGACTGGGCTTGGTGTCTCGACAAGCCGTGCATCGTCGATGAGAACAGTCCCACCAAGGCCTCTTGCGCCTGCACCGTGACCAAGGGGCGGAAGCCTTATGTGGTCGTCACCGACACCTATAGCGACACGACCTGCACCACGGATATGTGGTCGTCGGCGACCGTGGCGGGGGTCAAAGAGATCTCGGATTTCCTCAACAAGAGCGACAATATCAAGCCGTTCGACATCAAGGTTCTGAACCCGAAGTGATGCTTCGGTAGGGCAGCTCAAGATCGATAGGAGTTTAGCATGCGGATAATTTTGGCCGCCTTGTCAATCGTGATCCTCACCGTGACCTCAGGCTGCGCCCCGGCAAGCAACAACGACGTGGCCGCCATAGAGGCGATCGACGATGCCGTCGGAAAGCTCAACGAGGCCTTCGATGCGCACGATGTTGCGACCATCAAGGCGCTGATGACGGAAGACCATGTGACGGTGACGGAATATTACGGGACACCCCAGTCCGTCTCCGGCCAAATCGGGTCGCTCGCCGAGCTCAAATATAAGCAAACCAATTCGAGTGAGCCGACGGTGGTGATGCTCGGTCCGGACGCGGCCGTTTGGACCGCCACCGCCGATCTCGATGTAACCTTCGAGGGGAAGTCGTTGGTCGGCAAAGCGTTCCTCACATCCGTCATGATCAAGCGTAACGGCAAGTGGCTGGAGCAGATGTTTCAGGTGACGCGCCTTGCGCCCTAACGTGGACGGCCGAGAAAAGACGGGTAGCTTGTTGCAGGGCCTGCCGGAGCGACCGCTTGCTGAGGAACTTGTGGATATTCTGGAAGAGCGGCCGGGCACGCGCATCGAGCGCATCGTCTCTACCGGTCAGGCGACGCCTGAAGGCGACTGGTGCGACCAGGACAGCGATGAGTTCGTGCTTGTCATTTCCGGCGCCGCGCGGTTGCGCATCGAGAGCGAACCCGAAGACCGGGCGCTCAACGAGGGCGATTGGATCATACTGCCGGCCCATTGCCGCCATCGCGTGACCTGGACACGCGACGATCCGCCAACAGTTTGGCTCGCGATTCACTGCTATAATTAGAAAGCTGTCGCGGGCTTTCGGTCCGCGCCAGCGACACCGTTGATTTCTAGAAACCTGCAGGGAAACGAGAAGCATTCTCTTTGTCTTGGTGACCTCGAACTCAAGAAGGAGTGAAGCCCATGCAAACGACTTGGAGTCCGGATACCGAGCACGGCACGATTCACAATCGCGCCGAACTGCCCGAAAGTGTTTTCGCGTTTCCAGTGCAACGCAAAGAGCCGCTGTCTGACGGCGACCATGTCAGGAATGCGCTCGCCCGGTTCGATCAGGTCGAGGGCGCGTCCGACGCCGACCGCGATCTCGCCTTCGCCAACATCAAAGCCGCGGCGGCGTATTACGGCGTCGACGTTCGTGAAAATTCCTGGCGCGATCTCATGCGCTAGGCCACGCGAACAGTCTCTAGAACAGAGCCTGAAGCAGCCTCGGGAGCGTCATCCCTGGGCCGCTTTGCGTTCGTAGCAAGCGTCCCCATATCTCTGGAAGCCTACCGAGAGAGCAAGTTTGTTCGATGTCGACCGAGCAGAATGGGCCTTATCATTTGAGCGCGCCGCTGCTGGAAGACTCTAAGCCAGGGTTGTCCATAGGACGGAAATGTTCGCCACGAGATAGATGGCAAGGAGAGTGGCGGCCCAACGCCGGTCGGCGAGTTTGGTAGCGTCCTCGGCCTCGGGGTTGGCGCCATACCACGACGTGGCGACAACCCGGGCGAGCGCGATGATGATGAACAGATATGCGAGCAGGAAGACTTTATCGAGCATCATCAGGTAGTCGACATCGGGAAGCGGCGCGGTCGCGGTCAACTGCAAGGCGACAAGGGTCAGGAGGGCGGTGATGCCAAGGCCGATGCGGCCTTCGACATATAGAGGGCGCACGAAAAATACGAGCGACGCGCAGACGACAATCAGAAGGATCGGCACGAAGGTCTTGAACACCATGGCAAGCACGGGCCGCGTCACAGGGATCGTCAAGGTGATGCGCGAGTAAGGCTCCGCGCTCGCGACCTTGAGGTCGCCGAAATTCGTCGGGTAGACCTTGGTCGTTATGTGCATGGTGGGCTTGCCCACCGTGAAGCCGGGCAGCGTGGTGATGGGATCGATGGTCACTGGGTGCGCGCCGTCCGGCACGTAGATTTGGTCGGCCGCGCCGGTGATGTTGTCCTCCATCACAACGGTCAGCAATTGTGTGTCGAAGGGATATTTATCGAGGTGGAGCTTGGTGGAGAAACGGCCCTCATAGCGGATGATCGAATATAGGCTGCCGTCCGGCATCTCGTCAGGCGTATCGATGAGTTCTTCGCGCAAATTATCGTCCGACGCGTAGCGGTTCATGAACTCCATGGATTTGGACGGGTTGGCGCCGGGTGGTTGCCAACGGAACCACACATAGAGGTCGACGGTGTAATTATTGTTTTTGAAATCGAGCTGCTGGATGTCGTTGATGTAAGCGCCGACGATGACTTCGGCCGGGCTCGACGGCGCGGGCGAGGTGGCGATGGATTCCATTACCGCGCGCGGCGCGTTGACGGGCGCATCTTGAGTGGAAGCGTGGCTCGGAATGAGCACGACGAGGGCGACGAGGATGGT
>JAGPVD010000189.1 GCA_018067145.1 Methyloceanibacter sp.
TCTTCTTCAAAACGGGCAACGCATGAATCCTGGATAGTTACCACCATTGAGGAAATGTTAGAGTCCGGGGGCCATGCTTCGCCTGCCAGAATATCATAAACATTCTTCGTATCAAGTCCTTCTGCGTATTTATTAAAAACGGCAAAGCAGCTTGGGCAGGCGACCAAAACTGTTTTTATGCCAAGATCCAAAAGGTATCTATGCATCTCGGAAAACATGGCCTCGAAATAGTCTGATCTGCCGAGATCATGGGATGGCTTGGTGCAACAGTCCAGGACGATGCCCAGATGAGGGATTTTTTTTTGCAGATGTTCATACAACTGCATGACACGTTGTGATCTGCTGCCTGACAGGGCGCAACCGGGGAAGATTATAGTGTCACAGCCTTGGGGCAAACCATAGAATGAATAGCGTTTGGAGGTACCACGTTTCTCAAAATTGAGCAGCAACTTCTGTTTTGTAAAATCCATGCTGCCAGTTGCTACAGCATAACGCCGCATTTCAAGAAACATCTGCTTTGGATCAATATCAACCGGACAGACCGCGGTGCAGAGACTGCAGAGGCTGCATTCAAATGGCATTTCATTTGTTATGTTTTTTTGGACAGGCCAACTGTCAGCAATCTTCTTCGGTGTGCCGTATTTTTTTAGAAAAGCACATTGCTTTACGCATAATTTGCATTCGATGCATTTCTCTGACATTTCCTGGAGTTCAATGTCCAATTGATCAATGACAGAGGTGTTCGGGTTGTTGATTTGATTCATAATCATGACAAAAATATTTTTAGAAAAAAAGAAACAGCCGCAGGAATATTCTGCGGCTGTTTCTTTACTTGAATACTGATAGACTTGAAAAGGCTATTTTTTATACCACTTGCCTGATGTATCCTGAAGCCACTCTCCGGTTGACGCTTTTTCACCTATCTGAATGGCCCGCCGTTCTCCTACAAGCTGTTCCGTTGTACCCTGTTGTTTGGCAATGGCGCTGTAAACTGATTTACGGTCGTTGTTTTCAGCCGCAATGAGATCGGCCTCTTTCCTGGCAGCACCGGGAACGAATTCCAGGTAGCCCATGTTGTTCTCACCGATGACACCAGCTGTTTTCATCTGTACTATTTTCGGCAGTCTTTCCTGCATTCTGGCCTTGATATCATTTGCTCCGGCGAAACAGCTACCCTCGGCACTGAAGATCAATACAGTCAGTAAAGCAACAATTGCATAAAACACGGAATATTTTCTCATCGCTGTTCTCCTTTATATCTAAGACATTTTACATGGGTAATTTATGGTTGATTACTTTATTTCTTTGGCTGATTCATCAATATCAGAGAAGAAATCATCAAGGGCTCTGTCAACCTTGATATTGATATCAATGGTAATGTGGATCGGCTTTATTTCCACAGGCGCCAACTCAACCTGACTCTTGGTCTCTACCGTATGCTTGGTACATCCCAATGGCATGAAAAGAAAGAGTATCAATATTATTTTTACAAGTTTATTCATATCATTCCCCACGTTTTTCATTTTGTTAATAAGGGATAAAAACAAATCCTTTATTTAGCAGTATGTCCTTTTGAACGGAGAAGCAAGAGAAGCTAAATATATTATTTTATTTTATCCATGATGTCTTGGATTTTACCACTATATCCTAAAAATCTGTCCAGGGGTAGGCGGAAATTAACGTCCAGGCGGATCGGTTGGTTAATACCCTGTGAGCCGATTTCAATCCTTTGCAGGAATCCTGTTTGTCTGTCATAGTTAAATGGCAGTGAATGGGAAGGCTTGCCGTCCATCTGCATTTGCATGACCAAATCCTCTCCTTCGCTATTAAATAAAAGCTTTACCCAGTTGTAATTGAAGTCTTTCAGGGCTTCAGCTGCAAAGTCGATCTGGCCAAACTGCGGACTGTTTTGGGGAATTCCTGCTGACAGCATATCAAAGGCAGCAATTTTGATGCTTCCACCCTGGCCGGGACTTGAATAGAGAAAACCATCCTCAAAGCGAATCTTGCCGTTACCTATCTGCAAAGGAATTCTACCACTCACTGTTCCTTCGCCTACAGCATTGGTAATGGAAAACTGGCGCAATATGTCGGATAATATGAGCCTGTCGCAGAAGATGGGAACAACGAATTCATTTATTTCCGTTGAAAGGCGTATTGCATTGGTAAAGACACGGCCTCCTGCCCATCGCACAACACTCTGTTCGATAAAAATTGACTTTTCGGACTCGATTTGCCAGGTCACATTTCCATGTTCAAATGTCAAGTCTCCGACAGAAGCTTTATCAAAAAGAATTTTTTGGGCCGGAGCTGAACGCAGGTCCGGCAACGATGGCATCAGCAAACTAATATTTATGTTATCAATTGCCTGTTTTTTCTCAGGAAAATCAAATCTGCCCTTTTGCAGTATAAGTTTCATGCTCCCTTTTAAGCCTTTTGCATCAACTTTGAGTGATCCCTCCAGGCCTAATTCTCCATCGAGAAAAGCATTTTTCAGTGAAGGGTCAAATTTACCGAGATGCAGTGATCTGAAGGGTGCAGGATCCATCTGCAGGTCCAGGTTTGCGTGAAGTTCTGAATCACCTCCTGCCTGCCCGCTTATGTTGGTTACCAAATTATTGACAAGGGTATGGGTAAACCTGCCGTCAAGCCTGTACGCGGAATTCTTCAGTCTGACTCCAGCCTTAAAAGAGCCGATTTCATGGTTCTTCCACTTGATTCCGGAAACGTTAATCTTTCCCGTCGTTTCCCTGTCTTCTGAAAGCCATTGCCAGGGAATCCGCCCTTTAATGGAGTTTATATGAACACTACTTGCCTCTTCATCTGCACTAGCATTGCTGACAATAAATTCGCCGTTTATTTGAAGCGATTTTATATCATGGAGCGGTTGTGGCCCCATTTTTACGCTAAGCTTGATATCACCCTTCCCTGTCAGGGAATCTCTTTTGATTTTTGCTCCAGG
>JAGPVD010000163.1 GCA_018067145.1 Methyloceanibacter sp.
ATTTGGGAAGATTGGCCATCTGTCCTACTGGTGCGCACATTCAGACTACAATATCGACGCTCGAGTCACGGATGGCGAATACTGACAAGAAATGATGCCCTTATGTCGGTTATAAGGTTGCGAAGGGCGACGGCTGAGGCCTCGGGTTCAGCGGACCCTAACGCCCGAAAGCCGGGGGACTCTTGACGGTGTCGGATTATCCCCCCGCATTCAGGGCACGTGCGCCATGGTGGGGCGGAGACCTGCAAACGATCCGCAACCGGTTGTTGCCGTTCGTTTCCTTCCCGCCGCATTCATCTCAGCGCCTGTATTTCCCGATCGGCGACGGCAGTGGCGATAAGCTGGCCGCCTTGCTCCAGGAACCCACTGCCCGACCTGGTTCGACCGCAGACGGCCCGCTTGTGGTTCTCATCCACGGCCTCGCCGGATCCGAAGACAGCGTCTACATGCGCTCCAGCGCGGCGTTCCATTTGAAGCACGGGCGTAGCGTGCTGCGCCTCAATCTCAGGGGCGCGGGCGCGTCGCGCGCAACCTGCGGCGGGCACTACCATTCCGGCTGTGGCTGCGAAATCCGCGAATCTCTCATGACATTGGACAGCGCGCTGCTCTCTCGTGGCCTAGTGTTGATCGGCTACTCCCTCGGCGGCAATATCCTGATCAACCTTCTCGCCGAGAGCACGCTCGATTTGCCAGTGATCGCCGCGGCTGCTGTCTCGCCCCCAATAGAGCCTGCACAGGCCACCCAGCGCCTCAAGGCGCCACGCAACTGGCTCTATCATGTGTGGTTGTTGCACGCCATGAAGGTGGAAAGTCGGGCAGCCGGCGCGCGGCTGAGCGCTGCCGAACGTACCGCGATCCGGGAAGCGCGCTCAATCTACGAATTTGACGATCGTTTCATTGCGCCGCGCAATGGATACCAAGGCGCAGACGACTACTACGCGGGCACCGCCGGCGCACGCGTAGTATCGGCAATCCGCACACCGCTTTTGATTATTCACGCGTTGGACGATCCCTGGATTCCATCCGGACCATTTGTCGAGATTGCCAAGGCAAAATATTCGAACATCCGGACCGCGTTGCCGCGCAGCGGCGGCCATGTTGGGTTTCATGCCAACGATTGTTCCGACCCCTGGCACGATCGCTACATCGATGCATTCCTTCGGGGTTTCTAGGCCTCTAGCCCTCCGTCTGAGGATTTGCGGGTATAGATGGCGCGTCTAGAGCAGTTGGTCGCTGTCGGAAATTCAGATCTGCGACGCCATCGTCACCGCCGCCGCAAACCGGGCAGTCGTCAAGACCGTGGAGGAGCAACCCTCTAAAGAGTGAAGTGACAATGCCCCGTTAAGTCTTGCGCGCGTCCGGGTGCAGGCTCTTGCCCAGGATGTGCTCGCTCGCGTGCACGACGTGGTAACCGTCGCCCACGATCAACGGATCGGGACCGGTTACGACGCTCAGATCCTTGTCTGGGTAGGGCAAAGACCACAGGAAGTGCTGCATGCAGTTGAGTCGGGCCCGTTTCTTGTCGTCGGACTTGACGATGGTCCATGGCGCGTCGGCAGTGTCGGTGTAGAAGAACATCGCCTCCTTGGCCTCGGTGTACTCGTCCCAATGCTTCAGTGACGCCACGTCAATGGGCGAGAGTTTCCACTGCTTGAGCGGATCGGTCTCCCTAGACTCGAAGCGCCGGCGTTGCTCGGCGCGAGTAATGGAGAACCAGTACTTGTAGAGCTTGATGCCGCTGCGGGTCAGCATGCGCTCGAGCTCGGGGGTCTGGCGCATGAACTCTAGATATTCGTTGGGCGAACAAAAGCCCATCACTCGCTCCACCCCGGCCCGATTGTACCAGGAGCGATCGAACAGGACGATCTCGCCAGCGGTGGGCAGGTTCTTGATGTAGCGCTGGAAGTACCACTGCCTGCGCTCTTTATCGCTCGGCTTCTCCAGGGCTACGACCCGTGCGGAGCGCGGGTTCATGTGCTCCATAAAGCGCTTGATAGTTCCACCCTTGCCGGCCGCATCGCGGCCTTCGAACAGCACCACAATTTTGGCCCCGGCCTCCTTTACCCAGCGTTGCACCTTGAGCAGTTCTGCCTGCAGTGTTGCCTTCTGCTTCTCGTAGGCGACGGTGCGCATCTTGCTGTGGTAGGGGTACTCACCGGTTTCGAAGGCGCGACGGACCACCTCCGGGTCGTGGCGCATCTCGGCCAGGCGGTGTTGTGCCTGCGGCCCGGTCTCCAAGTTCGACGGCTCGGGCGCAGCCTGATCGGAAGTGACATCCTCCGGCTTGACGACAGCGTTGGTCGCCTTTGCTGCGGCCCCGTCAGGATTTTTATCAAGCATGCGACTTCCTCACTAATGCAGGGACAATGGCTACGGGCCGTTCCACTGTCAGCGGCTGAACGCAGATCTGGATGGTTGCAACAAAGAAGCCCCGCTCAGGGCGAGACTCCTCGAGTTCAGAGGGGTGATGAGGGGACATCACACCTTTCTCGTACAGGAGGTGGGGTCGGAGACTTTGATCTGGCTCAAAGAACCTATGGCTTTGGGAAGATGCGATCGCAATCGAATTGCTGTGACGTTTATTTGGCCGCAGTGAACGTTTTTGAGCTGTCGATAGACTGTTGTTTCAGCGCTACAGCCTGCCGGCGGCGTAAGTGCTAAGATCTCCCGGGTTTGCTGCGGAGCTCCAGCTTTGGGTTTTGAGTCCGGTGATGCGGGGGCCATCGTGCGGCTGTTCCTGGCCTTAGTCATGGCGATCGAGTTGGCGACCCCAGCGCTCGCCCAGCAGCCCGGTGAAACGGTGGAGCAAGGTGGTTCATACGCTGAGCCCTGGTTTACGGATCCAACGGACATCACACG
>JAGPVD010000004.1 GCA_018067145.1 Methyloceanibacter sp.
TTTTGGCAGAACGGCAAATTTCGTCTGCACGATCGGATCGAGTTCCGCCGTGCGACCCCGGACGGCCGCTGGGCCAAGACCCGCCTCTATCCGTAATACGCTTTTGCGCGCGACTCGCCTGAGACCTCGATCGTCATGGCCCTCATTCCCAGCGAGGAGTGCAAGACTCTGGTCCTGACCGGCGCCTCAGGCGGCATCGGCTATGCCGCGGTGCACCGACCCATCGAGCTACATATCAGCAGGTGTGATGCGACCCACCACAAACCTGCCACGGCTTCCATTTAGCGCTAGGATGATGGTGCGACTTCAGCATGAGGGCCTATAGACGTGACCGCCAGCTACTCCATGGATCGGTATTCGACCGCGCGCCTTGAGACCAAGGTGGCGTGGGAGGCCAAATGGGCGCGGCGCATCGCGCTCTTCTTCCTGCAGCTCCTCATTCTGACGGTCATTCTGCATCGCTTCGCCGGGCTCGGCACGCCTGCGGCCGTCAATCTCATCGGCGTCTCGGTGGTGGGACTGTGGATCGCCATCATGATCGCCTTGGTCTCGCTCATTCGAATTTGGTTCGGCGGCCAGAGTGGAGCCGCGCAAGATTTTGCCGCGATCGTCTTAGGGATGATCGGGCTGGCGCTACCGGTGTTGTTCCTGTCGAAGGCCCTTCTGCTGCCGCAGCTCACCGACGTGCAGACAACGCCGGCCGATGCGCTTCAGCTCACAATGCTCGGCGAGGAGCGTCCGGCCGACGCCAACCCGTGGGCCAATCCAGACGTCGAGCAGGCGGAGTTGCAGGCCGAGGCCTATGGCGATATCGGACCCGTGCTGCTCGAACGTTCGGCCCCGGAAGTTTTCACGATGGTCAACGAGGCGGTCGCCCGGCTTGGCTGGACCGTTGTCGTGAACGAGACCCCGGGCGAGAGCGGCGTCGGCCGGATCGAAGCCACCGACCGGACCATGATCATGGGCTACACCGATGACATCGTGATCCGGGTGAAGGGCGACGACGCCCACGCGCTCATCGATATCCGCTCCGCTTCCCGCTACGGCAAGAATGATTTCGGCGCCAATGCCGACCGCATCCGGGCGTTCTACGGCGAGGTGACAACGGCGCTGGAGAAGGGCGAGAAGACAGTGCTCGAGCAGGCCGCGCCCAAGCAGGAAGAAGTGGTGGTGCAGCCGAAGCCGAAGACGGTCAAGAAGAAGGTTCGGAGGCGGCGCGCACGAAGAAGGCGCTAAGCCGGTCATGTGCGCCTTCCGCCACCACCAGGTCGCGAGCGATCAAATACTCAAGATGGGCGAGCACCGAAAGCGCGGCCGCCTGTTTGAGATCGGCGTCTAGCCCGCCATAGAGCTTGGCCACGATACGCGGGATCGTGCCCACGCCATTATCGACACAGGAAAGAATGCTCTGCTCCCGCCATCTGCGGTGCATGATGTATGCGCGGACCACGCGCTGGGGCGTTTGGATGTGCCCGCCATGGCCCGGCAGGAATATCTTGTCGTTGCGCTGCGCCAGCTTCTCGAGTGAGGCAAGAAAGTCGGCCATGTTTCCTTCCGGCGGCGCGATCACCGTGGTGTTCCAGCCCATCACGTGGTCGCCGGTAAACACTGTGCGTTTTCCCACAAGTGCAAAGCATAGATGGTCCGGCGCATGTCCCGGCATATGCAGCACGTCCAACGCGAAGCCGTCCGCCTTCACAGTGTCGCCGTCCTCGACGGGACGATCCGGCTTGAAGGCGCCATCGACAAAGGCGTCGTCGAGGTCCGGCGTGCTGACGCCGCGCGTCGTGCCGGTCGGTCCATAAGCCACGATCTCGCCACCGAGCATCGCCTGTAGGGGCAACGCTCCGTCGCAATGATCGCGATGGCTATGGGTGATGAGAATATGGGTGACGCGTTCGCCCCGTAGCGCCTCGACGATCGCGGCAAGATGGGCCTCGTCGGCGGGCCCCGGATCGATCACGGCGACGCTGCCCGATCCGACGACATAGGTGTTGGTGCCGAGAAATGTGTAGGGGCTCGGGTTGTTGGCCACGATGCGCCGGACGCCGGGCGCGACCGCTTCGGCCACGCCGTAAACGACATCAACACTACGATTGAAGGCAAGTTCCGCCGACATGGTTTTGAGGTCTTGCTGGTTTTCTGGTGAAGCCGCCCGGCATTCTAGCGGTGCGGTGGCCGAGGAGCGGCGTTACCCGCGTGGCAGCGTTAACATTCCCAAGGAACTTTGCACAAACTGTGACCGATATCGGGGGCTTTCAAGGCCGCAGCCTTTCTCGCATTGGGCGCCAAAACTATTATCCGGCAACGGACAGCGGCATCGTCACGGTGAAGAAACCGGGATCGACTTCCAAACGATTTTGGACATCGAACTCATGGAAATATTTGAGGCTCGTGGAGACCAGGATCTTGCCCAGCTGGAAGTTCAAATTGGCCACCCGCCCGATTGCGGCGACGCGGCCCTCGAACGCTCCAAGATTCGCGCCGCGTCCGCTATCGCCCGTGACCTGGTCATAGAAGTAGCGGTTGATCTCAATGCCGAAGTGGTGCGAAAAATTCTGTACGGCAGCATATTCGAAGTGGAACTCGGTCCTGGACTGGGCAGGAAACGAGGACTAGAAAAATAGGGGAATACCAAACTCGGGAGGTCGGTCATGGATGGAAAAGGCTTGCTGGCAGCGATTGCCACGGCGCTAATGTTTTTAATGTTTTCTCAGGCAGCCTGGGCCCAAGTGCCACCGCCGCCCGATGGCGAGGAGGTTTTGTCCGGCGCCTATAAGGGAAAGGCGTATTCGCCTTATGCCCAACGTGGATTTCCGAGCCGGCCACTGTTTGGCGACACCCATCTCCATACCGCCATGTCCATGGACGCCGGCGCCTTCGGTAACCGCCTTGGCATACGCGAGGCCTATCAATTTGCGCGCGGCGATGAGGTAAAGTCGGCGACCGGACTACCGGCGAAGCTGTCCCGCCCCCTCGACTTCCTCGTCGTGGCTGATCACTCCGACAATATGGGGTTCTTCCCCGACATGCTCGCCGGCGCGCCGCACATCCTATCCGATCCCACTGGCAAGGACTGGTATGAGCGCGTCCAGGCAGGCAAAGGCGTCGATGTCGCGCTTGAACTAATCGGCTTATTCTCGCAAGGGGAGTTCCCCAAGGCGTTGATGTATACGCCGGACTCCAGACCGTACAAATCTGCTTGGAAGCAAACGGTCGACGCCGCCGAAGAATATAACGACCCCGGCAAGTTCACCGCTCTCATCGGCTATGAGTGGACGTCTCTGGCCAAGGGCAACAATTTGCATCGGGTCGTGGTGTATCGCGACGACGGCGATAAGGCACTACGGATGGTGCCCTACACGACCGTCGCCCCGCAAGGCAGCACCGATCCTCTCGATCTCTATAAGTGGTTGGAGACCTATAAGGAGAACACGGGCGGCGACGTCCTGGCGATCGCCCATAACGGAAATCTGTCGAACGGCATCATGTTCCCCCTCGACGCGCAATATACGGGACGCAAGCTCGACAAACTTTATGTCAGCCAGCGCGACAAGTGGGAACCGCTCTACGAAGCCACTCAGATCAAGGGCGACGGCGAGACCCATCCCTTCCTGTCGCCAAATGACGAGTTTGCCGACTACGAGACTTGGGACATCGGTAATCTCGACGTTTCCGAGGCCAAGACCGAAGACATGCTGGCCGGGGAGTATGCCCGTGAGGCCTTGAAGCGCGGGCTCGCGCTCGAGGCCAAGCTTGGGACCAACCCGTACAAGTTCGGCATGGTCGGCTCGACCGACAGCCACACCTCCTTGGCGACGACGCAGGAAGACAATTTCTTCGGCAAGCATTCCGGTGCGGAACCCAGCCCCGATCGCATGGCCCATCCCTTCATGAAGACGGATGCCGGCACCATCATGGGCTGGCAGCAGGTTGCGTCGGGTCTCGCGGCTGTCTGGGCTCCAGAGAACACGCGCGAAGCGATCTTCGATGCCATGGAGCGCAAGGAGGTCTACGCCACTACGGGTACCCGCATGGCTGTGCGTTTCTTCGGCGGCTGGAAGTACGACGACGCAGACCTCGCCAGCCGCGCGCCCGCCTTTGTTGGTTATGCGAAGGGCGTGCCCATGGGCGGCGATTTGCCGGCAAAACCGGACGGAAGCAACGCGCCGACCTTCATGGCCTATGCCCTTAAAGACCCTATCGGCGGCAATCTCGACCGAATCCAGATCGTCAAGGGCTGGCTCGACCAGAATGGTGAGACAAAGGAACAGGTCTACGACGTGGCGTGGAGCGGCGATCGCAAGCCCGGCTCTGACGGGAAGGTCCCGCCGGTCGGCAATACGGTTGACGCCAAGACCGCAAACTTCACCAACACGATCGGGAACTCTGAGCTTGGTGTCGTTTGGACCGATCCGGATTTCGATCCGAAGCAGCGGGCGTTCTACTACGCACGCGTGATCGAAATTCCG
>JAGPVD010000008.1 GCA_018067145.1 Methyloceanibacter sp.
AAACAATGCCAGGCCGGTAGCCGATTGTGCGTACGCGTAAGGCGCAGCTGCGCCGCAGATCATCATGATGGCGACGCCATATAGGAGTTTGCTCATTCTCTTCATGTGCTTCCTCTCTAGACTAAAGTCCCCGGTAGCTCAGCAGCCTTGCCTCATAACTTTCTTCGCGTTTTCGCGATAGATTTGGAGCGCCGCAAGGTTGGAAAGCAAACAGGCTGCAGACCTTTACCAACCGCAAGATGCTTGTGCGAGGGCGTTGTCAGACTAAGCGGACGTGAGCTGACCGCCTCCGATCAGCCAGCTCACACCCAGTTAGTCTGACAATGCCGTCTTGTGTGCTAATCGCGCCCGTCGTCTACGGTGAGTGGGCTCAGATAGTGCTTGGCGTCAATGCCCTTCTTGCGCATGGCAACGCCAACGAGACACTCTCGCACGATACGGTCAGAATTAAGCACCGTCTGATAACCGTCATCGCGGTACGGTAGCAATTCGACCAATTCGAAACCCACCACATTGCTTTCCGCGCAAAGGCGGCGAATTAGAGGAAAGGTCTCGCGTGCTGTTAACCCATTAGACTCCGGCGTGCCCGTGCCAGGCATGTAAGAGGGATCCATTACGTCGATATCGAAGGAGATAAACACATTCTCAGGACCGTCCTGCGCTTCCTTGATGATATCCTCCATGACGTCGTTCCAGCCACGCTTCTCCACCTCCGCCATGGTGTGATAGCGGAAGCCTTGTTCGCGCATCCATTTAAAGGCCTCGGCATCGGGATAGTAGCCGCGCAAACCAACCTGGATGAAGTTCTTGCCAGGTACGTGCCCCTCCTCAATCAGGCGATATACCGGTTGGCCGTGACTAATCAGATGACCGAAAAAGCGCTTGCTGGCATCGTAGTGGGCGTCGAAATGGATTACCCCGACGTTGCCCTTTCCGTAAACATCGGCAAGCCCGGCCACATCAGAATACATCAGCGAATGATCGCCGCCGATTACGATCGGGAAGACGTGCTTGCCTTTCTTATTCTTAGTGCCCGCAACCTCGCGCATGAAGGCCCGCACCGCGTGCATCGTGCGCTCCGTGCTCATCGGGTCGTTGGGTGCGTCGCCGTAATCGACAATGGTCAGTTCCTTAAACGGATTGACCAGGGTCAGCATGTGGTCCATCGAGAAGGCGCCCCAGCCGACCGTACTGGGCGAGGCGCGCAGCGCATTCGGACCCCAAGCCGCGCCGCGGTAGCCGCCGCCCATATCGGTGTGAGCTCCGAAGATTGCGACATCGACGTCACCGGCGGTCAAATCCTCAGGAGTCAGCGCGATGGGCAGTTTGAAAAAGGTTGGAATTCCTGACCATCCTGCACCACCGGGATAGCGCTGGATGTTAATCGGACCCGGCTTGCGGTCCTTTCCAAGATCATCCCGCGGCGTCTGCCACAGATTGTAGGTTGGATCTTTTGTGTCCAACGGGATGACCAGCTTCTCGCCTGGGGTTATTGGCGCCTGTTCGGCGGGATTGTCTGGGTCGTAGTCGAAATATTGGGCATAGGTTATCGTGGCGAAACCACAGATGGCTGCAACAAACCCAATGATAATGAGAAACGCAGCGCGGGGTTGAAAACTCGTCACGCTAACCTCCAATTTCCGGTCGCTATAATCAGTCGGTTGAGGCTCCGGAAAATATGCGCCAACCGGCGGCAGAGCGGCGCATCTTCTACCATAAACCCGTATCTGAGCCCACTTACAAAACGGCACGCGCGATAGAAACCAGATCAGTCGCGCGAAGGATTCACTCGCGCGGTTGGTCAGTGTTGCGCCCCGGCGACACTCAGCGAAGAAAAAGCGCGGATTTTGCTGTTTCGCTGCGGGCTCGGATTGCCATGCCAACAGTTCAATGGGAGTGGTAGGGAGAGCAGCTCTTTTGGCTGGATTGGGTAGAAGATGGCGTCGATACAAGTCTTCAGCAAACCAGTTTTGCGATCACTCCTCGTGGTGGTGTTTCTGCTAGCCAGCGGAGCGATCGAGCACGCCAACGCACAATCGAACGCCGCAGCAGTCTCAGCTCAGAGCGGCCCTTCCTTAGACCAGCTTTTCGATGAGGCAGTTGAGAAGGTGGACGAGTTCGACGCGATCGGTTGGCCCGCGCAGGGTCGGGTTACGCTCACGCCACAGATTATGGACGCCTATGTCGAGTTTAATAGGCGCCTTTGGAACAAGTATGGCATGGCGTATTTGTTCGCCCCCACGATCATGATGCAGAGGGGATCGCAGGGTGGCAGTCAGAATTTCACGGCCAACGAACAATACAACGGAATTTTTGTCTGGCGCCTTCTCAACGAGACGCGGATCGGAACCGGTTATTTTGTCTTTAGCAATCTGCACCTCAGGCAGTTGACCCGGACGAGCGGCGCCGACTTTTCACAATCTCTGGGCATCAACTATTTCTCGTCCGACTCGCCGGCCAACTCAGAGGTCATCAAAGGCCTGCTGTGGCGGCAAGAGTTGCCGGGTGATTTTTTGACGTTGTTTGTGGGTCACGATGAAATCGCCGGCATCAACCTCGGTTGTCGGTATGCCTGCGATGACACGCAGAGCTTCTTGTCAACACCCTTGGCGAGCAATCCTACGAGCACGCTGCCAGGACAGGGCGCTATGGTGGGAGCTGACTTTAAGCTGACCAAGAGTATGATCGTTGAAACAGGTGTTTCCGATGCGTCTGGTGACGGCAATATCAATTTCAGCCGCGTTTTTGACGATGGCCGTCTCGCATATGCTACGGCCCTCAAATTTGAGAACCCGTTCAAGTCCACGGGCAACGGGATATACAAATTCAGCTACTACAAAGTCGACTCGACGGGCCAGCGGGGCACCTCTTCGTTCAAGAAAGCGTCGCAAGGTCTTTCGGTACAGGTCGATCAGGATTTCGGCGATCTAGGCGTGTTCGCTAAATACAGCAAGACCTTTGAGCGCCAGGGATCGATAGGCCAGTTTGCCTCTGCGGGGCTCGTATGGAAAAAGCCCTTCGGTCACGATGAGGACTGGCTTGGTCTCGGAGTTGGCTGGGTGGACCCAACGGCGGCCAACACGAATAACGAGTACGTTGCCGAAGCCTATTATCGGTTGCAACTGACGCCCATCGTTCAGGTGACTCCGTCCGCCATGCTGGTCATGAATCCTTCCAATAATCCCGACACGAATACGGAGGGTGTGTTTTCCTTGCGGGCGAGGGCCCATTTCTAGCTGCCACTATGCTGATGTCTCTGCTCGCGCATGCCCGCTTCGCTCCACAAGCGGAGCCATCCGGCACGAGGGCAATGCGCTCGGCGCTAAATCCAGATATCTCGATCCATGAATAGATTGCCGAGAAGAGCCGGAAGTGCCTGCTCTTGTGGTCTTGCCTTCCGGACGTCGGTTAACCCCACTAACTTTGTAGATTTACAAGCTCAACGATGAGGACGAGTCTGTTTGGATCATCGTGCTATTGCGGACATCACTATGGCTCTCGACATCAAGCGCATCGCCAATTTTATGCGTCGCGAGCCGCTCGTCCACTTTGTCGCGGCGGCAGGGCTTCTGTTTTTGGTGAGCGCGTTGTGGTCGGGTAGCGCGCACGAGGCAATTAGGGTCGACAAGGCGACCCAGGACTTCTTGATAAAGGAACGTGCCGAATTGCTGCTGCGTCCTCTCACGCCACAGGAGGAACAGCAGGTCGCGGAAGAGTTCATCGAGGAGGAAATCCTGGTCCGCGAGGCCAAGAAGCGCGGGCTGGACAATAGTGGCCGCATCCGGCGCCTCTTGGTTCAGAATATGCGTTTCCTCCTATCGCGCGATCTGACACAGACAAAGCCAACGCAAACGGAACTGCGCGCGTTCTTCGAGAAAAATCAGGAGCGCTATGAAAGTTCTCCGACCCTCACCCTCGACCACGTTTTTTTTGCCGATCCCGAGCACGTGCCAGAGGGAACCCTGTCGCAGCTGAAACAAGGTGCCAAACACAGTGCCATGGGCGACTCCAATTCGTTTATGGGCCGGAAAGTAGCGGCCGCCAGCAAGGGGCAACTTGCGGGTCTGTTGGGGCCCGACGCCGCACGTGCGATTCTCACTATTGAGGACAGCGATTGGCACGGTCCAATTATGTCTCCTCGAGGCGCACACTTTATCCGCATAGCCAAACGCAATCCTGCAAGGCAGCCGAGATTTGAGGATGCGGAGACCTGGATCGAAGGCGAATGGATGGCGGCCAAGCGGCGCGAGATCCTAAACCGCGAGCTGGAGGCTATGCGGAAGAATTATCAAATCATCATCGAGCCAAGTGGAGCCGCCGGTGATGGTTAGCCGCCGATCCTTGCGGACATGTATCGTCCTGGCACTTGTTGTTCTCGTGCAGGCAATCAATGCGCCAACGGCCGTTGCACATGAGCTCGGCGTTGACGCGGCCGAGCTGGTTGAGCTTCCAGGCGGCAGCTATCGGCTAACGTCGAAAATTCCGCAATCGCTGGCCCATTTTATCACCGCTCCGGAGTTGCCGGATCGTTGCACGCTTGACGGCAGCCCCCGCGGTGAGCGTGGCCCCTACGAGGTGCGCTATACCTTTACCTGTACGGCGCCCCTCACCGCGCGAGATACCCTGGTTCTGCCATGGGGGCGTGAGGGCGTCATGCTGACTGCCAAGTGGGGCGACGGTTCGACCGCGACACGCTTCGTGTCCCGCGAGGGCGGGACGATCGACATCGATCTTGCATACTTTCGGACCGGCTCAGGCTCCTGGCTCGATGCAGCCCAGCGCTACACGGCACTTGGCATCGAGCACATCTTGCTCGGCATTGATCACTTGCTCTTCGTGCTGGCCTTGTTGCTGATCGTGCGTGGCCCTTGGATGTTGGTGAAGACAGTGACCGCTTTTACTGTCGCCCACAGCATCACCCTGGCACTGGCCACCTTGGGCTTCATCAGTGTGCCCTCGCGACCTGTCGAAGCGGCGATCGCACTCTCGATCGTTTTTTTATGCGTCGAGATCGTTCACGCTCGGCAAGGGCGCATCGGTCTCGCCATACGCTATCCCTGGGTTGTGGCCTTCGCATTTGGCCTCTTGCATGGGCTCGGTTTCGCAGGAGCGTTGGCGGAAATCGGGCTGCCGCAATCAGAAATCTCGATCGCGCTGTTGTTCTTCAATATTGGCGTTGAGATAGGGCAGTTGATCTTCGTTGCGGTGATTTTGGGAATTATTTGGGGCTATCGACAGCTTCAACCAGCATCCTGGCGTTTGGCTTCGGTGGTGCCTGCTTACGTCATCGGTACGATAGCGACATACTGGTTGTTCGAGCGGGTCGCGGCGATCTTCGTGGAGGGCAGGCTGGCGCAGGTTCTTCCATTCATGTGATTTTGTGGCCTGATGTCCGCTCCTCTAATCGGCGCGTTCGCCGTCGATCACGGTAAAATATGCAGCTTCCGAATTTGTCGCCTTAACGAGGCTTTCGATGGCGCGCTCCATGGTTCCATCTTTGGCAGCCTCGTTGCCGCGCTCAACCGGTATAGTGAATTTCATCATCAGTCGCATAGCGGACCTCTATCCCCTGGCGGCTTCCAACAACTCCGGCAGCTTGGCCACGTTAGCAGCAATGCGCCGAGCTTCATCGTAGCTCTTCTAAGAATTTCTCGTCATCACCCCAAACAAGAAAGAATCTTTGCGGTTGTGCTATAGTGCGGACGGAACTTTGCTATTAGGAGGCGACGATGGCAGCGACCAAGGAACTCACATCCGGTCAGAAGGCGGCACAGACGCGGAAGCGCCGCGCAACGGCACTCAAGGCAGCGGCAACCCGCAAGCGTCGGGCGACCGCCGCCAAGGCCGCAGCCACACGTAAGAAGAATAAGGCCGCAGCAGCGCGCAAGACCGCTGCTCCCAAAACAACGGCCAAGCGGAAACCGGCTGCGCGCAAGACCGCTGCTCGCAAAACAACGGCCAAGCGGAAACCGGCTGCGCGCAAGAAATGAGGCTAGGGAAGAGAGTGACTATCGTAGGCGCTTGCGATTATTGATCGTGCGGCCAGCGGGGACGGCTTTTGAGAGAGCACCGCGCGGGCAATTGCGCCGCTTTCACTTCAATTGCTTATTGGAGAGCCAATAGAGAGTTGAAGTGACCCGCGGGTCCGATGCGCAGCGGTGTGCTTCCCCCAGGGGGCGTTCCATCGGAATGGCAATGCAGACTCTGATGCTTGGTG
>JAGPVD010000176.1 GCA_018067145.1 Methyloceanibacter sp.
AACCGCCCAGGCTGACTACGCCTTCCTGAATTCGGGCGCCGCCCGAATCATTGAGGCCGATGACCGGTGCGCCGTTTCTCATGGCCAGGTCCATGATCTTGCAGACCTTTTCGGCAAAGGTCTCTGAAAGTGAACCACCAAATACGGTAAAGTCCTGGGAAAACACATAAACAACCCGGCCATTTATAGTGCCATAGCCTGTGATCACTCCATCCCCCATGAATTCCTTGCCTTCCATGCCGAACTGGGTACAACGGTGGGTCTTGAACATGTCGAATTCTTCAAAGCTACCTTCATCAAGCAGCATCTGGATTCTTTCCCGGGCCGTCATCCTGCCCTTGGCATGCTGTTTGTCGATGCGGTCCTGACCGCCTCCCAAACGGGACATGGCCCGCATTTTTATAAGTTTTTCAAGATCCTTATCCATATTCTCTCCTCTGCTCCTATTGCAAATATCTCTTTATTCCGGCTTGTTGGAAATCAGTCTTTTTTTGCACAGAACTCCATTAACACGCCATGGGTGGATTTGGGATGCAGAAATGCAACCAGTTTGCCGCCGGCACCCTCAATCGGGGTTTCATGGATAAGGCGGCAGCCGCCCTCGCGCGCCTGTTTGATCTGGCCTTCAATATCATCTGTCTTGTAAGCCACATGGTGAATGCCTTCCCCGTTTTTTTCGAGAAACTTGGCAATCGGGCTTTCCTCCGAAGTGGGCTCCAGAAGTTCGATATGGACTTCGCCCACAGCAAAAAAAGCTGTTTTTACTTTTTGTGATTCAACGGTCTCTTCACCCTCGCATGGCAGGCCGAGGATTTTTTCATAAAAGACTCTTGCCTCGTCAATGGACCGTACCGCAATCCCTAAATGGTCAATCTTTTGTAACATACTTTATCCTCTATCTTTGTATTCGCCAAAAACTTTTCGCAAAACATTGCAGATTTCTCCAAGCGTTGCGTACTCTTTTACACAATCATAAATAAAAGGCATTAAATTATCATCACCCTGGGCCGCTGTTTCCAGCCTGGTCAGCAAACTTGCAACCTGTTCGTTGTTCCTGTTATTTTTCACTTCAGTCAGTTTGGCAATCTGGGATTCTTCCACTTCGGGGGCCACTCTGAGCAGGGGAGGCTTTTTCTCCTCCTGAATTTGGAATTTGTTTACTCCGACAATGATGCGTTCGCCCCGCTCAATTTCCATTTGGTACTGGTAAGCTGCATTTTCAATCTGACGCTGGATAAATCCGTCTTCAATGCACTTGACCACGCCGCCGGACTCCTCGATCTTGTCGATCAGGGCCAGGGCATCACGTTCAATTTTGTCAGTTAAAGATTCAATGTAATAGGAACCTGCCAGAGGATCTATGGTGTCAACTACACCGGATTCATGAGCCAGGACCTGCTGGGTGCGCAGAGCCGTTCTGACTGATTCTTCCGTAGGCAGAGAGTGGGCTTCGTCCTTGGAATTGGTATGCAGGGACTGGGTTCCGCCAAGGACAGCTGCAAGGGCCTGTATGGTCACCCGGACAATATTATTGTCAATCTGCTGTGCCGTAAGGGTGTTACCTGCTGTCTGGGTGTGGAACCGGAGCATTAGGCTGGCCTTGTTTTTTGCACCGAACCGTTCTTTCATGAGGCGTGCCCATAACCGTCTTGCTGCCCTGAACTTGGCCACCTCCTCGAGCAGGTCCGAAGAAGCATTGAAGAAGAAAGCCAGCCTTCTTGCAAAGACGTCCAGCTCCAGTCCGGCGTCAAGTGCTGTCTGGACATAGGTGCAGCCATTGGCCAGGGTAAAGGCAACTTCCTGTGCCGCCGTTGATCCTGCTTCGCGGATATGATAGCCGGAAATGGATATGGTATTGAAGGCAGGGGTATTCTGGCCGCACCACTGGAAAATGTTGGTAATTAACCGCAGGCTGGGCTTGGGGGGGAAAATATAGGTCCCGCGGGCAACGTATTCTTTTAGAATATCATTCTGGATTGTTCCTTGAATGTCTTTCGGGGCCACTCCCTGTTTTTCTCCAACTGCAACATACATGGCGAGCAGGACAGCGGCTGGAGAGTTTATGGTCATGGAGGTGGAGACTTTATCCAAAGGGATCTGGTCAAAAAGGGTTTCCATGTCTGCCAGGGAATCGATGGCCACACCTACTTTGCCGACTTCGCCGATACTCATCTGGTCATCTGAGTCATAACCGATCTGGGTTGGCAAATCAAAGGCCACGGACAGGCCGGTTGTGCCCTGGTCCAGAAGGTATCTGTATCGTTTGTTGGATTCTGCAGCAGAGGAAAACCCGGCATACTGCCGCATGGTCCACAGGCGGCCTCTGTGCATGGTGGGTTGCACTCCCCGTGTATACGGATACTGGCCGGGAAACCCAAGATTGTCGAGGTAATGCTCATCTATCGTTTCCGGTGTTGCCAACCTGGGGATCTCGTCGCCGCCATGATTGGTAAACTTTGCCTTGCGCTCTGGAAACCGGCTTAAGCTTTTAGCCAGCTCATTTTCTTCCCATTCAGCAAGTTTTGGATGTTTGGCCATGGTTTTTTCCTTCTGTTTGTTATTTTTCTTCCAGAATTTTTTTTGCTTTCAGCCTGGGATCACCCAGAACCGATAATTTTCGTTTAATGATTTTATCCAGCAGTTGAGGCCGAAGGATTTCCAGACACCAGTCAAGCACTTCCTGATTATGGGCCCCGCGGCGCCTTTTTTGTCTTTCGCCGCTGTCGCGGTGCTCGCTGTCCAATTTATCTATCCGGTCAAGAAGTTCTGTAACCCCTTTCCCCTCGGTGGCAACAGTCATGCAAACCTGGGTTGGTGTAGCGCTGCCTTTGCGGGTCACTGCTTCAAGATCCATTGCCAGGATATCAGCACCTTTGCAGTCAGCCTTGTTCACCACCAGAATGTCTGCAACTTCAAGGAGCCCTGCTTTCATTGCCTGGATTTCGTCTCCCAGCCCTGGAGCCATTACCAGGATCGTAATATCCGCCAGGCGAATGATATCCATCTCAGACTGGCCGACACCCACGGTCTCAATAATAATGGTCGAGCAGCCGCAGCTGGCCATGATCCGTACCGCTGCACCAGCTGTGGCACAGAGTCCTCCCAGTCTGCCACGGGTGGCCATGGATCGCATCACAACATCCTTGTCAGTGGCATGCTGCATCATGCGGATGCGGTCACCGAGGATGGCCCCGCCCGATATGGGAGAGGAGGGGTCAATGGCTATAATACCGATACGTTCTTCCTGGTGTCGCAGCTTGGCAATAATCTCATTGGTAAGGGTTGATTTGCCTGCTCCAGGTGGGCCGGTGATACCAAGAATTGTTGCCTGGGAGACGAGATTTTCATCGAGTGATGAGAGGATAATTTCAGCACTTTCATCACCGTTTTCCACCAGGGAGATGGCTCGGCCAATAGCCCTTGGGTCTCTCTGTCTCAGTCCTTCCAGTAATCTGTCTATTGTCATCCGTGCTTTGCTCAGCCTGTAGATTTTTTCTCACAGGCATCCCGATAGGCGCTGATTATTGTATCAATCGGGGTGCCCGGTGTGAATATTTCAACAATGCCTGCTGCTTTTAATTCAATGATATCTTCCTCCGGGATTACCCCGCCGCCAAGCACCGGTATGTCCGGGGCACCTGCCTTGGCAAGAGCTTCTACCACTGCCGGAAAAAGCCGCATATGCGCACCGGAAAGTGATGAGAGACCTACCGCATCCACATCTTCCTGAACGGCAGCCGCCGCAATCTCCTCCGGACTTCTGCGGATACCGGTATAAACAACCTCAAAGCCGGCATCGCGCAAAGCCTGGGCAATAAATTTGGCGCCACGGTCATGGCCGTCCAATCCAGGCTTGCCAACCAATACCCTGTTCTTTTTAATTTTTTCTGTCATGTTTGACCTCAACCAGTACTGAATAAATCAGATTTATCTTTCACTAAAATATTTTCAATTTTTTAAACCAGCAAACACATGTCCACAGAACTCGCCAAGGTTGCCGAGATCTGAGCAGACATGAACTTCAGCCTTGCGCATGGCCTCTATCTTGGCCTGTGCCGTACCGCTGCCGCCGCTGACAATTGCTCCGGCATGGCCCATGCGGCGGCCAGGGGGAGCAGTCAGGCCCGCTACAAATCCTACCACCGGCTTTGAGACATTTCGGGCAATAAAGGCGCAGGCTTCCTCTTCATCTGAGCCGCCTATTTCTCCAATCATGACGATACCCTTTGTGGCAGGGTCTTCTTCAAAAGCAGCCAGGCAGTCAATAAAGTTGGTGCCATTGATCGGATCGCCTCCGATGCCAATGCAGGTGGATTGCCCCAATCCCTGTTTCGTAAGCTGGTCAACAACTTCATAGGTCAGGGTGCCGGAACGTGAAACCACACCGATGGATCCCTCCAGGTGTATAGGGCCGGGCATGATGCCGATTTTACATTGGCCAGGTGTGATGATGCCCGGGCAATTGGGGCCTATGAGGCGTGATGATTTTGAGGTTAGAAAATTCTTCACCCGCAGCATATCCATGACCGGGATGCCTTCTGTAATGGAGATAATCAGGTCGATATCAGCATCAGCCGCCTCCATGATTGCATCTGCTGCAAAGGCGGGAGGTACAAAAATCATGGAGCAATTGGCACCGGCTTTTTGAGTTGCCTCGCGCACCGTATTGAAGACGGGCACGCCATCCATTGCCTGGCCGCCTTTACCCGGGGTAACGCCGGCCACCACATTTGTACCGTACTCAATGCACTGGCGGGTGTGGAACTGGCCTTCTTTTCCCGTTATACCCTGGACAAGTAGTCGGGTATCGTTATTTACGAAAATACTCATAGTTAGATTTCGAAACCATGACTTTACCGAATCTTCTTCGTCTTCAGTTGTTTCGCATAGCTTTACTATAGCGAAACAACTTCATCCTTGTATCTCCGGCAAATTCAAGGTTTCTTACTCTTTTGTATTAT
>JAGPVD010000022.1 GCA_018067145.1 Methyloceanibacter sp.
CCTGCATGGTGGCGGTGAGCACGGTCTTGCCCTCGACCTCTTCGCGGCGCGTGACATCTAACGCTTCAATAAGCGGCAGGAATTTCGGGTAGTCCTCGACGCGGGTGACAAGGGCATACATGTCTTTCGCCGAATGGGCGACGCGATGTTTGACTTCAAATACGTTCATGGTGTGTGTCGGCGTTCAGACGCCAGCCATAGCGTGGCGCGCGGCCTTGAGCCGTTCGAAATCTTCCGCGGCGTGATAGGAAGATCGGGTCATAGGGCTTGAGGCCACGAGGAGAAATCCTTTGTCTTCGGCAAGGCGCCGATAGGATTGGAACTCTTCCGGCGTGACAAAGCGGTCAATGGCCGCATGTTTCCGCGTCGGCTGCAGATATTGGCCAATTGTGAGGAAATCGACGTCTGCCGCGCGCAGATTGTCCATGACGGTGGCGATTTCCACGCCCGTCTCGCCAAGCCCCACCATGATGCCGGACTTGGTGAAGACATAAGGGTCGAGCCGCTTGGCGTGCGCTAAAAGCGCGAGCGAGTGGAGATAGTCAGCCCCTGGACGAATGCGACGGTAGAGCGAGGGCGCCGTTTCGACATTGTGGTTGAACACGTCGGGCCGCGCCGCGATCACGGTCTGCAGCGCGCCGACTTTGCGCAAGAAATCCGGTGTCAGCACCTCGACGGTCGCGCCGGGGGCCTCTTGTCTGACGGCTTCGATGGTCCGGGCGAAATGCGAAGCCCCACCGTCGTCGAGGTCGTCGCGGTCGACCGACGTCAACACCACATGGGCGAGATTGAGCGCGGCTACGGCTTTGCCTACACGCGCTGGTTCGCCCGCGTCGAGCGCGCCAGGTTTGCCGGTGGCGACATTGCAGAAGGCGCAAGCCCTCGTGCAGGTATCGCCCATGATCATCACGGTGGCGTGGCGTTTGCCCCAGCACTCGCCGATATTCGGACAGGCAGCCTCATCGCAAACCGTGTGCAGGCGATGCTCGCGTAGGATTGCCCGTGTTGCATCGAAAGCATGGGCGCCCGGTACCTTGACGCGGATCCAAGGCGGCTTCGGCAGCACAGGCGTGTCGGGCAGCCGCGCCTTTTCGGGATGGCGCGGCCGCACCGTCGTCTCACGCAAATTGTCGATCACTGTGACCATCTACCGGCTTAGCCTGCTTCGTGTCCCCTGACGCGTTGCCAGAACCACAACACCAGCACGGCTCCAATCGACGCGACAAGCAGATTTCCGAGCCAGCCGTAGAACTCAATGTTCAAGAGTCCTGCAAGCGTGCCGCCGACGAACGAGCCGGCGATGCCGACCAATAGATTGGTCAGTAGCCCGTGATCGCTCGCCGTTACCTTCTCGGCGATATAGCCGGCGGTCAGACCGATGATGAGCATGCCGAAAAAACCGACACCCGGCATCGAAAGCAATCCATGACCTTCCATTGAGTTAGCCTCCTTCTTCAGGCACTGGGCGATATTCGTCTAGCGGACGCGCTGCCATATCCAGAGGCACAATATGGCGCCCAGGGTGGCCACAATGATCTGGCCGATAATTCCGTAGGCGCCGATGCCAATCAGGCCGGCGATGAAGCCGCCAACCACGGCGCCGACGACGCCGATCAACAGATACACCAGCAGATCTTGCTTCCGACCCATAATGTAAGACGCGAGCGCGCCAGCAATCAGGCCGACAATCAGGAAAATAATCAGGCTCATGTTATTTCTCCCATAGTTGGTCGGGCTCGGTTGCGCTCCACTACTATGGGACCAGATTTGGAGGCGCGGTTGAATGCGTCGAGCACCGATTCGTCCATCATCACCGACAATTCGGGATGGGGGAAGACGAGGGACGAATAATTCGGCCTTTGCGGTCTCGCGCTAAAGCGACTTCGTCATAAGGATCCAGTCGCCCGATTTCGGAACGTCTAGCGGCAAGGCCGCAGGATCATGAGCGATGTTCACGAAGCCGACGCGGGCGTAGAGTTGGGCGGCGCCTTCGTTCCAGCTGCCGACGATGACGCTGAGGGACTGGGGTTCCAGCCTCGCGACCCTTGGTCTCAGCGGCGTCGAGAAGCCTTGTTCCGATTCCCTTCCCACGAAGCTCGGCAAACGTGGCGAGTATGTTGATGTACCAGGAGCCTGGGACTCTCGCCTCGAGCGCTACGAGCGGACGCACGGTCTCGGACAATTCATCCAGATTGCCGGCGTCGTAAGGATCGTCGAGGCGATACCCGACGAGGGTTCCTGCCACCTCGCCGTCCAATTCGGCGACGATGGCGTTCCGGTAGGAAAAGCCCCCCTCGTCGCGGCGTGCGCGGTCGCGGCCAACTTCGAGGGCAGACTGAGCGGGCGCCGCCAGCGAGCGCCACAAGAGATTTGGCATGCCTTCGCCGGCGATATCCATCAGCACCACGAGCGCGGAAGCGGCGGCAAGCGTTGCGGCCCGGATTGTCGGTTGGGTGACCATGAGGGCTGCGACCCTAGACCAGCATGGTGACCGGGTCTTCGATAAAGGCTTTGAACGCGGCAAGCAGCTCTGCCCCGAGCGCACCGTCGATGACCCGGTGATCGACGGACAAGGTCACGCTCATCATGGTCGCGATCTTCACCGCATCGCCTTTGATGATGGGCTTCTTTTGGGCGCGGCCCACCGCCATGATCGAGGCTTGCGGCGGGTTAATCACCGCATCGAAGCGGTCGATGCCATACATGCCAAGATTGGAAATCGTGGTCGCGCCGCCTTGATATTCGTGGGGCGCGAGACGTTTTGTGCGGGCGCGCTCGGCGAGATCGTGCATCTCGTTAGAAATCTCCGACAGGCTTTTTACCTCGGCGCAGCGGATGACCGGCGTATGCATGCCACCGCCCTCGAGTGCCACGGCGACGGCGATGTCGGAGGTGCGATGGCGCAAGATGCCCTCCTCCGTCCAAGTCGCGTTGGCGCCCGGGACGGTCTGCAGCGCCATGCCCATGGCTTTAATGATGAAGTCGTTGAGCGAGAGCTTAAACGCGCGCGGACCATCCTCCGGCGCCATGTCGTTCAGTCGGGCGCGGGCGGTCAGCAGCGCGTCGATGTCGCAATCGATTGCCAGGTAGAAATGCGGGACAGTCTGTTTGGAGAGCGTTAGGCGCTCGGCGATCATGCGCCGCATCGTGTTGTGGGGCACCAACTCATAGGTGCCAGGATCGTAGAGTGCGAGCACTTGCTGGTCCGACAGGCCAGGCATGGCGGCGGGCGCCGGCGCCGTCACGATTTCGCTCCGGTGCGGCGTGGGGGCGTCCCCGATGTCCTCGGCGACCTCTTCGACAATCTCGATGTTAACCGGCTTCGAAGCAGGCGCCTCTTTGACGCGTGCGTGTTTCACGTCGGCCTCGATGATACGGCCATCCGGGCCCGACCCAACAAGCGCTGTAAGGTCGATTCCCTTCTCGCGCGCTAGACGCCGGGCCAAGGGTGAAGCGAACACACGCGTTGGCTGGCCATTTCCATGACCGTTGCCGTTGGCCCTGATCTGCTTGGCGATCTGGCTCATCACCTGTTCGGCGGAGCCGTCGCGGGGTTGATCCACCACGTCCGTCACTTCCGGTAGCAGACGGCTTTTGCCGCCGCGATCACTTGCTCGACCGACGGCAGCGCCAGTTTCTCAAGATTGTCCGCGTAGGGCATGGGGACGTCGGCGCCAGTGATTTTGGTGGGCGGGGCATCCAGATAATCGAACGCCTCGGCTGTCACCGCCGCGCAGATTTCCGAGCCGATGGAGCAGATTGCCCAGCCCTCCTCCACCGTGACGATGCGGTTGGTCTTCTTCACGGAATTCACGACGGTTCCAATATCGAGCGGCCGTAATGTGCGCAGGTCAATCACCTCCGCCTCGATGTCCTGCAGTGCAAGCTGTTCGGCGGCATCGAGCGTATAAGCGAGCCCGCGCGAATAAGAGACGAGGGTCACGTCACGACCCACCCGCGCGATGCGCGCTCTGCCAATGGGCAGGACAAAGTCGTCGAGTTTCGGCACTTCGAAGCTTTGGCCGTAGAGAACTTCGTTTTCCAAGAACACCACGGGACTGTTGTCGCGGATGGCCGCCTTCAGCAGCCCCTTGGCGTCGGCGGCAGTGTAAGGCGCGATCACCTTTAAGCCTGGCACGTGAGCGTACCAGGAGGAGAAATCCTGACTGTGTTGGGCGCCAACACGGGCGGCTGCCCCGTTCGGCCCACGAAATACGATGGGGCAATGCATCTGGCCGCCTGACATATAGAGCGCCTTGGCGGCGGAATTGACGATGTGGTCGATGGCCTGCATGGCGAAGTTCCACGTCATGAACTCCACGATGGGACGCAGGCCGGCAAACGCCGCACCGACGCCGACACCGGCAAAACCATATTCGGTGATTGGCGTGTCGATGACGCGGCGCGCGCCGAATGTCTCGAGCAGTCCTTGGGTGACTTTGTAGGCGCCTTCGTATTGGCCGACCTCTTCGCCCATGACGAACACGTCCGCGTCAGCGTGCATCTCCTCGGTCATGGCGTCGCGCAAGGCCTCGCGCACGGTCAGGGTGACCATCTCGGTGCCTGGCGGCACAGCGCGCTTTGGAACATCTTGTTCCGGTCTTGGCTCGGCAGGTGCGGCTTGCGGGCCGGCGGGCGCGATCTCGACTTCGGGCGGTGCCTCTCCGGGGTCAGGCACTTCCTCCACCTCGATCGGCTGAGGTGCGGCGGTAGGCCGTGCCTCGAAGGAGTGCCCCTCGGCGGGATGCCCGTTGTCCGCAAGAAGCATGGCGATGGGCCGATTGACTGGGATGTGTTCGGTCCCTTCCGGCACAAGAAGCTTGTCGATCTTGCCGTCGTCGAGGGCCTCGACTTCCATGGTCGCCTTGTCGGTCTCGATCTCGGCGATCACATCGCCGGTCTGGACAGTGTCGCCCTCTTTCACGTGCCATTTGACGAGCGTTCCCTCCTCCATGGTTGGGGAGAGCGCTGGCATGAGGATCTCAGTGGGCATCTTCTTCGCGGCCTATCTACGCGACCACGTCGGTATGGAGTTCGGACGGGTCGGGCTCGGGATCGCTTTGCGCGAAGGCGGCAGCCTCGTTGACCACGCTTCTGATTTCGCGGTCGATGTCTTTCAGTTCATCCTCGCTCCGCCCGGCCTTCAACAGACGCTTGCGCACGAGCTCGATGGGGTCATGGTGCTCCCGCATGTCCTTCACCTCTTCGCGCGTCCGGTATTTGGCCGGGTCCGACATGGAGTGACCGCGATAGCGATAGGTGAGCATTTCGAGGATCATCGGCCCCTTGCCGCTTCGGGCATGGGCCAGCGCCCGCTTGCCCGCATCCTCGACGGCTGCGACATCCATGCCGTCCACCTGTTCGCCGGCAACGCCAAAGGCCGCCCCACGGTGATAAAGCTCCTCGGAGTGGGCGCTTGATCGTTCGACCGAAGTGCCCAAGGCGTAGTGATTGTTCTCGATGACGTAGACCACGGGGAGCTTCCACAAGGACGCCATGTTGAAGCTCTCATAGACTTGGCCCTGATTGGCTGCGCCTTCGCCAAAGAAGCTGACGCAGACGGAATCGTTGCCGCGATATTTGTTGGCGAATGCGAGGCCGGTGCCGAGCGGTGCTGGCGTGCCGACAATGCCGTGGCCGCCGAAGAAATTCTTCTCCACCGAGAACATGTGCATCGAGCCGCCTTTGCCCTTGGAAATTCCGTGGCGGCGTCCTGTCAGCTCGGCCATGACGCCCTTGGGGTCCATGCCAGTGGAAAGCATGTGGCCATGATCGCGGTAGGCGGTGATAATTTGATCGTCTTCGCCGAGCGCCATCATCATGCCGGTGACGACGGCCTCTTGGCCGATATAGAGGTGGCAGAAGCCAGCAATAAAACCCATGCCATAGAGCTGGCCGGCCTTTTCCTCGAAGCGGCGTATAAGCAGCATCCGGCGGTAGGCGGAAAGCTCTTCGTCAGGCGACAGCCGCGGACCGTCCGATGGCGGCGTGGGATTTGGGGTGGGAACCTGGTCCATCCAGAAATTGGCCGCTCCCGGGTTCAGGCTTGGGCTGGTCAATCCTGATCTCCTCCGACTCAAACTATAGGCGCGCGTTAAAACGCTAGCACGGTTGAGAAGGAGGCTGGAAGGCGGGCCGGCGTGACGTTGTGGACGGAGATTGCAGGCGCGGCTAGCGCTTGGTCAGCGGACCGGTCGGATCGGGCTGGCGGCGTTTCATCAGGACGAGATCGTCGGGATGGGCGAGGTTCAGGATGGCGCGGGCGCGCTCGTCCAGCATGTCGGGGTCGAGGCTTTCGGGCCTGAGCAGCGCCACATCGCGCTCGATCCTCTGCCTGATCTCTTGCAAGCCCGCCAGTTCGCCCTCGAGCACGTCTCTGCGACCCTCCAGATCGGCCTGAGCCGTTAGGCCATGATCGCCGTTCTGGAGGTGGTAGCCGAAATAGCCACCGACGCCCAAGGCAAGCAGTGGAAAAATGAACGCCCGAAACCGCAATTCCGTCTCCAAGTCATGGCGAAACGAATCGCCAGAATCGGTCGGGACTGGTTAAGCGGCAGTTACGGTCGGGCGGTTTTTTTTAGCGCTTCAGCACCGAGTCGCCGGCATAGCGGGCTTTGGGGCCAAGCTCTTCTTCGATGCGGATGAGCTGATTGTATTTTGCCACCCGGTCCGAACGGGCGAGCGAGCCGGTTTTGATCTGCCCGCAATTGGTGGCCACCGCGAGGTCGGCGATGGTGGTGTCCTCGGTCTCACCGGAACGATGCGACATCACGGCGCTGTAGTCCGCATCATGCGCCATGCGGACAGCATCGAAGGTCTCGGACAAAGTGCCGATCTGATTGACCTTGACCAGGATCGAGTTGGCGATGTGCTTCTCGATGCCTTCCTGCAGCCGCGCGACATTGGTGACGAACAAATCGTCGCCGACGAGTTGGACGCGGTCGCCCAAGGCGTCGGTCAGGACGCGCCAGCCGTCCCAATCGTCTTCCGACATGCCGTCTTCGATTGAGAAGATGGGATAGTTGGCGACGAGGTCGCTGTAATAGGCGGCGATTTCGTCCGATGTCAGCGTGCGGTTCTCACCCTTCAGCTCGTAGCGGCCGTCGCTGAAGAACTCGGTCGCGGCCACGTCGAGGGCGAGATACATATCCTTGCCCGGGTGATACCCGGCCGTCTCAATCGCCGCCATGACGAAATCGAGCGCCTCGCGGGTCGAGGCGATATTGGGGGCGAAACCTCCCTCGTCGCCGACCGCGGTGCCAAGACCGGCGCTGTGCAGAGCGCTTTTAAGCGCATGGAACACCTCGGCGCCCATGCGTACGGCTTCGGCAATGCTCGGCGCGCCAACCGGCACGATCATGAATTCTTGGAAGTCGATGGGGTTGTCGGCGTGCATGCCGCCATTGACGATGTTCATCATCGGCACGGGCAGCACCGTCGCGTCTTCGCCACCGAGATAGCGGTAGAGCGGCAGCTCATGGGCTGAAGCTGCGGCCTTGGCGTTGGCGAGCGAGACACCGAGGATCGAGTTGGCGCCGAGCCGACTCTTGTTCGCCGTGCCATCGAGATCGCATAGGAGCGCGTCGAGCCCGCGCTGGTCGTTGGCGTCGAAACCGTCCAGGGCTTTGCGGATCTCGCCGTTCACCGCCTCGACCGCCTTCCTCACGCCCTTGCCGCCATAGCGTTTTCCGCCATCGCGGAGCTCGTGGGCTTCATGGGCGCCGGTGGAGGCGCCTGACGGCACGGCGGCGCGGCCATGGTGGCCGTCTTCAAGCACGACGTCGACCTCGACGGTCGGGTTGCCGCGGCTGTCCAGGATTTCCCGGCCGATGATGGTGGCGATGGCAGTCATGACGTTTGGGCCCTCTTGAAAAACTGGGGCCGTCTTAGCCTAGGCGGCGGTCAACGTGAAGGCGTATATCTACCAGGGCGATTGGGAGCCGAGGATCGATGGAATGCCGAAAACGAACCTAAACGCCGAGACCGGAGCCCTGGTGCTGTTCTCGGGCGGCCAGGATTCCACGGTCTGCCTCGCTTATGCGCTTGATCGCTACACCCGCGTCGAGACGATTGGCTTCGACTATGGCCAGCGCCATGGGATCGAACTTGAATGCCGCCGGCATGTGCGAGAGGCGCTGGCGAGCCGCTTTCCGGCCTGGGGGGACAGGCTTGGACCCGATCATATGATCGACATTGGAAGCTTCGGGGCCATCGGCGACACGGCGCTGACGTCGAACGCCGAGATCGTCATGTTGGAGTCCGGCTTGCCGTCTACATTCGTGCCGGGGCGAAACCTGGTGTTCTTTGTCTACGCGGCGGCGCTCGGCTACCGGCGGGGGCTGACCGCGCTGGTGGGTGGCATGTGCGAGACGGATTATTCCGGCTATCCCGATTGCCGCGACGCGACCTTGCACGCGCAGCAGGAAGCGATCCGGCTCGGCACCGACACGCCCTTCTCTCTCGACACACCATTAATGCGGCGGTCCAAGGCGGAGACTTGGGCGCTGGCACAGGAGCTCGGCGGCGATACGCTTGTCCAGCTGATCATCGAAGAGACCCATACTTGCTACAAAGGTGAGCGCGGTGTGCGTCATGACTGGGGCTACGGCTGCGAAACGTGTCCTGCGTGCGAGCTCCGCGCCAAAGGCTTTGAGGAGTGGCGGAACACCACCGCGAAAAGCTAGCGCGGCTGGGCTTTGCGAACCTGAACCCCAGACAACTGCAGGTTCAAAACCCATTCAGGCGGATTGTGGGATTTTCCCCTCATCAACCGAGTGACCCGGAAGCGAACCGGGCCCGGAGATGGAGAAACAGGAGAGACCCATGACCAAGCAGAATCGGATTGGCCTGATCGTTTCAGCTGCTGTGCTTGGGACCGTTGTCGCCTCGAGCGCCATGGCCGCGCCGCAACAGTATTGTCAGAATTATGCGGGGCTTGCGGTCGTGCAGTCGACCGCGATGCAGGGCCAGAACCGCGGATGTTCGGGCTTCCGTTGACACAATTGGTATGACGGTCACTACAAATGGTGCCGTGGCGTGTCGCAAGAATCGGCGCTCGCCGAATTTCTGGTCCGGCAGCATGCGATCGGGGGCAATGGCCCCTGCTAAAACGGCCACTCAGAAATGTGATTTAAGCGTAACGTCCGGCCTCGTGCCGGGCGGTGGCGTTTTGGCACGCCCCCTCAAATTGCCTTGCCCTGTCGCGTTCGAACGCCCAAGTTCCGCAAATGTACTCGGTCAAAGAAATATATTACACGCTGCAAGGCGAAGGCGCCCAGGCTGGGCGGCCGGCTGTGTTCTGCCGATTTACGGGATGCAATCTGTGGTCGGGCCGCGAGGATGATCGCGCGGACTCGCTTTGTGATTTCTGCGATACGGATTTCGTCGGCACTGATGGCCCGGGCGGCGGCAAGTTCATTGAAGCCGACACGCTTGCTCGCAAATGTCGTGAAGCTTGGCGCGGCAACTCCGGTACGCCCCCCTTCGTCGTGCTAACCGGCGGCGAGCCCATGCTGCAGGTGGATGAGGCTTTGGTCGACGCGCTGCACACGGTCGGCTTCGAAGTGGCCATGGAGACCAATGGCACTCTGCCCGCTTTAGACTCGATCGATTGGATTTGCGTCAGCCCCAAGGCTGGCGCGCCGTTGCGGCAGCGCTCGGGCGATGAGCTGAAGCTTGTCTATCCGCAGACCGAGCTCTGGCCTGAAGAGGTTCAGGCGCTAGAGTTCACGCATTTCCTGTTGCAGCCGATGGACGATGGATCGGGAAATCCTGACAATGCGCGCGCGGCGATTGACTATTGCCTAGCCCATCCAAAATGGCGCTTAAGCGTGCAAATTCATAAACTTCTCGGTTTACCTTAAAAATACAGTTTGAGGGTCAAAGCCCTGGCCCGTCGCCACAAAATCTCCTAAACAGCCCCTCATGCAAATCTACAAAGAGTTCTTCTTCGAGGCAGCGCATTTCCTGCCCTCCGCACCTCCCGGCCACCCCAATTCGCGGGTGCATGGGCACTCGTTCCGCGCGCGCGTTACCGTCAATGGCGAGCCGGATGCGCAGACCGGCATCATCGTGCATTTCGACGATCTGGAAGCCGCCGTGGCAGACGCCCGCGATGCCCTCGATCACCGCATGCTGAATGACGTGGAAGGGCTCGAATTCCCAACGCTGGAGCGCATCGCCATGTGGCTGTGGGACCGGCTGCACAACCGGCTTCCGGGATTGTCGGAGATCGTGGTGGCGCGTGATTCATGCCATGAAGGCTGCGTCTATCATGGGCCGCCGATGCGGCTCGCCGCGGAGTAGGTCATGACGGGAAAGGTCACAGGACTAAAGCAGCTTGGAACGGAGACGCCGGTTCCCGGTTCGCCCGATGAGGCCGAGCTTGAGCGTGTGCCGAACCCGCATGCTGACACGGCCTATGTGGCGCGCTTCACCGCGCCCGAATTCACCTGTCTCTGCCCCGTCACGGGCCAGCCGGACTTCGCGCAATTCGTCGTCGACTACGCGCCGGGCGAATGGCTGCTCGAGTCGAAGTCGTTCAAGCTCTTTCTCGCGAGCTTCCGCAACACCAGCGCCTTTCACGAGGACGCCACCATCATGGTCGGTAAGCGCATCGTGGATATGATCGAGCCGCCCTGGCTTCGGATCGGCGGCTATTGGTTCCCGCGGGGTGGCATACCTATCGATGTGTACTGGCAACACGGCACGCCGCCCGAGGGCGTGTGGATTCCCGAACAAGGCGTCGCGCCCTATAGCGGACGCGGGTGAGCGCGGTGACTGATCTCATCATCACCAATGGCGATGCTGCGGGAGAATTGCTTCGGCGCACGTTGCCCGGCGCGGAAGTCCTGCCGTGGCGCGACGTGTTGCATGAGGGTCCTGTGCCGCTCACCGAGACGCTTGAAGAGCTTACGGCTGCCCGTGTCGAGTATTTGGCCGGTGCCGGCGGCGGCGAGATTGCCGCGATCGAATTTGAGTTGACCGCACGCAATCGCGGCCTGGCCATGAACCCCAATTTTGGCCGCGTGGTTCTGTGGTTTGAGCACGACCTCTACGATCAGCTGCAGCTCTTGCAGGTGCTCGATTGGTTCGCGGCCAACCCGCGCGCTGACAGCACCCTGCTTCTCGTCCAGATCGACGACTATATCGGCCGCCAGGAGCCTGAGGCGATAGCGGGCCTTGCGGCAACTGCGAGGCCCGTCAGCCAGAAACAACTCGACCTTGCCAAGCGCGCGTGGAGCGCGTTCCGGCAGAAGACACCGGAGGCCTGGGCACAGCTTCTCGATGAGGATCTCTCCGCCCTGCCCTTCCTGAAGCCCATAGTGATCCGCGCGCTGGAGGAACTTCCTGGCGTCGACGGGCTGTCGCGCACCGAGCGACAAATGCTGGGTACGATTGAGTCTGAGTCCGTTACGTCGCTTGAATTATTCGTTTCCGTGCAACGGCTTGAGGATGCCGAATTCATGGGCGACTGGAGCTTCTGGCGTCTGCTGGACAGTCTCAGCCTCGCCGAAGAACCGATGATTGCCGGGCTCGAGGAAGCGCCCCTCCAGCGCGAAGATCAAGAACTGGCGAAGGCCTACCTTACGAGCCGGCTTAGTCTTACCTCGTTGGGCAAGGCGGTGCTGGCTGGTGGCGCCGATTGGGCCGCGCACCACGACGTCGACGAGTGGTGGGGCGGTACGCATCTTACTGAGGATGCGCTTTGGCGTTGGAATCAGACGGCCGAGCGGCTGATCGCTCCGGAATAATCCCTCATTACGAGCGCCGTTTCACCAGACGGTCTATCTCGACAAGTTCAGACATCAGCGGTTCAAGCTCTTTGATCGGCACCATGTTGGGGCCATCCGACGGTGCCTTGTCCGGATCTTGATGGGTCTCGATGAAGAGACCGGCGACGCCGACGGCCGTCGCGGCGCGGGCCAGCACTGGCACGAAACGCCGCTCGCCGCCGCTGGTGCCGCCCTGCCCGCCCGGCTGCTGCACTGAATGCGTCGCATCGAAAATCACCGGCGCGCCAGTCTCGGCGAGAACGGGAAGTGCGCGCATGTCGGAGACTAGTGTGTTGTAGCCGAAGGAGACGCCGCGCTCGGTGATGAGCACGTTGGGATTGCCGGCGCCGACCACCTTGTCCACCACATGGCGCATGTCCCAGGGTGCGAGGAACTGCCCCTTCTTGACGTTGACCGCTTTGCCGGTTTTGGCCGCCGCCACCAGAAGGTCGGTTTGGCGGCAGAGGAAAGCTGGGATCTGCAAGAGGTCCACCGCTTCAGCGACTGCCGCACATTGCTCGGGCTCGTGCACGTCGGTGACGATGGGAAGCCCCGTGACCTCTTTCACCTCGGCGAAGATCGGCAGGGCTTCGTTCAGCCCAAGCCCGCGCGCACTCCCGGCGCTCGTTCGGTTCGCCTTGTCGAAGGACGACTTGTAGACGAGGCCGAAGCCCAGCCGCTCCGCGATTTCCTTCAAGGCGGTGGCTGTCTCCAGCGCGTGCGCCCGGCTTTCCAAGACGCAAGGTCCCGCCATAAGAGATAGCGGCAAGCCATTGCCGAAGTTGGCTTTTCCGATGGCAACGGCGGGGCTTGGGGAGAGCTTCATGGCTTCATTCATGGGGCGGACCATGGGCCTTAAGCAGCAGGCCCGTCAACTGGCGCGGTGGTCAATCGCGCTCGGTGCGCCGCCATTTTGGGCGGCTTTCCGGGTAACGCCGGACGACGTTCGGGAAGGTTGGAAGCCAGGGCTCACGCCTTCTAGTCCAGAGTTCATAGGTCGGCTGAAACAGTCCCGGCTCATCGAATGAGCCAGGGTAGAGATAGAACTCGTCGTCGCGTCCGTAATTGGAATAGATCGGCGCGCCGCAGCTGCGGCAAGAATAGCGGCGCACATTCTCGGAGCTTGCAAACTCGATGACTTCGCCCGCGACCGTCACGGCCTCGGGGGAAAACACGGCGTAGAAGTTGAACGGCGCGCCATGCGCCTTCCGGCAGGTCAGACAGTGGCAGACGCCGACGCGATAAGGCTCGCCCCTCGCCTCGACGCGCACCTGGCCGCAGGCGCAACTGCCTTTGTGGATCGTGTCCGGCATATCGAGTTACACGAGGCGGCTTTGTTCCACGGCCGCGCCGATGAAGGATTTGAACAGCGGGTGCGGTTCGAAGGGCCGCGATTTGAGCTCGGGATGGAATTGCACGCCGATGAACCAGGGATGGTCGGGGATTTCGACGATCTCCGGCAGAAGCCCATCGGGTGACAATCCTGAGAAGAGCAAACCGGCGGCTTCGAGCCGGTCCCGATAGCGTGCGTTCACTTCGAAACGGTGGCGGTGGCGCTCGGAAATTTCGGTAGAACCGTAAATCTCAGCCGCCTTGCTGCCTTTGGCGAGGACAGCATCAAAGGCGCCAAGCCGCATGGTGCCGCCAAGATTGCCGTTCTGCTCGCGCCGCTCCAGTTCCTCGCCCTTCATCCATTCGGTCATGAGACCAATGAGCGGCTCGTTGGTCGATCCGAACTCCGTCGAGCCCGCGCCTTCGATGCCGGCCAAGTCGCGGGCAACCTCGATCACCGCCATCTGCATGCCGAAGCAAATGCCGAAATATGGAAGACCTCGCGTGCGAGCATAACGCGCCGCGTGGATTTTCCCCTCGGCCCCACGTTCGCCAAAGCCGCCGGGCACGAGGATGCCGTTGACGTGCTCAAGATAGGCGGCGGCGTCCTCGCTCTCGAAGACCTGGGATTCGATCCATTCGAGATTGACCTTCACCTTGTTGGCGATGCCGCCATGGACAAGCGCTTCGGTCAGCGACTTGTAAGCGTCCTTTAGGCCTGTGTATTTGCCGACAATGGCGATGGTTACTTCGCCGTCAGGCTCGGCGACAGTTTCTGAGATCTCCTGCCACATCGCCACGTCTGGCTCCGGCGCGTCGGTGACGCCGCACGCGGCCAGCAACTCGCGGTCAAGCCCTTCCCGGTGATAGGCGATTGGCACGTCGTAGATGCTCGGAACGTCGAGCGCTTGGACGACCGCCTCGGGGCGCACATTGCAGAACAGAGCGATCTTCCGGCGTTCGTCTTTCGGCAGCGGACGGTCGGCCCGGCAAAGCAAGATGTCTGGCTGGATGCCAATGGAGCGCAGTTCCTTGACCGAATGCTGGGTTGGCTTGGTTTTCAATTCGCCCGCACTCGGGATGAACGGCACCAGCGTCAAATGGACGAAGGCGGTCTGGCCTCGCGGCAGCTCGTTGCCAAGCTGGCGTATCGCCTCGAAGAACGGCAGCCCCTCGATATCGCCCACGGTGCCGCCGATCTCGCACAACACAAAATCGGTGTCTTCGTTGCCGGTGACGACAAATTCTTTGATGGCGTCGGTGACGTGGGGAATAACTTGCACGGTGGAGCCGAGGTAATCGCCACGCCGTTCCTTGGCGATAATCTGCTGATAGATCCGGCCCGTGGTTATGTTGTCGGCTTGGCTCGCCGCGACCCCAGTGAAGCGTTCGTAGTGACCGAGATCCAGATCGGTCTCAGCCCCATCGTCGGTGACGAACACCTCCCCGTGCTGAAGCGGGCTCATGGTCCCTGGATCGACATTGAGATAGGGATCGAGCTTGCACAGGCGGACGCTAAAGCCCCGCGCCTGAAGGAGCGCCCCTAGAGCCGCTGAAGCGAGCCCTTTGCCGAGTGAGGAAACCACACCGCCGGTAATGAATACGTACCGCGCCATGGGCGTTGACCCTATACCGAGTCCTTACCGAGGCGTACCCCCAAACAAGCGCGCGAGGACGACTGACAACAGAAATTTTTTTCCCCGCGAGCGTTCCCGCTCGCAGGAGTTCCGATGAGAAAGGCTACTCTGACTGGGGCGCTGACGGAGCCGCGGGCTCAGACGAAGTCGGAGCTGCCGCGCCCGGGATTTGAAGCGGCGCAAGGCCGCCATCGGACGGTGCCGACGACCCGGCTGGCAGAATAGACGGCGTGTTGTCGACATTACGACTGGCCAGAATCGAGAGGCTGAGGCTCGTTACGAAGAAACAGGCGGCAAGGATCGCCGTCGTCTTGGTCAGGGCGCTGCCAGCGCCGCGTCCGGTCATAAAACCGCCGCCGCCGCCGCCGCCGCCGCCGCCGATACCGAGCGCGCCACCTTCTGAGCGTTGGAGCAGCACGATGCCCACGAGGGCAACGGCAACCATGACGTGAATTAGAAGAAGAACCGTACTCATTATATATCGCCTCAGTCTTGCTGAGGCGCTGTCTTATCCGAATCGGCCACCGTTTGGCTAGGGGCTGGAATCGGTTCTATCGACGCGGTGGTATCGCTGGCGTCGGCGGCCATCTGAGCGGGCTCGGTATCGCCCTCGGCTGGGGACGACCAACCGGGCTTGCGGAGTGGCAGAAACGAGTTGGTTGCGGCGCTTGCTAGGGCTTTGAGCGGTTCTTCGACAGCGGCGACCACGGTCGGCGGCTCAGGTTTACGCTCAGGCAGCTCCATGGGCTTCGGTTTTGGAACCCGTACACCGTCGGTTCGGCACCGGAAAGCGGTCTTTTCTTCGACCAACAGATAATGCCTGACCTTCTCGATCTCGTCGGCGTTATGCAGATTTTCCTTCACCCAGTCAGGCCCTCGCGAAAGCGCCGCCTTGAGCTTGCTGGTCAGAAGGCTCTTCTGCTCCGCTTTGAGGGTCTTGCAATCCGCGCTGTCGAGCGGCTCGGCGCTCGCACCGGTGCTGAGTGCCGCCGTCGCACAAGCGGTGAACAGCGCAAGACTTATGAAGCGCGTAAATACCATCATGCTTCTGGGAAAACCGTCCCCCCTCCCAAGACCAAGTGTCCACCATGGCCAAGATTAACTGATTTGCCAAGCCCGGTTCTCATAAGAATCAGCCCCCGGCTCCGTCCCGGTAGACCGCCAGAATACCGTAGAAATCAGTGGTTTTGAGGCTGGCGCCCCCAACAAGGGCTCCATTGACGTCAGGCACGAAGAGAAGCTCCGCCGCATTGGTAGGTTTGACCGAGCCGCCATAGAGGATTCGCGTGGCCTCGCTCTCGGCCTGCCCAAGCAACCGGCCGAGAACCTCGCGAATGAAACCATGGACCTTCGCGACATCGTCGAGCGTTGGTGTGAGTCCTGAGCCGATGGCCCAAACGGGCTCATAGGCCATCACGGTATTGGCGGCCCTCGCCTCCTCCGGCACCGACCCCTGAATTTGGCGCTTAAGCACGTCGAGCGTCTCGCCGTCGCGGCGCTCGGCTTCGGTCTCACCAATGCAGATGATGGCTGTGAGGTCCGCGCGATAGGCTGCCAGCGCTTTAGCTTTGACCAGAGCGTCGTTCTCCCCATGATCGATACGTCGTTCGGAATGGCCGACGATGACGGCTGTGGCGCCTGCATCGGCCAGCATTTCCGCGGAGATGTCGCCGGTATGAGCCCCAGACGGCAGAGGGTGGCAGTCCTGGCCACCGAGCGCGATATCCGTTCCGGCGAGAATTTCCACCGCCCGGCTAAGCAGCGTCGCCGGTGGACATACCATGACGTCTGCCTCTGCAACGGGTGCCTCCGCTAGCTGCTCGCGCAATGCGCCGAGCTCGGCCAACGAACTGTCGATACCGTTCATTTTCCAATTGCCGGCAACAAGCGGCCTGATCGAAGTCACGTCCCTCTCCCGTCTCCGCCTTGTGCGGCGCTTGCACGCCTGACGGTTTTCCTGCTTTCCAGAGAATTTGGCGCATGCTTCAGGCCGCCTTGCCGCGCTGGCCCTTGCTACCTATGATGCGCGCGCCGCGCCGGACCGTCCTAGCATCGGACGCCAGCGTGGCTTTGGCAAATGTTGAAATGGAAGGTTTTCGGGGCGTGGCACTCGACACATTACGCAAAGGCGCTGGCCGGTTCTTAGGCCTCATTCTTGTTAGTCTCCTGGTGATCAGCTTTGCGGTCTGGGGGATCGCCGATATTTTTACAGGCTATGGCAGCCAGACCCTGATCCGTGTCGGTGACACGGACATCAACTCGCAAGGCTATTTGCGGGCGCAGCAGGAAGTGCTGCGGTCTATGAGCCAGCAGGCCAAGCGCAGCCTCAGCCTTCAGGAAGCGCGCGCGATGGGTCTTGAGAACCGCGTGCTTGAGCGGGTGATCGGCGGCGCGGCTGTCGATACTCATGCCAAGCATCTCGGCCTTGGCATTAGCGACGACGCCCTGCTTGCGAAGATCATGACGGACCCGTCCTTCCAAGACTCAGCCGGAAACTTCAACCCCGTCGCGTTTCAGCAGGCCTTGCGCAATATCGGCATGAACGAACCGGGATACATCTATTCCCTGCGCGAGCAGAATTTGCGCCGCCAGCTTCTCACCACGGTCGGCGATGCGTCGAATTCTCCGCAAGTGCTGGTCGACGCGCTCAACCGCTTCAACGAGGAGCGGCGTATTCTGAGCTACGTCCTTGTTACGAAATCCGCCGCGGATGCGGTGGGTGCGCCCACAGAGACGGCGTTGAAGGCGTATTACGACAATCACGAGGCCAAGTTCACCCAGCCGGAATTTCGTAAGCTCGGACTTCTTGCTGTGACGCCGGAGACGGTCAAGGAGCAGGTTAATATTACCGAAGACGATCTTATGGCGTCTTACGAGGCGCAACGGGATCAACTCGGCAAGCCGGAACGCCGGCATCTCCAGCAGATGGCCTTCCCCGATATGGAGTCGGCCAAAGCGGCCCACGACAAGATCGCTTCGGGTGCTGACTTCGTCGAGGTTGGGGCGGAGCTGGGGCTAAGCGAAGGCGACGTCGAGCTTGGCGCCGTTGCGCACAGCGAGCTCGCCGACCCGAAGGTTGCGGATAAAGCATTCGAGCTTGACGTGAACACAGTCAGTGAGCCGATGGCCGGCAAGCTCGGCAGCGTTGTGCTGGTGCGCGTTACCGCGATCGAGCCCGGTGAGACGCCATCCTATGAGGACAGCAAAGACGACATTGAGAAGAATATCCTCAAAGAGCGTGCGTCCGGCGCCATCTTCGACATGCATGATCGGGTGGAAGACGAGCTTGGGGCTGGATCGACTCTTGCGGAGATCGCCAGCAAGCTGGGCCTCAACTATCAGCTAATCGATCAAATCGACCGTCAGGGCCGCACGCCAGATGGAACGGCGATTACACTGCCCGCGCAGAAAGATGTGTTGAACGGCACCTTCGCCACCGACACCGGAATCGAGAACGATCCCATCGATGCCAGAGACGAAGGCGTCATTTGGTATGAGGTGCTCGGCGTGACGCCGGAGAATCTCAAGCCGTTTGATGACGTGCGCGATGAGGTTGAGACCGGCTGGCATGAAGATGAAACCCGGAACCAGGTCGCCAAGTTTGCACAAGGCTTGGTCACGAGCTTGAGCAACGGCGGCAAGTCTTTGGAAGACGTGGCAACGGAGCTTAATGCCGAAGTGCTGCCGACCTCGGGGCTGAAGCGCGATGACATCACCGTCAATGTGTTGCCGCCGGCTGTGGCGCAGGCCTTCACGCTGCCGAAGGGTGGTTATGGCTCGGCCCCATCGGGCGTCGACGAAGGCCGCATCGTGTTTAAAGTGGACGACGTCGTCGAGCCGCCGGTGCTTGATGAGCGGATGACCAAGACGCTCAAAGCGCAGCTTGGACTTCTTCTGAGCGAAGACACCATCGCCGAGTACTTTGGCGCGTTGGAGTCCCGTTATGGCGTCAAGGTCAATCAGCAGGCGCTCGCCAAGCTTGTGGGTACCAGCGAGGCGCCATGAGTCCTGCGCGCACTTCGGTGACGCCTTTGCCGCAAGAAGGCGGGTCTGCTCCGATTGAGCCAGATTTTCCGACATTCGCGCGCCTCTATGAGGAAGGCGTGCCGCAGGTCGCGTGGACGCGACTGGTCGCCGACCTTGAGACGCCCGTCTCGGCCCTGTTGAAGGCCGCTCATGAACGGCCGAGCAGCTTTCTCCTCGAGTCGGTCGAAGGCGGCGCCACGCGTGGCCGCTACTCTATCATCGGCTGCGAGCCCGATGTCATCTGGCGCGCCGAGGGAAACAAAGCCGAGATCAATCGGTCACCGCACTCCGACCCTGACGCCTTCGTGGCCTCGCCGCAGCCGGCGCTGGAATCGCTTCGCGCCCTGTTGGCGGAATCGGCGATCACCCTGCCCCACGAATTGCCGCCCATGGCGGCCGGCATCTTTGGCTATATGGGCTACGACACGGTGCGTCTGATCGAGGACTTGCCGGGCGGCAAGGCGGACCCGCTCGGCCTGCCGGACGCCATTTTGTTGCGCCCGACGCTGATCGTGATCTTCGACAGCGTCCGAGATGAGATGACAGTGGTGACGCCGGTGCGGCCTGCCCCTGGCGTCAATGCCAAGGCGGCTTATGAGCGTGCCGCCGATCGGCTTAATGTTTTGGTGGAACGGCTGGACAAGCCTTTGCCGCATGTGGGCGATCTCAATGTGCATGCACCTCATCCAGAGCCGAAAGCGACCACAACGCCCGAAGCCTATATGGCCAAGGTGACGCGCGCCCAGGAATACATTTCCGCCGGCGACATCTTCCAGGTGGTGTTGAGCCAACGCTTTGAGGCGCCATTCGAGTTGCCGCCGTTTGCTCTCTACCGGGCGCTCCGCCGGGTCAATCCCTCCCCGTTTCTCTATTTCCTGAACTTCGGGGACTTCGCCGTGGTGGGGTCGAGCCCGGAGATTTTGGTCCGTGTCCGCAAAGGCGAAGTCACCGTTCGGCCGATTGCCGGTACGCGGCCCCGCGGCGCGACACCGGAAGAAGACGCGGCGCTTGGCGAGGAACTTCTTGCCGATACCAAGGAACGTGCCGAGCATTTGATGCTGCTCGATCTTGGCCGCAACGACGTTGGCCGGGTTGCGGAAGTTGGCAGCGTGCGCGTCACCGACAGTTTCTTCCTCGAATATTACAGTCAGGTCATGCACATCGTGTCCAATGTCGAGGGGAAGCTCGATCCTCGTTTCGATGCGGTCGATGCATTGATGGCTGGGTTCCCGGCGGGCACCGTGTCCGGTGCGCCGAAGGTTCGCGCGATGGAGATTATTGATGAGCTCGAGGATGAGGCGCGCGGCATCTATGCTGGTTGTGTTGGCTATTTCTCGGCGGACGGTGAAATGGACAGTTGCATCGTGCTCAGGACATCGGTGGTGAAGGACGGGGTCATGTATGTGCAGGCGGGCGCAGGCTTGGTCGCCGATAGCGTGCCGGAGCGTGAACAGGCGGAGTGCCAGAGCAAAGCTGGCGCGTTGTTCAAGGCGGCTGACGAGGCCGTGCGTTTCGCCGCGCGCGCCAAACGCGGCCAATAACCGGCAGGCGGCGGGAAGATGCTCACACTCAGTCTTCTCCGTCATGCCAAGTCGAGCTGGAAGAATCCTTCATTGCCGGATCGTGAGCGGCCGCTCGCCGCGCGCGGTATCACCGACGCGCCGTTGATGGGCCGCGCCATTACTGAACGCGGCATCGATCCTGAGCTTGTGTTGTGCTCATCCGCGCGGCGTACAGTGGACACGCTTTCGCTGGTGTTGCCGGAGCTGAAAGTGGAGCCGAGCGTCGTCTACGAGGACGCGCTTTATCATGCCAGCGCGGCAGAGATGCTTCACAGGCTGCGCGATGTCCAGCCTGGCGCCAACCGGGTCATGATGGTCGGGCATAACCCCGATATCCAGAGGCTGGCGCTTGATCTGATCGGCTCGGGCCCGAAGCATATGCGGAACCACCTGATGGAAAAATATCCGACCGCGGGGCTCGTAGTGATCAACTTCACCGCCGGTCTGTGGTCAAGCGTCGATATCAATAGCGGCGCCCTGAATCAGTTCCTCGTACCGAGAGAACTACGGGCGAGCTAATCTCCTCAACCTTGACGGGCTAACGGTCTGGGGCGTAACACCAAGCCATGCTGACCCTGATCGATAACTACGACAGCTTCACCTACAATCTCGTTCATTTCTTTGGGGAATTGGGCGCTAGCACACAGGTCTATCGCAACGACAAAGTCACCGTAGACGAGGTCCTGGCGGAAGGGCCGGAGGCCATCGTGCTATCGCCGGGGCCCTGCGATCCCGACCGTGCCGGGATTTGTCTCGACCTGATTGCGCGCGCCGGTCCGGTCCTGCCGATCCTCGGCGTGTGTCTCGGCCATCAGGCGATCGGCCAGGTCTATGGCGGCAACGTGGTGCGGGCGCCTGTTATAATGCACGGCAAGCTGTCCAAGGTGCACCACACGGACAAAGGCCTGTTCGCCGGACTGCCGCAGGATTTCTCCGCCACGCGCTACCATTCGCTGACTGTCGAGCGCGACACCCTGCCCGACGATCTTGAGATCACGGCGGAGACCGTTGACGGCATCATCATGGGCGTCCAGCACAAGCGATACCCGGTGCATGGCGTCCAATTTCATCCCGAGAGCATCGCCTCGGAGCACGGGCATCAATTGCTCTCCAACTTCCTCGATCTCGCCCGCGTCGAGCGGCGTGCGCGCGGGATTTCACAAAGAGAAACTGTCGGTGCCCTCTAGTCCCGCGCCTATGGACGATGCGGCGCCTCAGGATCTCGGTTGGGCCATCAAGAAGGTGGCCGCAGGCGAAAGCCTGACCCAGACGGAATCGGCTGAGGCCTTCGAGCAGATCATGTCCGGCGGCGCGACCGACGCGCAGATCGGCGCGCTTCTTCTTGGCATGCATGTGCGAGGCGAGACGGTGGATGAGATTGCCGGCGCCGCGCGCGTGCTGCGGGCCAAGGCCCTGCCCGTGCGTGCGCCCGCAGGCGCTATCGACACCTGCGGCACGGGCGGCGACGCCAAAGGCACGCACAATATCTCCACCTGTACCGCCTTTGTGGTGGCTGGCGCGGGTGTGCCTGTGGCCAAACACGGCAATAAGTCGGTCTCTTCGCGCTCGGGTTCGGCCGATGTGCTGGGCGCGCTTGGGGTCAATCTCGAATGCCCGCCTGAAATCATCGAGCGTTGTATCGCCGAATGCGGGCTCGGCTTTATGTTTGCGCCCGCCCATCACGCTGCGATGCGTCACGTGGCCAAGGTTCGGGGTGAGCTTGGCGTGCGCACCATCTTCAATCTGCTTGGTCCCTTGGCCAATCCGGCTTCGACGAAATTCCAAGTGGTCGGCGTGTTCGCCGAGAAATGGGTCGAGCCCATCGCCAATGTGCTCGGAATACTCGGCGTGGAGCGGGCCTGGGTGGTGCATGGCGCCGATGGGCTGGATGAGCTCACCACCACTGATGTCAGCCATGTGGCGGTTATCGATCACGGCAACATCTCGACTTTCAAGATTTCGCCGCGAAACGCCGGACTGCCGGACGCGAAGCCCGACGATCTGATCGGCGGCGATGCAACGGAGAACGCCGCTCACATCCGCGCCGTGCTGCAGGGAAACAAAGGGCCCTTGCGGGACATCGCTCTGCTGAACGCGGCGGCGGCACTGCTGGTGGCAGGCAAGGCCAAAACCTTGCGTGACGGTGTTGCTCTTGCCGCGGAGTCCATCGACAGCGGCAAGGCGGTGGCTGTCCTCGAGGCGCTGGTTAAGCTCAGCCGTGATACGGTCTGAGCCGGAAGGTCTCAGTCATGTCACAAGTGCTCGACAAAATCCTCAGCTATAAGCGCGAAGAAGTTGACGCGGCAAAGAAAACACTACCGGAGGCTTCAGTACGGGCTGGCGCCGAAGCTGCTCCGCCGGTGCGTCCCTTCATCGGCAGCCTGGCGTCGCGCATTGCTGACGGCGGCCTTGGGTTGATCGCGGAGATCAAGAAGGCGAGTCCCTCCAAGGGCTTGATTCGGGAGGCTTTCGATCCACCTGAACTCGCCCGCGCCTATGCGGCGGGCGGTGCGGCCTGTCTGTCCGTGCTGACCGACAAGCCCTCCTTTCAGGGGCACCCGGACTATCTGATGTCGGCGCGCGACGCCTGCAGCCTGCCGGTTCTGCGCAAGGATTTCATGGTCGATCCCTATCAGGTGCTGGAGGCCCGCGCCCTTGGCGCCGACTGCATTCTCATCATTCTGGCCGCTGTCGACGACGCGATGGCGCAGGAGTTGGAGAGTGTCGCGCACGCGCTCGGCATGGATGTTCTCGCCGAGGTGCATGACGAGGACGAGCTGACCCGCGCCCTGCGGCTCACCACCAAGCTGATCGGTATCAATAATCGTAACCTCAAGACGTTCGACACCACGCTCGCCACGACCGAGAGGCTGGCGCCGCGTGTCCCAGGGGATCGCATGGTGGTGGCCGAGAGCGGCATCTTCACCCATGCGGATTTGACCCGGCTTGCCGCCTGCGGCGTGCGCAGTTTCCTCGTGGGTGAGAGTTTGATGCGACGGGACGATGTGGCCGCGGCCACGCGCACGTTGCTGACCGGCACGCCGGTCTCGGCGGAGGCTGCGCAATGAGCGGGCGTCTGTCACACCTCAACGACAAGGGCGAAGCGCGCATGGTCGACGTGTCGGCCAAAGACGTGACATCGCGCACGGCAATTGCCGAGGGTTTCGTGGCCATGGCGCCGGAAACCCTCGATCTCATTCTTGAGGGCAAGGCTGAGAAGGGTGACGTGTTGGCGATCGCGCGTGTCGCAGGCATCATGGGTGCCAAACGGACCCATGAGTTGATCCCCCTCTGTCATCCCCTGCCCGTGACCCAGGTGAAGCTCGACTTCACGCCGTCGCGTGACCCGTCGGGCATCGCGGTCCGGGCCGCAGCCAAAGTCGAGGGCAAGACGGGCGTAGAAATGGAAGCTCTTACAGCGGTTTCTGTCGCCTGCCTGACCCTTTATGACATGTGTAAAGCGGTAGATCGCGCCATGAGTTTCTCGGGCATCCGCCTCGTTGAGAAGACTGGCGGCCGCTCTGGCGATTACCGGGCGCCCTAAAGCCGATGGCGCTCCTTCCCGTCGATGATGGGCTTGCCCTTGTGTTGAAGGGTATCCAGCGGCTTGGCCCTGAGTCCGTGACACTCGACGACGCTGTGGGTCGCGTGCTAGCCGAAAACGTTGCCGCCACGCTGACCCAGCCTCCCTTTGATGCTTCGGCCATGGATGGCTTTGCGGTGCGCTTCGAGGACGTGGCCACGCTTCCCGCCACACTGGCGCTGATTGGCGAGTCCGCTGCTGGCGCACGGTTCGAAGGCAGCGTGGCCCCGGGACAAGCCGTGCGGATATTCACTGGCGCGCCGGTGCCGGACGGCGCCGACACCATCGTCATCCAGGAAGACACCGTTCTGTCTGGGGACGCGGTTCTCATCCAAAACGCCGGCGCCGGTCGGCATATCCGCCCGCGCGGCCAGGACTTTGAGCAAGGCGAAGTGTTGCTGCGCAAAGGCATGCGGCTTGGCCCGCGCGGTCTGGTGCTTGCTGCGTCGGCGAACCATGCCGAGCTGCCAGTCGTGCTGAGGCCGAAGGTCGCGGTGCTGGCCACGGGCGATGAGGTGGTGCCGCCCGGCTCCACCTTGCGAGCCGACGAAATTGTTTCCTCGGTTCCTATTGGGCTGGCGGCGTTGATCGAGGCGCAAGGCGGTGAGGTACTCGATCTCGGTATCGCAAAGGACGATCGCGACGCGATCGTTGCTCTAGCCCGGACTGGCGCGCATGCGGAAATTCTCGTGACCATTGGTGGCGCATCGGTGGGCGAACGCGATCTTGTGGCCAGTGCCCTTCAAGGCGAAGGGCTGCAGCTCGAATTCGCCAAGGTCGCCATGCGGCCCGGCAAACCCCTGCTCTATGGCCGCCTTGGTTCCCAACGTTTCTTGGGGCTGCCCGGCAATCCCATCTCGGCGCTGGTTTGTGCCGAAGTCTTCCTGATGCCGATGCTGCGCGCCCTATTGGGGCTCAACGAGGACGAGCGGCCCTTGGCCGATGCGGTGCTCGGGATGAGCCTTTCGGCCAACGGCGAGCGGCGGCACTATATGCGCGCCACATCGACCTGGCAGGAGGATGGGCTGCGTGTGGTGCGGCCTCTGCCCTCCCAGGACTCGTCCCTGGTCGCCATATTCGCCAAGGCCGACTGCCTCATTTTGCGCCTCCCGCACGCCCCGGCCCTGCCCGAAGGCGCGCCTGTCAAAATCCTTCCATTCAGCGATTAATTAAGACGCCGGAAACCCGAATCGCTTGATTTTCGGGATTCGAGCTGCGCAGCCGCTGCATTTGGTGGTGAAGCAGCTTGCGGAACACAAATAGAACATGTAGAATGTTCTTGTTTTGTACGAAAGAGGGTACGAATCGCGCCAGGCCTAAAAGGCTCGATTCCTGATCGCTCTAAGGGGACCAGATGCTCACATTGAAGCAAAAAGAGCTTCTCATGTTCATCCATGAGCGGTTGAAGGAAACGGGCGTGCCGCCGTCTTTCGATGAGATGAAGGTGGCGCTCGACCTCAAATCGAAGTCAGGGATTCACCGCCTGATCACGGCGCTGGAGGAGCGCGGCTTTGTGCGCCGCCTGCCCCACCGCGCCCGTGCCATGGAAATCATCAAGCTGCCGGATTCCATGCCCCAGGGGGTTGCCGCCCGGAGCCGTGGCTTCTCGCCAAGCGTGATCGAGGGGAGCTTGGGCCGGCTACCGCAGATGCACGAGGGCGAAGTGGCGCCGCAGTCTGTCGCCGTGCCGGTCATGGGCCGGATCGCGGCCGGTGTTCCCATTGAGGCGATCCAGACCCGGCTTTCGACCATCGAAGTGTCGCCGGAGATCTTGTCCAAAGGCGAACATTACGCGCTCGAGGTCAATGGCGACTCCATGATCGACGCCGGCATTCTCGACGGCGACACGATCATCGTCAGGAAGTGCGAGGAAGCCAGCAATGGCGAAATCGTCGTGGCCCTGGTCGACGAAGAGGAAGCCACGCTTAAGCGCCTGCGCCGCCGGGGTGATTCGATCGCGCTCGAAGCGGCCAATCCGGCTTATGAGACAAAGATTTTCGGTCCTGACCGCGTGCGCGTGCAGGGGCGGCTTGTCGGACTCATGCGCCGCTACTAGCCAAGCCCCCAGTTTCTTCCAATTTGTCATCGCCCGGCTTGACCGGGCGATCCAGCAACCCCGGTCTTCGCGGCCATAGAAACCAACGATCGGCTTCTGCCACAAGAGCGCGCTGCTATAGCGAGCCCTAGAGGCAATAAGGCCATTCTGGCCCGGTCCTCGCCGGCTTTGCCGATGTGGGGGGTCGACGCCGCCCGGCACCTCCTCGTCCTGGTCCGGCATGGGGGTCCCTGCCCTTACCCGTCCCTGGCGGGTATGATACACCACGCGCACCGACTGCCCCTAGCCCACAACAAGAGCTTCCAGCATCGATCGATGACCGAGACCGTTATCACGCGCTTTGCGCCGTCCCCCACTGGCTACCTCCATATTGGAGGGGCCCGCACGGCGCTGTTCAACTGGCTGTATGCCAAGGCCATGGGCGGCAAGATGCTGCTCCGTATCGAGGACACCGATCAGGCGCGCTCCGCCGAAGGGGCGATTTTGGCCATCCTCGATGGTCTGCGTTGGCTTGATCTCGATTGGTATGGTGAGCCCGTCTACCAGCTGTCCCGCGCCGAGCGTCACCGCGAGGTCGCCGAGATGCTGATTGCCGAAGGCAAAGCCTATCGTTGCTACGCAACACGGGAGGAGCTTCAGGCCATGCGCGACACCGCGCGGGCCGACGGCCGCGCCCCAGGCTATGACGGCACCTGGCGTGACCGTGATCACAGTGACGCGCCAGAAGGCGCCATGCCGGCGATCCGCTTCAAGGCGCCGCGCGAGGGAGAGACGGTCATCGAGGACCGGGTCCAGGGCCAAGTCACCTTCGCCAACAAGGACCTCGACGACCTTATTCTGCTCCGAAGCGACGGCTCGCCCACTTACATGCTCTCGGTGGTGGTGGACGATCATGACATGGGCATCACCCACGTCATCCGCGGCGACGATCATCTCACCAACGCGGCCAGGCAGGCGCAGATCTTCTCGGCGCTTGGCTGGGAGACGCCAATCTATGCCCATGTGCCGCTGATCCACGGGCCCGACGGCGCCAAACTCTCGAAGCGCCACGGCGCGCTTGGCGTCGAGGCTTACCGGGAGATGGGATATCTGCCGTCGGCGCTCAGGAATTATCTGGTGCGGCTCGGTTGGAGCCATGGCGATGACGAGGTCATCTCCAACGAGGACATGATCTCGTGGTTCGATCTCGATGGCATTGGGCGTTCCGCCGCACGGTTCGACTTCGCTAAACTTGAAAATCTGAACGGACATTATCTGCGGTCCATGCCGGATGCGGAAATCATCGGTCATCTCAAGACGTTGGTTCCTCACCTTTCCGATGGTGATGCGCTCATGGCGCGGATCGGTGCGGAGGGTTGGAGTAGTTTCGAGCGCGCCATGCCGGGGCTCAAAGAGCGCGCCAAAACTCTTGTGGAGCTTCTCGACAGCGCGGCCTATTTGTTCGCCACGCGGCCGCTGGATCTCGACGATAAGGCGAAGAAGCAGCTCGACGAAGCTGGGCGTGAGGTGCTCGCGGGCCTCTTGCCCAAACTCCAAGATGCAAAAACATGGACGCTAGAGACTCTCGAATCATGCGTACGAGAGTTCGCCGACACGACTGATCGTAAGCTTGGCAAAGTGGCTCAGCCGTTGCGGGCCGCGTTGACCGGGCGAGCGACATCCCCCGGAATCTTTGATGTGCTTGAGGTGTTGGGCCGTGAGGAGGCGCTCGGGCGTATCGCCGACCAGGTACAGCCGGCTCAGTCTGACTAACATTTGATCAGGCATATTTGTTGCACTGCAGTATAATCGGCGCGATTATGCGGCAACGCAAAAAACCATTTGCAGGGACCTGAACCGCTGCCCCGAGTATTATGTTCTTCGGCGCATGTGGTCCCGTTGCCCCAAAGAGGGCCAGGAGGCTTTGAGATGAGTGTGGCAGAAGACTATCGGCTCAAGGGAACCACCGATGAGGCATCCCTGACGATTGACGGTGCGGAGCATCGCTTGCCCCTGCTCAAGGGTACGCTCGGTCCCGACGTGGTCGATATCACGTCGCTCTATCAGGACAGCGGGACGTTTACCTACGATCCCGGCTTCACCTCGACCGCGAGCTGTGAGTCGAAGATCACCTATATCGACGGCGACAAAGGGATCCTGCTCTATCGCGGCTATCCCATCGACCAGCTAGCCGAGCACTGCACCTTCCTCGAGACGACGTATCTGTTGCTCTACGGGGAGCTGCCGAATGCCGACCAGTACGAGACGTTCAAGCAGCGCATGACCAGACACACGATGGTCCATGAGCAGATGAACCGGTTTTTCACCGGGTTCCGGCGCGACGCGCATCCCATGGCGATCATGGTGGGCGTGGTGGGGGCGCTTTCGGCCTTCTATCACGACTCTATCGACATCAGAGATCCGAAGCAGCGCGACATGGCGAGCGTGCGCATGATCTCGAAAATGCCGACCATCGCCGCGATGGCCTACAAATACTCGGTCGGCCAGCCTTTCGTGTATCCGAGCAACGATCTCGATTACTCGGCGAACTTCCTCAGAATGTGCTTCGCGGTGCCCTGCGCGGAGTATCAGGTCGACCCGGTGCTGGCGCGTGCGATGCGGCGGATTTTTATTCTCCATGCCGACCACGAACAGAATGCGTCCACGTCGACGGTGCGCCTGGCGGGCTCGTCGGGGGCCAATCCATTCGCTTGTATCTCGGCGGGCATTGCCTGCCTGTGGGGCCCGGCTCATGGCGGTGCCAACGAAGCGGCGCTGACGATGCTGGAGGAGATAGGTTCGGTCGAGCGCATCCCCGAATTCATTCGGCGCGCGAAGGACAAGAACGACCCGTTTCGGCTCATGGGCTTTGGCCACCGGGTCTATAAAAACTACGACCCACGGGCGAAGATCATGCAGAAGACCTGCCATGAGGTCCTTGAGGCTGTCGGCCACAAGGACGATCCTATCCTCAAGGTAGCGCTTGAACTGGAGCGCATTGCCCTGTCCGACGAATACTTCGTCCGGAAGAAGCTCTATCCAAATATTGATTTCTATTCGGGGATCACGCTGAAGGCGCTTGGCTTCCCCACTGAAATGTTCACGGTGCTGTTTGCCATTGCCCGTACGGTGGGCTGGATCGCTCAGTGGATGGAGATGATCGAGGATCCGATGCAGCGCATTGGTCGGCCGCGTCAGCTTTATACGGGCGCCGCCGAGCGCCAATATCTGCCGATGGAGGACCGCTAACAGCGTCGAGGCGCTGTTCTAGTCGGGACGCCGATCTAGTCGTCGATTTCGTCCCAGTTCTCACCGACTAAAAAGAGCTTATTCTCGTTCGCTGCTTCGATTGTCGCGGCGCGTTCGGCCAAGAGCACACGTCCGGCGGCCACGGCAATGCCGGCGAGGCCTGCTGCTGCTGCCTTCCTCAATGTCTCGGGGCCGATCGTCGGCATATCGATGCGCTCCTCTTGCCCAGGTTTCGGCGCCTTGACGAGCACGCCAGCCCGCGCACCGCGTGTGCGTCCCGATGTTCTCAAGTCGGCGCAGCGTTGCAGCATGGCGTCGGTGCCTTCGGCGGCCTCCACCGCGAGCACGCGCCCCTTGGCGACAATGGCGCCTTGACCGACATCGAGGCGGCCAAGAGCGCGCACCACCTTGAAGGCTATTTCGATATCGGTCTTGTCCTCCGCGGAAGGTGTCTTGGTGCTGAGCATTCCCTCCCCGGCCAGAAGTTCAGGCGCTACGTCGCCGGCGCCGTGCACGCGGTACCCCTTATCCTCGAAGTAGTTCACGATTCGCGATAGCACGCTGTCGTCGCCGCCTTTGCCGAGACCGAGGAGGAAGGGCAGAGCTTTGATGGCGCCGAAGTCGGGACGGACATTGCCGAAGTCGGGACGGTTCACCGCGCCGATGATCACAAGGTCGTTGCAGCCACTCTTCTCGAGAGCGCCGAAGAGCTTGCCGATTTCACCCCACTTCATCCACGTATGGGGGAAGCGTTCGATCTCCTCGTCGGCCTCGCCACGGAGCGCCACGATGTGCAGCGGAATCTCGTGAGCCGCAACCGCCTCGGCGAGGACACAAGGTAGCGGACCCTGCCCGGCTATGATGGCGAGCGGTCCCGTGATCTTCGTTACTTCGGACATGGTCTGGGCCTCAGCGTCAGTGGCTCGGCGCTGAGACATTGTTCGGCACGCAAAACGATCGGTCAGAACCGCAGTGCATGAAGTCGATGACTTGTTTTACGAGCGGGTTCTTGGAGAACATGCTCTCGACGTCCACAAGCCGCTCCTTGAGCGTTCCCTCGTTCGAGAACAACATGCGATAGGCTTGGCGCAGTTCGTGGATCTGCCCGCGCGGGAAACGTTTGCGCTTCAGGCCGATAATGTTGAGGCCACTCAGGTTGGCGCGGTTGCCGGTCGCCATGCCAAAGGGGATGAGATCGCCGCCAATTCCGGTCATACCGCCGACAAAAGCGTATGCACCGATGCGCACGAATTGGTGGACCCCAGCCAGTCCGCCGATAATGGCGCCGTCGCCGAGCGTGACATGCCCCCCCAACGTGGCCCCGTTCACCAAAGTCACATTATCCCCAAGCTGACAATCATGGGCGACGTGCGTCGACATCATGAGAAGGCAATTCGAGCCGATGCGTGTTGCCATCCCGCCGTGTTCCGTACCCGGATTGATGCTCGCATACTCGCGAATGGTTGTCTTGGGACCGATGCTGAGGGTGCTCGGCTCGTCGTGATATCTCACGTCCTGCGGAGCTTGGCCGACCGAGGCGAAAGGGAAAATTTTGCACTTCGACCCGATCGTTGTGTGGCCGCCGATTACGGCATGGGAGTGAAGAACAACGCCGTCGCCGAGTTCGACATCGGGTCCAACGACGCAAAAGGGTCCGACCTCGATGTTCTTTCCAAGCTTCGCACTTGGATCGACCACGGCGGTCGCATGGATATTGGCCATGCTGTGCTCGTCTACGTATCTATGATCACGGCACTGAACTCAGCTTCGGCGACGCTTTCGCCGTCAACAGCCGCCTGCGCACGGAAGCGCCACACACGTCCGCGGTTGCGTATCTTCTCAACGTGGTAGTGGAGGGTATCGCCGGGGACCACCGGGCGGCGAAAGCGCGCCTTGTCGATCCCCATGAAATAGATCAACGGCGGGCTCTGAAATTCATTGAGGAAGAGCAAGCTGAACACGGCGGCGGTTTGCGCCATGCCTTCGATTAGGAGCACGCCGGGCATGACCGGATTGCCCGGGAAATGCCCCTGGAAATACGGCTCGTTGACCGTCACGTTTTTGATGCCGGTGGCCGATTGGTCCTTGTCTATATCGATGAGCTTATCGACGAGAAGGAAGGGATAGCGATGTGGTATAAGCCGCATGATGGCGGCGATGTCCGCCGACTCAAGCTTGCCCTTTGCATCGCCCTTCGTGCTTACCGGCTCCTTGCGTGCGACCTTGCGCCTGCTCGGCTTTTCCGCCTTGGTCGTGGTCAAAATTTCAAATCCTTACGCTCGGCGAGACGACTGAGGAGTGTCATCTCTCTGAACCACTTCTTTATTGGCTTGGCCGGGGTGCCTCCCCAACGCACGCCAGGTGGTACATTGCCTCGTACGTTACTGCTCCCGGCGATCTGGGCGCCAGCGCCGATCTTGACGTGGCCAACGACTCCGACCTGACCGCCAAGAGCAGCGAAGTCGTCGACCTCGGAACTCCCTGAGATACCGGTTTGGGCGACGATGATGCAATGTCTTCCAATTATCACGTTGTGCCCGATTTGGACGAGATTATCAATTTTCGTGCCCTCACCGATGATTGTGTCCCGCAGCGCCCCGCGGTCGATGGTGGCGTTGGCGCCGATCTCCACGTCGTCCTGAATGATCACCCGGCCAATCTGGGGCACTTTGAAGTGCCCCTCTTTGCCCATGGCAAATCCGAAACCATCCTGGCCGATGGAGACGCCGGCATGGATGGTGACCCGATTGCCGACCAGTACGTTGGTCAGCGAGACGTTGGGGCCGATATAGCCCCCGTGGCCCACATGCACGCGATAACCGATGACGCTGCCCGCAGAGATGGTCGTGCCGTGTCCGATCCTCGCCTCAGGCCCAATGACGGCCCCAGCCGCCACTTTGACATCGGCCTCAAGCTTCGCGCTCGGATGGATGTGACTGCCCGGGTCGATTGCTTCGTTCCCGGTCTTCGTGCCGAGGGTGTTGGGATAGAACAGCGTGAGCGCCTTGGCGAAGCCCCGATAAGGCTCTGGCGTCACAAGGCCTGCGGTGCCGTCTGGCACTCTGTCCGCGAATTTAGGTGCGACCAGGCAGGCGCCTGCACCCGTTGTGGTGAGCAGCGGGATGTATTTAGGGTTGTCCAAGAAAGACAAATCACCCTTCGTCGCGCCGTCCAGCGGACGAACATCCTTGATCTCGACATCGGGATCGGCGCCTTCAGTTAGCTCGGCGCCGGTGGCTTCGGCGACGGCGCGCAAGGAGTACGGACCGGCCCGCTCATGAAATCCCGGGTGTTCCATCAAATCTCCAGCGGTGGCAGCGCGACATGATCCATGACGCGTAGGCATAAACCGAACTGGCTTCCATTAAAAGTTTGTTGAAGCGCCGAAACGGAAAAGTTCGGTGCGGTCGAAATCCGCCTTGAGCAACGCCTCGGCGATATCTGCGCGAAGCGGCCCGAGTGGAGACTGCCAAATGATGCTGAAACCGGTCGACATGCGGACCTCGGAACTGTCAAAAATGAAGCTACCCTCCTCCGCGACGGCGTCTAAGGCCCGCTGACTCGGGTCCCAAAGCGAACCGGCGTCGAGAAAAATAGCGCCTTGCATGCCTAGATTGTCCGGAATAAGCGGGAACGGGAATCGCAGCTCAGCCGTTGTTGCCCAGTAGTATTTGCCCCCGATAGAATCTCGCCGGCAGTCTGATATCCGTTTTCCGGTCACGACGCTTTCGCAGGCGTCGCGTGGGCCATAGCCGGCACGGTCAAAGCCGCGGAGCGTCTCGCCACCTTTGGAAAATAGGTCGGTAAGACGCAGGTCGTTGCCGCTCCATCCTTCGATGGCGCCGCCCTGCGTGCGCCCAACAAGGGTGATCTTGTTGGTGATGGGATAGTAGCCACGCACATCGGCCACTGACCTGATGTAGTTTACGTCGCCGCCGAGGCCGGCGAAGTCTTGGGAGAACGAGGCGAAGACACCGCTCGAGGGTGACTGCGGCAGATTGCGTGTGTCGTAAGCAACCGTGTAGCCAAGGCTTGAGACGTTGACCGCACCTTCTGCAGCCGCATCCTTCACAGCCAGAGACGCATTGTTCGTCGCATCGAAGATCTCTTCGCGCTGGAACCTATAGCGCAGACCGAGCTGGGTATTGTCGGCGATGGGGAAGCCAACGCGAAGATTGGCACCGGTGTCGCGCTGGCGGAACGAGGACTCGTCACGCAAGTCGACCTGTTTGTGGAAGATGTCGAAACCGGCCGCCATGTTGCGATCGAGGAAGTTGGGTTCGGTGAAGCTAAAATCAACTTGCGCGCGGTCGAGACTGCCCGAGAATCCGAGCCGCACATATTGCCCCTTACCCATTAGGTTGCGCTCGGTAACGGCGATATCGCCGATCACGCCCTCGGCAGTGGAGAAACCAACACCGAAGGACAATTCGCCGGTTGGCTGCTCCACCACATTGACCACGAGGATGACTCGGTCTGGCGCGCTGCCAGGTTCGGTCTGGATATCCACCGTCTTGAAGAAGCCAAGCGAGCGCAGACGTTTGCGCGCGGATTCGACAAGCAGACGGTTATAGGCGTCGCCCTCGGCGAGCCGGAATTGCCGCCTGATCACGCCGTCTTCCGTACGGAAGTTGCCGACGATGTTGATGCGCTCGATGTAGACCCGCGGGCACTCATCGATGACATAAACGATGTTCATCGTATGGGTCGCCTGGTCGCGCTCAAAGCGCGGACGGACCTGCCCAAAGGCGTAGCCTTGCTGGGAAACCATCACGGTCAACGCTTCGACCGTCTTCTCAACTTTCTCGGAGTTATAGCGCTTCCCAGTCCTGGTCAGGATCACGCCGCGGAGTTCGTCGACATTCAGTGACGGCAGCGCGCTTTCGATATCGATATAGCCGAAGCGGTAACGCTCGCCCTCATCAATGGTGAAGGTAATGAAGAAGCCGCGGCCGTCGCGGTCGAGATCAGCCGTCGCCGAGATGATGCGGGCATCGGCATAGCCGTTCTTGAGATAGAACTGGCGCAGCAACTCACGGTCTAGATTGAGCCGGTCGGGATCGTAGATGTTGGTGTTCTTGAGAAAGCTCAAGAAATTCGTCCGCGTGGTGGTAATCACGAAGCGGAGCTGTGAATCGCTGAAGGCGCGATTGCCGATGAAGTTGATGGAGCGGACCTTGGTCTTCGGTCCCTCGTTGATCTCGAACACAACGTCGATGCGGTTGGAATCGAGCCGAATGATTTGGGGCTCGACCTGGGCGGCGTAAAGGCCCTGGCGGCGGTAGAGGTTGAAAATACGTTGCACATCGGCCTGCACCCGCGCACGGGTATAGACGGCGCGGGACTTCAGTTGGACCTCGGATGCGAGAGTATCGTCCTTGATCTCCCGATTTCCCTCAAAGGCCACCCGATTCACGATCGGGTTTTCCACCAGGATGACGATTATGGTCCCGCCCTGACGCCGAATACGCACGTCCTGAAACAGGCCGGTGGCGAACAGAGTCTTGAGGGACTGGTCGACCTCGGCGGCGTTGTAGGTGTCGCCGGTGGAGAAGGTCAGATAGGAGCGGACTGTCTCCGGCTCCACACGCCGGTTTCCCTCCACGACGATGGAGCGAATCACGGCGCCTTGGGCTGAAGCGGACAACTCGCCAAAGCTCGCGCTGAGCCCCAGCGAAAGCGGGACGCTACTCAACACTATGAGGGCCGCAAATAGCCCTCTTTCCAACGTCCACCGCACCATTACTGGTGTCTTCCCCTCAAGCCGACCCCGTGGGCAACGCGCCCTAGACAGCAACTGGCCACTGGTTTGTGGCCGATTTTTGATTGTTTCTTATCACGAACACGGGGACCTCTCGGTCCCCGCGATAAGCCTTAGTTAACGATCCCCGATCACAAAAACTTCAAGTGAATCAGATCGTTCCACGTTGCGAAGATCATTAGCATTAGAACGAAGGCTAGGCCAATGCGAAAACTGATTTCTTGTGTTGAATCACTAAGCGGCCGGCCTCTAATCGCCTCAATTCCGTAAAACAGAAGATGACCGCCGTCGAGCATTGGTATTGGGAATAGATTTATCATCCCAATACTTACAGAAATGATGGCTGCGAGGTTGAGAAGGGCTACAAAGCTTACAGATGCTACCTGCCCTGATATCTGGGCGATACGGATCGGACCGCCGAGCTGGTCTGCCGATTCTTTGCCGACGACCACATCATATAAATAGCCAAGCGACCGGGTGATGATGAAATAGCACTCCTTTACGGCCATAACGAAGGCTGTCAGGGGGTCGTGGCGCTCCAAGGTCCAGTCGTCCGGCGACGTGCTCCGCTGAATTCCGAGCAGGCCGATACGCATGTCGTTTCCGAAGCGGTCGGTGATTTCTTTGCGTTCGGGCGTGGCCGTAACATCGACATTCGCTCCGTTGCGATCGACGACGAAGTGCAGCTCTTGTTCGGGACTCATGGCCACGATTCGCTGCATCCCGGCGAAACTATCGATGGTCGTTCCATCGATGCTGATGACCCTATCGCCAGTCTGGAAGCCGGCCCGCTCGGCGGCACTGCCGGGTGTTATGGCGTCGACCTTGGCGGCGGTAACCTGCTCGCCGAAAGCGCTGAAAATGGCCGTAAAAATGGCAATAGCGAGGATAAAGTTGGCAATCGGCCCGGCTGCCACGATCGCGGCGCGCTGGGCTAGTGTCTTGCCTTGGAAACTCCTCTTACGGTCCTCCTCCGGCAGGGCCTCGAAGGCTTCGCGACCGGAAGTGCTGGCGACATTGTCGTCGTCGATGAACTTCACATAGCCACCGAGCGGGATCCAAGACAGGCGCCAGCGCGTGCCGTGGCGGTCGTAGAAGCCGAAGATCTCGGGGCCAAAGCCGATTGAAAAGACTTTGATGCCGACGCCGCACCACCGTGCCACCAGGAAATGCCCGAGCTCGTGGATGAAGACCACGACGGTGAGCACAAAAAGGAAGGGAATGATGTAGCCGAGGGCGCTGCCGCCGTAGCCAAAAAACTGAGTTATTATGTCCATAAGCGAGCTTACTACCTAGAGAATTTGGCCCTTCTTAGTCGGCCCATTGGGGTTATGCAAACCGCGGAAGCCAGTTGCGCGCCCTCGCCCTTGCCTCCCGATCAATCTCAAGAATATCGTCTGCGTCTTGAGGTGTTTGCACGATCAAATCGTCGCAGGCGACGAGAGTCGCCTCCACCAACCCGACGATTCCAAGAAAGCCGAGCCGCTTTTCGAGAAAGGCCGCGACGGCGACCTCATTGGCGGCATTGAGCACGGTGCCCGCGCTGCCGCCCGCCGCGAGAACATCCATGGCCAGACGCAAGGCCGGGAATCGCTCGAAGTCCGGCGCCTCGAAGGTCAGCGCGCCGATCTCCGCAAGATCGAGACGCTTGTTTGGAACATGCATGCGCTCAGGCCAAGCGAGGCTATAGGCGATGGGCGTGCGCATATCGGGACAGCTTAGCTGCGCCATCACGGAGCCATCGCTCATATAGACGAGGCAATGCACGATCGATTGTGGGTGCACCACGGCGCTGAGCTTCTCAGGCGGAAGCGCGAAGAGATGATGGGCCTCAAGCAGCTCCAGCCCCTTGTTCATGAGCGTGGCGGAATCGATGGTGACCTTGGCCCCCATGGACCAGTTCGGATGCTTCAGCGCCTGCTCGGGCGCAACATTGGCCATCTGCTCGTGGCTCCAGGTGCGGAACGGGCCGCCAGATGCTGTGAGGCATACACGCTCGATGTGCTCCGGCTTCGTTCCGGTCATGGCCTGGAGTGCGGCTGAGTGCTCCGAATCCACCGGAAGCAATGTTGTGCCGCAGCGCGCCACCTCAGCCATGAAGATGCGGCCCGCTGACACGAGGCATTCTTTGTTGGCGAGCGCCGTCGAGGTGCCCTGGCGCACGGCCCGGAGCGTGGGTTTCAGGCCGGCGGCGCCGACAATGGCCGCCATCACCCAATCGGCCGGGCGGCTTGCTGCATCGAGCAGGGCCCCCTCGCCCGCCGCTGTTTCGATGCCAGTCCCGGTGAGCGCAGCCTTGAGGTCGTCGTAGCAGTCGGGCTCGGCGATCACGGCGATCTCGGCACGATGCTCGATGGCCATCTCGGCGAGACGCTTGACGTTTTTTCCGCCCGTGAGAGCGACGACGTCATAACTCTCCGAATTGCGGCCAATGAGATCGAGCGTGCTCTCACCGATAGAGCCGGTGGCCCCAAGGATCGAGATGCGCCTTGGCGGCTTGGCCGTCGATTGAGGTTTGGTGGCGTCGGATGTCACAGGAGAAACCAGCGCAATCGGCCTTTACCAGATGAGAAGGCCCGCGCCGGGCTCGGCGATATTGCGCAAGCCGATGAGGCCCGCTACCACCGCCGCCGGTAGGAGACCGTCTACACGATCAAATAGCCCGCCATGACCGGGAATGAGTTGGCTCATGTCTTTGACCCCGTAATGCCGTTTGATGCCGCTCTCGAGCAGGTCACCCAGTTGGCAGGCTAGCGCCAAGGCGATGCTGACACCGGCCAAGCACCAAGGCGTGGTCTCATGCAAGGCCAGTCCAAAGCCATAGCCGATGAGACCCGGTGTGAGGACGCCGACGAAAAATCCACTCCAGGTTTTATTAGGCGAGATGCGTGGCGCGAGCTTGGCCCCGCCGAGGCCGCGTCCACCAATATAGGAGGCGGTGTCGGTGGTCCACACGACGGCGAGTACAAACAGGATCGCCGCGACGCCAAGTTTCGGATCGCTGCGAAGCCACACAAGAGCCCAGGCGGGGAACACGACATAGGCGAGACCGGCGAGCGCCCAAGCGCCGTGGCGAGGCGAAGCACCGGCGAAGGCAACTGCCGCGGCGGTTCCACCGAAGATTATCAGGGCGAGATCGGGGCGCCCCATGGCGACGAGAATTGCCACCGCGGTCACACACACAGTCGCGATCAAGGACGTGCCGTCGAACCCGCTGCCCCGCGTCAGTCCTCCCCACTCCCAGGTGAGAAGGCCGCCGGCGACAACTACAAGCGCGACGAATGTCCAAAGGTCCGTGATGACGGCGCCAAACGCCACGGCCGCCAGGATGAAGGCGGAGCCCGAACGGATCAAAATTTCAGGTATCTGGGGAGCCTCGGCGTTTTTTGGATCGCTGCCGGGAGGCGTTTCTGACGACGTCAACCGATGGACCTCGCCGAGGTACCGCCGAAACGACGACTTCGCTGCTGATACTCGGCGATTGCCGCTGCGAACACGTCCTTGGAGAAGTCGGGCCAGTAGACGTCAACAAAGACGAACTCGGCATATGCCAATTGCCAGAGCAAGAAATTCGACAGACGCAGCTCGCCGCTGGTGCGGATCAAGAGGTCGGGATCGGGCAAGCCAGCCGTGTCCAGATAAGTGCTGAACTTCTCCGGCGTCACGTCCGACGCATCCATGGCGCCAGCCTTCACGTCCTCGGCGATGCGCTGGGCGGCGCGAGCGATCTCGTCACGAGCCCCATAGTTAAAGGCAATGGTGAGGTTGAGCGCGGTGTTGTCTTTGGTGAGCTCGGCTGCCTCGTCGAGCGTTCGCAAGATGTCGCTCTCAAGCCCTGTGCGCGCACCGATCACGCGGATCTTGACGCCGTTCTTGTGCAGGTCGGCGAGATCGCGCCGGACGAAGCGGCGAAGAAGGCCGAACAGGTCGTTGATTTCCTGTTTGGGGCGCGACCAATTTTCAGACGAGAAGCTGAACAGCGTGAGGTGGGAGACCCCAAGCTCCATAGCGGCCTCAAGCGTGCGCCGGACGCTCTCGACCCCTTGGCGATGACCCTCGGCCCGCGGTAGGCCGCGCTCAGCGGCCCAACGCCCATTGCCGTCCATGATGATGGCAACGTGACGTACGGCCGGTCTTTCGGCGTCGCCCCATTTAGGATCCATCGCAAGCGTCACGGTCGGCTTCTCCGATTACAAGTCCATGGGCAGCGTTCTCGCTTCGCCCGATCAGACCTGCATGATTTCTGCTTCCTTGGTGGCAAGTCCGCCATCGATTTCCTTGACGACCTTATCGGTCAGCTCTTGCACCTTGGTCCCAAGCGTATGGTGCTCGTCCTTGCCCATATCGCCATCTTTCTCGGCCCGCTTCAGATGCTCCATGGCGTCGCGGCGGACATTGCGCACGGCGATGCGGGCCTGTTCGGCATATTTGTGGGCGACCTTGGCAAGATCGCGACGGCGTTCCTCATTAAGCTCCGGGATCGGCAGGCGCAAAAGCTGCCCCTCCACCACCGGGTTGAGCCCGAGGTCGGACTCCCGGATGGCTTTCTCCACTGCGCCAACTTGGGTCTTATCCCAGACCTGAACCGTGATCAGTCTTGGCTCTGGCACGTTGACCGTGCCGACCTGGCTAAGGGGCGTGGAGTTGCCGTAGGCAACCACCATGATTGGATCGAGCAGGCTCGCGCTGGCGCGGCCCGTGCGCAAACCGCTGAACTCTTGTTTCAGCACGCCGTGTGCGCCACGCATGCGGCGTTCGATCTCACTAAGGTCAAAGCCAGACATTTTGCCTTCCCTGCTTGCCTTCCGCCCTGCTCTTGATCGAGCGGGCCTTGGCTAAGCCTCGTTGGACGTTCCGGAGCGGGAACGCTCCTTAAGCCCCTTGTCCAGAGTCTATGGTGGTCGAGGAACCCTCGCCTTGCAACTCAAGAGCTAGACTGCCTTGGCTCTTGATGGAAAACACAATTATCGGAAGCCGGTTGTCCCGGGCAAGGGCGATTGCAGCGCCATCCATGACCTTGAGATCCCGTTTCAGCACTTCATCATAGGATACGCGGTCATAACGCTTGGCGTCCGGCGTCTTGACTGGATCGGCGTCGTAGACGCCATCGACCTGGGTCGCCTTGAACAGGGCCTGGCATTCCATCTCTGCGGCGCGCAGCACAGCGGCTGTGTCGGTCGTGAAAAACGGGTTGCCGGTGCCACCGGCGAAGATCACGACGCGGCCCTTTTCCAGGTGGTCGAGAGCCTTATCCCGAATATACGGCTCGCACACCGTCGGCATGGGAATGGCTGAGAGAACGCGCGCTGGCGTCCCGACCCGCTTAATAGCGGTCTGCAGAGCGAGGGCGTTCATGACCGTGGCCAGCATGCCCATATAGTCGGCCCGGGCCCGGTCCATGCCGCCTTCCGCCGCCATCAGGCCGCGATAGATGTTGCCGCCACCGACTACGAGACAGATCTCGGTGCCCATGGCGGCCGTCTTGGCGATATCCTTGGCAATAGGGTCAATCACATCGAGATCGATGCCATAACCCTTGGCGCCCGCAAGCGCCTCGCCCGAAAGCTTCACAAGGACGCGTCCGTAGCGAAGCTTCTCGGATACGGGGGGCTTTGCCATCAGCGCAGACTCCGGTGGCGACGCGGTGCCCTCAAGCCCAGATTGGGGGGGCAAATCCATCAAATCGCCGCGCCGACCTTAGGAGCCTGATGCGGCGGCGGCAACCTCCGCGGCGAAATCGTCTTCGCCCCGGTCGATCCCCTCGCCGAGAGCAAACCGGTAGAACCCGGTGATCTTAATGGGTGCACCGGCATCCTCTGCCGCGGCTTCCATCGCCTTGGCCACTGTGTTGTCTGGATCGTGGACAAAGGCTTGCTGGAGCAGAACGACCTCCTGGAAGAACTTGCGCAAGCGGCCCTCGACCATCTTCTCGATGACGGCCTCGGGCTTGCCGGATTCCTTGGCCTGCTCGGTCAGCACGGTGCGCTCGCGCGCCACCAACTCCTGATCCAGGCTGTCGGTATCGATGGCCTGCGGGTTGGCCGCGGCGATGTGCATAGCCACCTGCTTGCCAAAATTCGTCAGCTTCCCGGCATCGCCGGTGGACTCGATCGCAACGATGACGCCGATCTTACCGAGGCCAGGCGCGGCCTGATTATGGATGTAGCTGGCGACCACACCATCGCCGACGCCGAGATGCGCGGTCCGGCGGAGTGACATATTCTCACCGATTGTGCCGACCATCTCTTTCAGCGTGTCCGCGACACTGGCTTCGGTCTCGCCGTAGGCCGCGGCGCCAAGCTTCTCCAGATCACCCTTCGTGGTGAGAGCAATGCTGGCGATTTCACTGACCGTCTCTTGGAAGGTCGGGTTGCGAGCGACGAAGTCGGTCTCGGAATTGACCTCGACGACGGCAGCCTCCTTGTCGGTGGAGGCAAGGCCGATAAGGCCCTCAGCCGCCACGCGGCCAGCCTTCTTAGCGGCCTTGGAAAGGCCTTTTGCCCTCAGCCAATCGATCGCGGCTTCCATTTCGCCGTCGGTCTCTTTGAGCGCTGCCTTGCAATCCATCATGCCTGCGCCCGTCTGGTCGCGCAGTTCTTTGACCATGGTTGCGGTTATCGTCGCCATGCGTTCCTCTTCCGTGCGGTCTCGCCAATTAGACGAGGTGTCTCGTTGCTAGTCTTTCTTCGCCTCAGCCTCGGGCTTCTCAGCCTCTAACGTCTCTGGCTCAGCCTCAGCCTTCTCCGGCTTCGACTCGCTCTCAGCCTTCTTCGGCGCCTTCTTGTCGTCCGACTTTTTGTCGGCGGCCTCGGCTTTAGCAGCTGGCTCCTTCTTCGCCGGTGCCTTCGCCTCTTCCTTAGGTGCTTCGGTGCCGTCGAGCTCGGGCTCCGTCATGGGCTCTTCCGCAGCGCCGAGATCGACGCCAGCGGACCCTTGTGCGCGCCCGATCCCGTCGATCGCAGCGCGGGCGATGACGTCGCAGTAGAACGTGATGGCACGGCCTGCGTCGTCATTGCCAGGAATGGGATGGCTGATGCCGTCCGGATCGCAGTTGGAGTCGACGATGGCAACGACCGGCATATTGAGCTTGCGGGCCTCGGCGATGGCAATCGACTCTTTGTTGGTGTCGATCACGAACATCAGGTCCGGCGGGGCACCCATATCCTTGATGCCGCCAAGAGAGCGCTCGAGCTTGTTCTGCTCGCGCGTCAGCTGAAGCAGCTCTTTCTTGGTGAGACCCTGATGGTCACCGTCGAGAAGTTCCTCGAGCGACTTGAGCCGCTTGATCGAGTTGGAGATGGTCCGCCAATTGGTCAGCGTGCCACCGAGCCAGCGGTGATTGATGAAATACTGGGCGCAGGACTTAGCGCCCTCAGCGATCGCGTCGGATGCCTGGCGCTTGGTGCCGACGAACAGCACGCGGCCGCCCTTGGCGACGACATCGGACACCGTGACCAGCGCCTGATGAAGAAGCGGCACGGTCTGGGTCAGATCGATGATGTGGATGTTGTTGCGGTCCCCATAAATATAGGGCGCCATTTTTGGGTTCCAGCGATGCTTCTGGTGACCAAAGTGAACACCAGCCTCAAGTAGCTGGCGCATAGAAATATCGGGCAGTGCCATGTGACTGCAGACTCCTTTTTCCGGTTTTGCCGCCGCGGGACAAGAGACTGACCGGAGCCAGTCACCGGAGCGAGCGCACAGCCTGAAATGGCTGTGTGACGCTTAGCGTCCCGCGTGTGAGATGTGCCGGGTTATAGGGGTGCGCCCTGCCCTTGGCAAGGGCGGCACAGCCTAGAAGCGCAAGGCCCTTTAGGGCCCACGTCGGGCCCGCGCCGCCCTAGAGCGCACTGATTGAGGCGACGCCTTCGACCTGCTTCAGTTCGCTCCTCTGGCGCGGCGTGGTGTCGATCCCCTGGGGCACCTCAAACTCAACCTCTTTTGCGAGCCCTTCGAGGTGCACCACAAGGCGAAACTTCCCTTGGCCGCCCTCGGCTCCCAGCTGTTCGGCAAGCGGCGCCAGGGCCTTTGTGTCCTCCACATAGACCCTCATGCCCGCATTTCTGGCATCGGCGGCGCCGTCCAGCGAGGATAGGCCTTGGATCCTGACCCTGACGGTCTCGCCGTCCGGTTCGGCCTCCACGTCCAGCAATACGACGGTTCCGGGCTCCAGCAAGGGCCGCGAGGCCAGCAGCGCTTCGGAAAAGATCACTGCCTCGAACTGGCCTGTCGCATCGGAGAAAACCGCAAAAGCATAAGGGTTACCGCTCTTGCCGGTCCGCTCGCGGGCGGAGAGGACGGTGCCCGCCAGTCTGCCGACGACGCTACGCACTCTGGCTTTGGCGGCAAATTCCGTCCAGGTCTCCGCGCCGAGGCTCTTCAGCACGTCCTCGTAGTCGTCGAGGGGATGACCCGTGAGGAAGAAGCCGATCGCCTCGAACTCGTTTTTCAGACGGTCGATGGGTACAAAGGGCTTTGTGTTGCGCAGCTCGATGGGCGGCGGGGCGTGTCTGGCGCCGTAGAAGAGATCCTCTTGGCCTTTGGCACGCGCCTCTAGCGATCGGTTCGCCTCCGATAAAATCCGATCGACATTGGCCAGCGCCGTGGCCCGATCGATGCCGAGATCATCGAGCGCGCCGGCTGCGGCCATAGTCTCCAGCGCGCGCTTATTGACGAAGCGCGGACTGATGCGCCGGGCGAAGTCGGAGACGTCCTTGAAAGGCCCGTTCTCATCTCGCTCAGCGCAGATGTGCTCCACCGCCTGTCGACCGACATTCTTTAGCGCGGCGAGCGAATAGCGGATGGCGCCCTCGCTCGGCATGAAACCAACTTCTGAACGGTTCACCGAAGGCGCCTCCAGGCGAATGTCGAGGCGCCGCGCCTCTTGGGTGAAATTACTCAGCTTGTCGGCATTGCCCATGTCGAGGGTCATGGAAGCGGCGACGAACTCTGTCGGGTAGTGCGCTTTGAGATAGGCGGTCTGGTAGGCGATGAGCGCATAGGCGGCGGCATGGGACTTATTGAAGCCGTAGCCGGCGAACTTCGCCACGAGTTCGAAGATGTATTGGGCCCGGCCTTTGTCGACGCCATTCTCTATCGCGCCGGAGACGAAACGTGCGCGCTGCTTGTCCATCTCCGCCTTGATTTTCTTGCCCATGGCGCGACGCAGCAGGTCGGCCTCGCCGAGCGAATAGCCCGACAGGTCCTGGGCGATCTGCATCACCTGTTCCTGGTAGATGATGACGCCGTAGGTCTCATCCAGGATCGGTTGGATTGAGTCGTGAAGGCTCTCAATCTCTTCGCGCCCATGTTTGCGATTCACATAGGTATCGATGTTGTCCATCGGGCCCGGGCGATAAAGGGCCACGATGGCGATGATGTCTTCGAACCGGTCCGGCTTCAGCTTGCGCAGGGCGTCGCGCATGCCCTGCCCTTCGAGTTGGAACACGCCGACCGTGTCGCCGCGCTGCATCAGCTTGTAAGAGGCCTTATCGTCGAGCGGGATGCTCAACGGATCGATGTCGGGCCCGTTGCGGGCGATGAGCTTCCGCGTCGTGTCGATCACGGTCAGCGTCTTGAGGCCAAGAAAGTCGAACTTCACCAGGCCAGCGGCTTCCGCCCATTTCATATTGAACTGCGTGGCAGGCAGCTGGGCGCGTGCGTCCCGGTAGAGCGGTACGAGCTCGATCAGGGGGCGGTCGGCGATGACCACGCCGGCGGCATGGGTCGAGGCATGCCGGTAGAGGCCCTCGAGTCGTTGGCCAATATTGAGCAGCTTGGCGACGATGGGTTCGGCGTCACGTTCTTGTTGCAGGCGTGGCTCCCCGGCAATGGCTTGCGGCAGGGTGACAGGGTTGGCCGGGTTCATGGGCACGAGCTTGCACAGGCGATCGACCTGGCCATAAGGCATCTGCAACACGCGACCGACGTCGCGCAGTACAGCGCGCGCCTGAAGCTTACCGAAGGTGATAATCTGCGCCACGCGGTCCTCGCCATAGCGCTCACGCACATAAGCGATCACCTCGTCGCGGCGGTCCTGGCAGAAGTCGATGTCAAAGTCAGGCATGGACACGCGTTCGGGATTCAAGAAACGTTCGAACAGAAGTCCAAAACGAATTGGATCGAGATCGGTGATGGTGAGCACATAGGCCACCAGCGAACCGGCGCCGGAACCACGGCCTGGGCCGACGGGTATGCCCTGCTCTTTGGTCCACTTGATGAAGTCGGCAACGATCAAAAAATAGCCCTGGTAGTTCATGCCGGTGATGACATCGAGCTCGAACGCGAGGCGTTCCGCGTATGAGTCCGCGTCTTCACCCGGCGCGATGCCAGCTTGGGCGATGCGTGCTTTCAAGCCTGCTTCCGCTTGGCGCCGCAGTTCGGCGGCTTCGGTCTCGGCGAGCGCGCTAGTCGCCTCGCCGCCGGTGAGGAACGGCGGCAGGATGGGATCGCGCTGCATGGGCCGATAGGCGCAGCGCTGGGCTATCTCGATGGTGTTCTCGATGGCCTCTGGCAGATCAGCGAACAGTGCCCGCATCTCTTTCGCCGTCTTGAAGGAATGCTCGGGGCTCAAGCGCCGCCGCTCATCGACCGCCACATAGCTTCCTTGAGCAATGCAGATGAGCGCGTCATGCGCCTCGAAGTCATCCGTGGTGGCAAAAAACGGCTCGTTGGTGGCGACGAGCGGAAGCTCCATGTCGTAGGCCAAGCCAACCAGTTGAGGCTCGACGGCTCTCTCGTGTGGCAACCCGTGCCGCTGGATTTCCACGTAGAGCCGGTCGCCGAACAGATGGTGCAGCGCCTCGAGACGGTCGCGGGCGAGTTCAGCGTTGCCCTCGGCAAGGGCTAGGTCGATGACGCCTTCGGGTCCGCCGGTCAACGCGATCAGCCCTTCGGCGCGCTCCGCCAATTCGTCCATGGTGATGATCGCGTCGCCACTCTCCGCGGCCGTGAAATAGGCCTGGGTGGAGAGGTGCATCAGATTGGCGTAGCCGGTGTCGTCCTTGGCCAACAGTGCGATGCGTCCGTCCCCCTTCGGCCCCCGCAGATCGCTGCCCGGTATGGGTTCAGCTTCAGCGGCAAAGGTGAGCGCCAGGGTGCAGCCGATGATAGGTTGGATGCCGGCGCCGGCCATGGCTTCGGAGAATTCGAGCGCGCCAAACAGATTGTTGGAATCGGTGAGCGCGAGCGCTAGTGCGCTGTCAGCCTTGGCGATCTCCACGAGCCGCTGTGTGGTGAGCGCCCCTTCGAGCAGCGAATAGGCTGAGTGCACGCGAAGATGCACGAAGGGTTGGGGTCGCTCGGTCACGCAGAAAATGCCTTCGGTTGGACGGGTCCCCTACAGTCTCGGATTCGGGCCCCTTATTCGAGGCCCGATCACGCCTTTTCAACGCTACACACGGGGGAAAGCCTGGCTGCTGAGACTATAATGTTCTCATTACGTTCTTAACGCAAGAGAACCGGTTAGCTGTCGATTTCGACCTCGACAACCTCTTCTTCGATGAGATGGCCCTCGGCGAGGCGCAAGGTGCGGTCCATGCGGGCCGCCAGTTCCAGATTATGGGTGGCGATCACCGCCGCCACGCCCTCTTCGCTCACCAGGCGCATCAGTTCCTCGAAAACCCGGCCCGCCGTGCTGGGGTCGAGATTGCCGGTAGGCTCGTCAGCCAGCAGGATTTTGGGCCGATTGGCGACGGCGCGGGCGATGGCCACGCGTTGCTGCTCCCCGCCGGAAAGCTCAGAGGGCCGATGGTCCCAACGGTCTTTCAGTCCAAGCATTTCCAGAAGGCTACGTGCGCGTTCTTCCGCCTGGGATTTGCTCAGGCCAAGAATGAGTTGGGGCAGCATCACGTTTTCCAGCGCCGTGAACTCCGGCAGGAGGTGATGGAACTGATAGACGAAGCCCACTTCCATGCGGCGCATGCGGGTCCGTTCGTTGTCGGCGAGCTTGCCGCAATCGACGCCGTCGATGATGACCGCGCCTGAATCCGGTTGCTCAAGAAGCCCGGCGATATGCAGCAGGGTCGACTTGCCGGCGCCGGAAGGGCCGAGCAGCGCGACGGTCTCGCCGGGATAGAAAGTAGCGCACGCCTCCTTCAGCACGTCGATGCGGCGATCGCCTTGCGTGAAGCCATGATCCAGCTTCTCAAGACGCAGCGCAGGGATACGTTCGGGTTTGTCCACCATCCGTCCCCTATTCGTAACGCAGTGCTTCGACGGGATCGAGACGCGACGCCCGCCAGGACGGATAGACAGTAGCGAGCACCGACAAGATGAGCGCCATGAGGACGACGGTCGTGGTCTCGCCCGTGTCCATGTCGGCCGGAAGCTGCGAGAGATAATACATCTCCGGGGCGAACAGCTCGGTGGAGGTGAGCCAGCCGATGAATTGACGCAAGGCGTCGATGTTGAGACAGACCACCACGCCAAGTGCGAGGCCTGCGAGTGTGCCGACAATGCCGATACTGGCGCCGGTGATGAAGAACACGCGCATGACTGCACCACGCGTGGCGCCCATGGTTCGCAGAATCGCGATGTCTCGGCCCTTGTCCTTCACCAGCATGATGAGGCCGGAGACAATGTTGAGCGCGGCCACCAGCACGATCAACGTAAGGATGAGGAACATGACGTTCCGTTCGACTTGGAGCGCAGTGAAGAAGGTGGCGTTTCGCTGTCGCCAATCGCTGACATAGATGGTCGGCCCCGCGGCGGTGATGATCATCGGCGATAGCTCGCCAACCTCATCGGGGTCATTGAGCACGACCTCGAGCACCGTCACGGTGTCAGGTTTGCTGAAGTAGAGCTGCGCTTCTTTTAACGGCATGAACAGAATACTGGCGTCGTATTCGGACATGCCAATTTCGAAGATGGCGGCAACGGGATAGCGCTTTACGCGCGGCGCCGTGCCAAGCGCGGTTGCTGGGCCATGTGGCGTGAGGATGGAAACTTCGTCGCCGACCTTGACGTTCAGTTGGTTGGCCATGCGACTCCCGAGCGCAAGTCCAGGCTGATCGTCGAAGCCATCGAGCGTACCGAAACGGATATTCTTGGAAATCGGTTTAAGGCTTTTAAGGTCGGCTTCGCGCAAACCGCGTACGAGCGCGCCACTGGAGGTGAACGGGGTTGAGATCAACACCTGCCCCTCCATCAGGGGCAGCACGTATTTTACGCCTTCGACCTCGCGGATGCGGTTGGCCACGTCGTCGTAGTCGGTGAAGGCGCCGAGGCTGTGCACGACTACATGGCCGTTGAGCCCTAGCATCTTGTCGAACAGCTCTTGGCGGAAGCCATTCATCACCGCCATGACGATAATGAGAGTGGCGACACCAAGCATGATCCCGATGAAGGAAAAACCGGCGATGACCGAGATGAAGCCTTCCTTGCGGCGCGCACGCAAATAGCGGAGCGCCACCATCCATTCGAAGGGTGCAAACGCCCGCGGCGCCGTCGCAGTGGTCGTGTCGGAACTCATGCCGCTTCCTTTCGGGCCTCTTGCGCCGATTCCACAAGGCGATTCAAAACGGCATCGAAGGTGAGACTAAGGCGCTCGCCGGTGGCGCGCTCTTTCAGCTCGATCTCACCTGTTTTGAGGCCCTTGGGGCCGACGATGACCTGCCAGGGAAGGCCAATGAGATCCATGCCGGTGAACTTGGCCCCTGCCCGGGCGTCGCGGTCGTCATAGAGCACGTCGAGACCCGCCGCTTTGAGCTGCGCGTAAAAGTCTTCGCACGCCGCATCGGTGTCGGCATCGCCGCTCTTCAAATTGATGAGGCCGACATCGAACGGCGCCACAGATTTTGGCCAGATGATGCCGTCGTCGTCGTGGGACGCTTCGATGATGGCGCCCACAAGCCGGGACACGCCGATGCCGTAGGAGCCCATCTGCACGGGAATGAGTTCACCGTCGGGCCCTTGCACCCGTGCGCCCATGGCTTCGGAATATTTGGTGCCGAAGTAGAAGATATGGCCGACCTCGATACCGCGGGCACTCACGCGGTCGACCTCCGGCACGTCCTTCTCGAACTGCGCGGCATCGTGCTTTTCGGACGTAGCGGCATATTTCGATGTGCAGGCGCGTATCCAAGGAGTGAGATCACCCTCGTAGTCAACATCGGCTCCAGGAGCATCAAGGGTGAGCAGATCTTTGTGACAAAAAACTTCGCTCTCACCGGTATCAGCCAGGATGATGAACTCGTGAGAGAGATCGCCGCCGATGGGACCGGTGTCGGCGGCCATGGGAATTGATTTCAGCCCCATGCGCGCGAACGTCCGCAGATAAGAGACGAACATCCTGTTGTAGGACCGTCGCGCGTCGTCATGCGTGAGATCGAAGGAATAGGAATCCTTCATTAAGAATTCGCGGCCTCGCATGACGCCGAAGCGCGGCCTGATCTCATCGCGGAACTTCCACTGGATATGATAGAGAATGCGCGGCAGCTCCTTATAGGACTTCACGCCGTCGCGGAAGATTGCCGTGATGAGTTCCTCATTGGTCGGGCCGAACAGCATCTGGCGCTCATGGCGGTCCTCGATGCGCAGCATCTCCTTGCCATAGTCGTCGTACCGGCCGCTCTCTTGCCAAAGCTCGGCGGGCTGGATCGTCGGCATGAGCAATTCGATCGCGCCGGCACGGTCCTGTTCCTCGCGCACGATCTGTTCGATCTTGCGCAAGACGCGGTAGCCGAGCGGCATCCAGCTATAGATACCCGCGCTCGATTGACGAACGAGACCGGCCCGCAGCATTAGGCGGTGGGAGACAATTTCCGCTTCCTTGGGATCGTCACGCAGAAGGGGAAGAAAGTAGCGGCTGAGGCGCATTGGCTAGCTTTCGGAGGCGTTAGAAGCGGGCCTGTGCCCGTTGTATTGAGCCATGCCCTGTCGCGAAAAGACGAAGAGTCGCGCCGGGTTTCTTGGCGCGGCTAATAGCTAGTTTCGCAAGGAGAGGCAAACGGCCCTGTCCACGAAATTTAAAGTCCGTGTATTCTGCCCGTCAGCTTGATCCCAGCGGCAAGCTAAGTTGCGTATAGGCCAGGGGAGCCCAAGCAGTCCATTGTGTTACAGCACCCTGATAAATGTCGCCAGCACGGTACGCAGAATTACGCGGCGTGGACACTGGAGAAACGATCCGACTCGTCTTGTTTGCCCTTGAATGCGTGCCCGTGACCCGCATCAATACAGAAATTGCGGGAACCGGTCACAATAATGGTGACAATTTGGCGCGCCATGGATAGTGTCCCGGCACAACGCGGAAACTTTTGGGACTAGCGATTTTAAGGTTGAGCGTTGAGATTGGACTCGGGTCCAAGTCTTGGGAGGAAGGCAGCTCCGGGCGCGCCGAATATACAATAGTATGGGTGCCGCCGCTTTTTAGTCAGCATCGCGAATGTCACACCGACGGGCGAGCCTAGCTGACTGAAGAGACAAGGAGCCACGAGACTGAGAGCAAGGTCCCTGTGGCCTTGCTTTTTTTTGGCCCAGTGAATTTGCCCAGTCAACTTCGCGCAGCTCTACTGCACCCGCTCATAGCGTGGCAGGAATGGGATATCGTCGAGCGTGATCACGTGATGCACGATGATCGCGTAGAGGCCAGCGAAGATGATGGCTGAAACAATCGTCGTGGCGATCATCTTGGGCAAGAGCCGCGGCCGATGCGGGGCGCTGTCAGCGGCGCCGGGCGATAGCTTCTCTCCGGCCTCTTCGGACGTCCGCACGCCAAATGGCAGCATGGCGAACAATACGATCCACCAGACGATGAAGTAGATGGCAGCGGCGAACCCGAGGCTCATGACTTATGCCTCCTCGAGTTCCAGGAGCGTGCCGCAGAAATCCTTCGGGTGCAGGAACAGCACAGGCTTGCCGTGGGCGCCGATCTTCGGTTCGCCTTCGCCAAGGACGCGGGCCCCCTGCTCCAGCAATTTGTCACGCGCGGCTTTGATGTCGGGGACCTCGTAGCAAAGGTGATGAATGCCCCCATTTGGATTGCGCTCGAGAAATGCGGAGATCGGTGAGTTTTCGCCAAAAACCCCAAGCAGCTCGATCTTGGTGTTGGGCAGCTCGATGAACACCGTGGTCACGCCGTGCTCGGGCTGATCCTCTTCCTCGGTGACCTTGGCGCCGAGCGTGTTGCGGTAGACATCGGCGGCCGACTTGAGGTCAGGGACGACAATGGCAACATGGTTCAAACGGCCAATCATGAAACTCAGCTCCAGGCTAAAAACGCGTTGATTGCTTAGTATCGCATACTCGCCGCGCGATCTGAGGCGCTATAGCACCGTCAGAAGGACGGAGCACATGGGCTTCTTGCCCCAGGCTTGGTTGATGGCGCCGCGCACGCCACGCCGGACGGCCTCGCTGACAAGGGCCGGGTCCCTGCGGCGCGAGCGCGGAATGCTTTCCACCGTGCCAATTGCGGCTTCCCGAGCGATCTCTTCGAACGAAATGTCCCGATTGTCGGCCTCCGGCAGCCCGGCCATAGAGACCTCGGGGTCGGCAAGCAATTCTCCTTTGCGAGAGAGAACCACGGAGACTGTGATCGTACCGGCAAAGCTCAGCTTGCGGCGCTCGCGGACCGGGCCTGCGTCGGCGGACATGAGGATCGCGCCGTCCCGATAGAGACGTCCCACAGGCACTTCATCGACGATCTTGGCCGGCTGGGGCAAAACGCGAACCATGTCGCCATTTCGTGCCCGCACCACTTTTTTAACGCCAAGTTTTTCGGCCAGCTCCGCGTGCGCTTCCAGATGGCGGCTTTCGCCATGCATGGGCACGGCGATCTTCGGCTTAACCCAGCCATAGAGCTGTTCAAGCTCGCCTTTGCGCGGATGGCCTGAGACGTGAACGAGGCCGTCCTGGTCAGTGATGATCTCGATCTTGTTGTCGGCCAAGGAATTCATGACCCGGCCGACCGACTTCTCGTTTCCCGGGATTGTGCGCGAGGAGAAGATCACCCAGTCGCCCGCACTCAATTTGATGTGGGGATGTTCGCCCGACGCGGCGCGCGCCAAGGCCGCACGGGACTCACCCTGGCTGCCGGTACACAGCACGACCACGTTTTTCGGCGGTAGCTTTTTGAAGGCCGTCTCATTGTGAAACTCAAGGTCCGGATCGAGATAGCCGGTCGCTTGCGCGGCCTCGATGACACGAAACATGGCCCGGCCGGCAACCACCAATTCGCGCCCCGCGTCCTGCGCGGCCTTGGCGACGGAACCGAGCCGCGCCACATTCGAAGCGAAGGTTGTCACGGCGACGCGCTGAGGTGCATCGGCGATGAGCTTCTTGAGCGTCACGGCGACGTCGGCCTCAGACGGCGAGATGCCTTCGCGGATCGCATTGGTGGAATCGCAGATCAGCGCGTCGAGGCCTGCTTCGCCAATCGCCTGAAGCCTTCCGGCGTCAGTTGGTGCACTCGTCAGGGGCTGCTCGTCGAGCTTCCAGTCCCCGGTGTGAAGCACAGTGCCGAGGGGTGTCGTGATAGCAATGGCGGACGGCTCTGGAATAGAATGAGACATGCTGATGAGTTCGATGTCGAACGGGCCGATGCTGTGCTTGCTCCCCATGGGAATGACTTTGAGCGGGAAGCCTTTCATCCTGCCGTTCTCGCCGAGCTTCGACTTCAACATCTCGGCGGTAAACGGCGTGGCATAAACTGGCATGTCACTGAGATGGGGCCAGAGATCGGCGACAGCGCCGTAGTGATCCTCATGGGCATGGGTGAGCAACAGCCCAACGATGTTGTGGCTCTCTTCTTCGAGGAATTGGATATCGGGCAAGATGACGTCGATGCCGGGTTCGAATTCGCCGCCGAAGGTCACGCCCATGTCGACCACAAGCCATTTATGATGGTGCGGTCGGCCATAGCCGTAGAGGTAGAGATTCATGCCGATCTCACCGATGCCGCCGAGCGGCACGAAGACAAGCTCATTTCCCTTGCCGGATTTCTTGGCCATTGGACTGATGCGCCTTGTCAGTTCGCGAAGAAGACGTCGCCAGCGGTGACGAGTTTCTCGCCTTCGCTGGTCATGAGCCGAAGCGCACCATCGGGATCGAGACCGGCATACTCGCCTTCGGTCTCCACGCCATTGAGATTGACCCGCATGGGCCGTCCCAAGGGGCCAGCGCGGTCGAGCCAGGCGCGGCGAATGGTGGGGAACGTGGCGCCCTCGCCCCAGGCCTTGAGCCATTCGTGGGTCGTCAATGCCAACGCTTCGAGTGCATCCGCTGGTGTAACGGTCAGGCCGTAGGCATCGAGGCTGATGGCAGGCTGCGGCAGGTCCTCGGGATGATTGTCGAGGTTGATTCCAGTGCCAATCACTACGACGGCTTTGTTGGTCGTGGGGTCGCTCACATTTTCAAGTAGCATGCCGGCAACCTTTTCTTCCGACAGCAACAGGTCGTTGGGCCATTTAAGCAAAAGCCCCGAACGGCCCTCATAAGCTATGAGCTTGGCGACGGTCTCATAGGTAATGATGCCCGCGACGAGCGCAAGCTGACTTGCGGTCTGCAGGTTGCAATTGAGCCGGACCAGAAGGCTCGCATAGAGATTGCCGTATCTGGAGGTCCATTCGCGTCCAGCGCGGCCACGGCCCTTGGATTGCCGGGCGGACCAGATCCACAACGGTCCAGGCTCGCCCATATCGGCGCGCCGTCTCGCCTCGGCGTTGGTGGAATCGACCGAATCCAATTTGGCCAGCCGGTAGCCGGCGGGCATCTTGGGTGAAAGCGAAGCTGGGATATTCATTAGAACAATGCTTTGGCAGCCACACCGGCAGCCTCGACCAGTGGCGCCGGATAGACGACGTAGAACAGTGTCAACGCACCGCTCACACCCGCGATGATGGCAAGCGACGCCGGCATCTCTTCGAAGGGTTCGGCTGGGTCGTCAAAATACATGATTTTGACGATGCGCAGATAATAGAACGCCCCCACCACGCTCAAGAGCACGCCGACAACGGCGAGCGCATAGAGACCGGATTCAATGGCGGCGAGGAACACGTAGAACTTGGCGAAGAAGCCCGCAAGCGGTGGAATGCCCGCGAGCGAGAATAGGAGGATGGCCAGCACCAACGCCATTCGCGGGCTGGTGCGGGAGAGGCCTGAAAGCTGGTCGATGTTCTCCACCATCTTGCCGTCGCGCCGCATGGCAAGGACGCAGGCAAACATTCCAAGCGTCATCACCAGATAGATAGCGAGGTAGATGATCACGCCCTGCACGCCCGCCACCGTCCCGGAGGCGAGCCCGACAAGCGCATAGCCCATATGGCCGATGGAGCTATAGGCCATCAGCCGCTTAATGTTGCGTTGGCCAATTGCGGCGAACGAGCCGAGTCCCATGGAGGCGATCGCCAGGAATACGACGATCTGCTGCCACTCGGTGGTCAGTGCCGGGAATGCTGAGATGAGCACCCGCACAGTGAGCGCCATGGCGGCGATCTTTGGCGCGGCGGCGAAGAACGCCGTCACGGGCGTTGGCGCGCCCTCATAGACATCGGGCGTCCACATATGGAACGGAACGGCGGAGATCTTGAAAGCAAAGCCCGCCATCAGGAAGACGAGGCCGAAAATCAGACCGAGATTGGCGCCAGACGGCTGAACAGCGGACGCGATCTGGGCGAACTCGGTTGACCCAGTGAAGCCATACACAAGCGATGCGCCATAGAGCAGCATCCCCGACGACAGCGCGCCGAGAACAAAATATTTGAGCCCCGCTTCGGATGAGCGCGCGGAATCCCGCTTGAAGGCGGCCACCACGTAGAGCGCCAGGCTCTGCAGCTCGAGTCCGACATAGAGCGCTATGAGATCGTAGGCCGAAATCATCATCAACATGCCGGTCGCGGCAAAGAGCAGGAGGATGGGATACTCGAACCGCATCCCGCCAAAGGCGCGCCAGTATGGAACCGACATGATGAGGGAGACCGCTGCGCCCACCAAGCAAAGGAGCTTAAGCATCCGGGCATACGGATCGACGATGAAACTGCCACCAAACAGCGTTTCGGTCCCCTCGCCGCATGCAATGAAGATCCCGGCGACGACCAGAACGCCGACGGCTAGCCACAGAATAAGGTCACCGCGTTCTTCCCGCGTGGCGACGCCAAGCATGAGCAGCGCCATCGCCCCGACGGCGAGCACCAGCTCAGGCAAGATCGCGACAAGATTGAGAGACTCAGTCACGGGCATGCTCTCTAAGGCGCGGGCGCAAGCTGCGCCTGTTCGGCGACGGCAAGACCCGCTTTAAAGTTGGCAATGAGCGCTTCGACCGAGACGGCCGATACGTCGAGAACTGGGCCGGGATGAAACCCGAAATAGATGGTGATGATGAGCAGCGGCGTCATTACCGCGACCTCACGCGGTGAGAGGTCCTTGATGTGTTTTAGGGCTGGCTTATCGAGAACGCCGAAGAAGATGCGGCGATAGAGCCATAGCGCGTAACCTGCGGACAGAATGATGCCCGTGGTGGCGAAAACCGCGACCCAGGTGTTGACCTCAAACGCGCCCATGAGGCTCAAGAACTCGCCGATAAATCCACTCGTGCCTGGCAAGCCCACATTGGCCAGGGTGAACACCATGAAGAAGAAGGCGTAGAGCGGCATGCGATTGACCAGTCCGCTGAACGCCGAGATTTTATGGGTGTGCATGCGGTCATAGACCACGCCGACGCACAGGAAGAGCGCGGCGGAGACGATACCGTGAGACAGCATCAGGAAGATGCCGCCCTGCATGCCCTGCATAGTGAGCGTGAAGATGCCGATGGTGACGAAGCCCATATGGGCAATCGAGGAATAGGCGATGAGCTTCTTCATGTCTTCCTGGGCAAGCGCCACCAGCGAGGTGTAGACGATCGCAATCACCGATAGCCCGAAGATGAGCGGCGCGAACTCCGCCGACGCTATCGGGAACATGGGGATCGAAAAACGCAAGAAACCGTAGCCGCCAAGCTTCAGAAGAATACCGGCGAGGATCACCGATCCGGCCGTCGGGGCCTCCACATGGGCGTCGGGTAGCCAAGTATGCACCGGCCACATGGGTAGCTTCACCGCGAACGAAGCGAGGAAGGCAAACCATAGCCAGGTTTGCATTTCCGGCGGGAAGTCGTGGTTCAGCAGTGCCGGAATGTTGGTGGTGCCCGCCTCCCAATAGATCGCCATGATGGCGAGCAGCATCAGCACGGATCCCGTGAGCGTGTAGAGGAAGAATTTGAAACTCGCATAGACCCGGTTTGAACCGCCCCAGATACCGATGATGAGGAACATCGGGATCAGGCCGCCCTCGAAGAACAGGTAGAACATCACCAGATCGAGCGAGGAGAACACGCCGAGCATCAGTGTCTCGAGCACGAGGAAGGCGATCATGAACTCCTTCACCCGCACTTTGATGGCGACGAAGCTAGATAGGATAGTGAGCGGCATCAAAAGTGTGGTGAGCACCACGAACGGCATGGAGATGCCGTCCAGCCCCATGTGGAAGGTGATGGGTCCGAGCCAGGGCCGCAGCTCCACGAATTGAAACGCCGCCGTGGCCACATCGAAGTCGCGCCACAGCAGCAGCGAGATGGCGAAGGTTATCAGCGTGGTCCACAGCGCGATGTAGCGTGCATTGCGTGCCGCGCTCTCGTCATCGCCGCGCAGGAGCAGCACCAACAGCGCACCAAGCAGCGGCAGGAAGGTCACGGTGGAGAGGATGGGCCAGCTATAGCTCATGGCTTTAACCCTCCACCGGAAAAGATGAAGTAGGTGATGAAGAGCGCAACGCCAATCAACATGACGAAGGCGTAATGGTAGATGTAGCCGGTCTGCAGCCGGACCGCGCGGTTGGTGATGTCGAGCACCCGCGCGGCTACGCCGTTAGGCCCAATGCCATCAATGACCGTGCCGTCGCCGATCTTCCAGAGAAAATACCCGATCCGTTTGGCGGGCCGCACAAACAGGAAGTCGTAGAGCGCATCGAAATACCAAGCGTGGAAGAAGAAGTTCCTGGTCGCGGGAAACATCTTGGCAAGACCGAACGGCAGCAGCGGCCTCCACATATAGAGATACCAGGCGATCAAGAAGCCGACCGTCATGGCGATCGTCGGCGAAATCGTCAGCCAGAACGGCATGTCGTGATGGGCGTGTTGAGGCAACACGATCGAACCGCGCCAGAACGAGACTTGATCGGCGCCGATGAAGAGATGCGCGAACCCGCCGCCGACGAACAACGCTCCGGCTGCGAGCACCAGGAGCGGTACGCCCATGGTCCATGGTGGCTCGTGAACACCGGCGAGGAGTTTGGAGCCCCCGCGGAATTTGCCCTCGAAGGTCAGGAACATGAGGCGCCACGTATAGAGAGCGGTGAGGAGCGCCGCGATTAGCGTCGTCAGGTACGCGTACATGCCGACCCAGTTGCGATCGCCGTAGGTCGTCTCGATGATGAAATCCTTGGAGAAGAATCCCGAGGTCAGCGGGAAGCCTGTCAACGCCAAGCTGCCGATCAGCATCATGGCCCAGGTGAATGGGATCACCTTCCGTAAGCCACCCATGCGGCGCATGTCCTGGATGTCGGCAAGCGTATGGATGACCGCGCCGCAGCACAGGAACAGAAGCGCCTTGAAGCAGGCATGGGTCATGAGGTGGAACATGCCGGCGCCGAATGCGCCGACGCCCTCGGCTGCGAACATGTAGCCAAGCTGCGAGCAGGTGGAGTAGGCGACCACGCGCTTGATGTCGGTCTGTACGACGGCGGCGGTGGCGGCGAAGAAGGCACTGGTCCCGCCGATGATGGCGACGAAGGCGAGCGCGTAAGGCGCAAGCTCGAACAGGGGCGACAGGCGGGCTACCATGAACACGCCAGCCGTCACCATCGTCGCGGCATGGATCAGCGCGGAAACCGGGGTTGGCCCCTCCATGGCGTCGGGCAGCCAGGTATGCAGCAGGAACTGGGCCGACTTACCCATGGCCCCCATAAACAGAAGGAAGCAGATTAGCTCGAGTGCGGGGACCTGGTAGCCCAGGAACGCCAAGGTCTTGCCAACCTGGTCGGGGGCTGACGCAAAGATCGTGTCGTATTGCACGGTGTCGAACAGCAGAAAGATGGCGAAGATGCCGAGCGCGAAGCCAAGGTCGCCAACGCGGTTGACCAGGAAGGCTTTGATGGCGGCGGCATTGGCGGCGGGCTTCCGATACCAGAAGCCGATTAGGAGATAGGACGCCAGACCCACGCCTTCCCAGCCGAAGAATAGCTGGACGAGGTCATCGGCCGTCACCAGCGTCAGCATGGCGAAGGTGAACATCGAGAGATAGGCGAAGAAGCGCGGCTTGTGCGGGTCCTCGTCCATGTAGCCGACGGAGTAGAGATGCACGACGCTGGAGACCGTCGTCACGACCACGAGCATCACGGCGGTCAGTGTGTCGACGCGGATCGACCAGAAGGTCTCCAATGTGCCGGAGCGAATCCAGCTCAGGAGCTCGATGCGAACGTCGTGACCCTCAATGGCCACTTGATAAAAGGCGACCCACGACAACAACGCGGCGATGAACAGTAGCGTCGTCGTGATCACCTCGCAGGCGCGATCGCCCACGAACCGGCCAAAGAAGCCGGCGAAGATGGCGCCCAGCAGGGGCAGAAAGACGATCGCCTGATACATCGCGGTTTGCCGTCAGCCTTTCAGCGAGTCGATTTCGGCCACATCGATGGTGCCGCGGTTCCGGAAATAGACGACGACGATGGCCAAGCCAATCGCGGCTTCGGCCGCCGCAACCGTGAGAACGATCAGGGCGAAAACCTGGCCGACGAGATCGTTGTGAAACGATGAGAAGGCAACTAGGTTGAGGTTAACTGCAAGCATCATCAATTCGATCGACATCAGAATGACGATGACGTTCTTGCGATTGAGGAAGATGCCGAAAATGCCGATGGTGAACAGGATCGCGGCAACGGTCAGGTAGTGGGACAGGCCGACGGTCATTTGAGCCCCTTCCCCGTTTCGACTTCTACCACTTCGACCGCTGCGTCACGGGTGCGGCCGACCTGCGCAGCGATGGACTGCCGGCGCACGTCCCGCTTGTGGTGGAGTGTGAGAACGATGGTGCCGATCATGGCGACCAACAGGATGAGAGCAGCGGACTCGAACAAATAGACGTAGCGGGTATAAAGAATTTCTCCGAGCGCCTGCGTGTTGTTCACAGTCGACATGTTTGGTGTCGGCGCGTCGCTGACCAGCATGGGTGCCGTGACCCAGGCGCCGACGACGAAGATGAGCTCCACGAGGAGTAGAAGCCCGACGAGGGCGCCTACCGGCAGATATTTGAGGAAGCCCGCGCGCAGTTCGGCGAAGTCGACATCGAGCATCATCACCACGAATAGAAACAGCACGAGCACCGCGCCCACATAGACGACGATCAAAATCATCGCGAGGAACTCAGCGCCTAGAAGGACGAATAATCCGGCCGCGTTAAAGAATGCGAGAATCAAGAACAGCACCGCGTGCACGGGATTCTTCGTGGCAATCACCATGAAGGCGGCGCCGACGCACATGATGGCGAAGAGATAGAAGAACAACGCGGACAGCATCAGGCAGCCTTCTTCGTGCTGGCGATACCATCAAAAAAAGCAGCCAGCACAAAGGCCGGGCCGTCGAATGAAAGAACGCCTATAAGCACGTCGCGGGCCCTCACCGATACGGCGCGTCGAGCGCGATGTTTTTGGCGAGCTCCCGCTCCCAGCGGTCGCCATTCGAAAGCAGCCGCTCCTTGTCGTAGTAAAGCTCTTCCCGGGTCTCCGTGGCGAACTCGAAATTCGGCCCCTCCACAATCGCTTCGACCGGACAGGCTTCTTGGCAGAAGCCGCAATAGATGCATTTCACCATGTCGATGTCGTAGCGCGTGGTGCGGCGCGTGCCGTCATTGCGCCGGGGCTCGGCCTCGATGGTGATGGCCTGGGCGGGGCAGACGGCCTCGCAGAGCTTGCACGCGATGCAGCGCTCCTCGCCATTCGGATAGCGGCGGAGGGCATGCTCGCCACGAAAACGGGGGCTCAGCGGTCCCTTCTCGAACGGATAATTGACGGTGGCCTTGGGCCGAAAGAAATATTTCAGGGCAAGCCAAAAAGCTGACAGAAATTCTATCAGCAGAAGCGACTTTGCAGCTTGGGCAACGCGTGACACGCGCTGAACTCCTCTCAAAAGCCGTATTGCCATAACCGCAATACAGCAGCGACGACGACGACAGCGGCGAGCGATAAGGGCAGAAAGACCTTCCAGCCAAGCCGCATCAGCTGGTCGTAGCGATAACGCGGCACCATGGCTTTGACCATGGAGACAAGGAAGAACAGGAAGCCAACTTTCAGGACGAACCATAGCACGCCCGGTATCCAGGTGAAGGGCACCACCTCGAATGGCGGCAGCCATCCGCCGAGGAACAGCACCGTCCCCAGCCCGCAGAGCAGCAGGATAGAGACGTATTCACCCAGCATGAAAAGCATGTAGGGGGCCGAGGAATACTCAACCATATAGCCTGCCACGAGCTCCGACTCTGCCTCAAGCAGATCGAAGGGCGGCCGGTTGGTCTCGGCGAGCATCGAGATGAAGTAGATGACAAACATCGGCAGGAGCGGAAGCCAATACCAGCCGAACATGCCGAGCCCGCGATCCTGAGCCTCGACGATGTCGGTCAGATTGAGGGAGCCGGCGCAAAGCAGCGCGGTGATGATGACGAAGCCAATGGACACCTCGTAGGAGACCATCTGGGCGGCTGACCGCAGCGCGGCTAGAAAGGCGTATTTCGAGTTCGACGCCCAGCCGGCCATGATCACGCCGTAGACCTGCAAGCTCGACACGGCGAAGATGTAGAGCACGCCCACATTGATGTCGGCGACGGCCCAGCCCTTGGTGACCGGAATCACGGCCCAGGCCGAGATCGCCAGCCCTGCGGTGAGGATCGGCGCCATCAGGAACAGGCACTTATTGGCACCCGCCGGAATGATCACCTCTTTCAGCATGAATTTGATGAGGTCGGCGAAGGACTGCCACAGCCCGAAAGGACCGACCACGTTCGGCCCGCGCCGCATCTGGACCGCGGCCCAGATCTTGCGGTCGGCCAAAAGGGTGAAGGCAATGACGATCAAAAGGGCCACAATCATCGCGACGCTATGCGCCACGATGAGGAAAGTCGGCAGACCGTAATGGGTCCAGAACTCAGCCATCGGTGCCGGTCGCCTTCTCGGAACCATCCGCGTGCATCGCCCTCAAGCTCACCATGATGGACGATGCGCGCGCGACCGGATTTGAAAAATAGTAGTCCTCGATTCTGAGATCGAAGTGTCCCATGCCCGTTTTGGCGGGCTTGGACGCGAGCTTGGTGATGGTCGCGGCGTCGGAGGGCTCGATGAAATCGAGCAGCGCCAGATTTGGGTGCGCCTCATACATCCTGGCACGGAGGTCTTGCAGGCTGTCGAAGGGCAGCGTCTTGCCGAGGACTGCGGACAGCGCCCGCAGAATAGTCCAGTCTTCACGCGCGTCACCGGGCGGGAAGATGGCGCGGGCCGTCATTTGCGCCCGGCCTTCGGTGTTGACGTAAGTGCCGTCTTTCTCGGTATAGGCCGCGCCTGGCAAAATGACGTCAGCGCGATGGGCCCCACGGTCGCCGTGGCTACCTTGATAGATCACGAAGGCATCGCCCAGCCGGTCCATATCGATTTCGTCGGTGCCAAGCAGATAGATCACATCCATGTCGCCCTTGCCTGCCGCGTCAAGGATGGCTTCGACATCGAGCCCCTTCTTGCCAGGCACGAAGCCTAGATCGAGACCCGCGACCCTTGCGGCCGCGTCATGCAGCACGTTGAAGCCGTTCCAGTCGCTGTTCAGCGCACCAATGGTCTTGGCGGCTTTCGCTGCCAGTGCCAGGACTGCGGCGCCATCGGGCCGCGCGAGCGCCGCCTGGCCGACAATGACCATCGGGTGCTTGACGTCTTTCAATGTCTTTACGAAAGCATGGGAGCCATCGGCGATCTCGGCCAAGGTCTCAGGCCCGGCGCCGAGATAGTCATAGCCATAGGTTAGGTCTGCTTCCGTGCCGATCAGCCCGATGGGCAGACGCTGCTCGGCTTTCCGCCAGCGCGTGTGGATGCGGGCATTCAGCAACGGGGCCTCCACGCGTGGGTCGGTGCCGATTAGCAAGAACGCATCCGCGTTGTCGATGCCGGCGATCGTGGTGTTGAAGAGATAGGTCGCGCGGCCAAGTCCGGGGTCGAGCTTTGCGCCGTCTTGGCGGCAATCGATATTGGGCGATCCGATCTGCTCGGCGAGCTGTTTCAGCGCGAACATTTCCTCGGCAGCGGGAAGGTCACCGGCAATGGCGGCAAAGCGCGCGCCATCGAGGCCCTTCAGCTTCTCGGCGATGACGCCGAAGGCCTCATCCCAGCTGGCCGGCTCAAGCTTGCCGTTCCGCCGCACGTAAGGCTGGTCGAGGCGCTGGGTGCGCAAGCCGTCACACACATGCCGCGCCTTGTCGGAGATCCACTCCTCGTTGATGGCGTCGTTGATGCGCGGCAGGATGCGCAATACTTCGCGGCCACGCGCATCGACCCTGATGGCGCTACCGAGCGCGTCCATGACATCGATGGACGGTGTCTTGTCCAGTTCCCAGGGCCGCGCGATATAGGCGTAGGGCTTAGAGGTCAGCGCGCCGACCGGGCAAAGATCGACAACATTGCCGGAAAGATTGGAGCGCATGCCGTGCTCGAGATAGGTGGTGATCTCGGTGTCCTCGCCGCGGCCGATAGCGCCGAGCTCATCCACGCCTGCGACTTCAGTCATGAAGCGTACACAACGCGTGCAATGGATGCAGCGTGTCATACAGGTCTTGATCAGCGGCCCGAGATATTTGTCTTCCACGGCGCGCTTATTGTCTTGGAAGCGGCCCGCGTCATAGCCGTAGGCCATGGTCTGATCTTGAAGATCGCACTCGCCGCCTTGATCGCAGATCGGGCAGTCCAGCGGATGGTTGATCAGGAGGAATTCGAGCGTGCCCTCGCGCGCCTTCTTCGCCGTCGGGGACTCGGTCATGATCGTTGGCAGCGTGCCATCCCGCCCGGGGCGTAGGTCGTTGACCGACATGGCGCAAGATGCGACGGGCTTCGGCATGCCGGCGATCTCCACCAGGCACATGCGGCAATTGCCGGCGATGGAGAGACGCTCGTGAAAACAGAAGCGCGCGATCTCGACGCCGACGAGATCACAAGCCTGGATCAGCGTGATGCCGTCCGGCACGTCATGTTCGACATCGTTGATGATCAGTTTCGGCATAAGAAGTCCCTATTCCGCCGCGACCGGTACGGACGCCGGTATCAGTTTCGTGGCTTGAGCGTCGATGCGTTCTTCGATGACGTGGCGGAAATGCCGGATCAGCCCTTGCACTGGCCATGCGGCTGCATCGCCAAGCGCGCAAATGGTGTGACCCTCGACCTGGTGCGTCACGTCCAGCAGCATGTCGATTTCGGACTTCTCCGCCTCGCCTTTGACCATGCGTTCAAGCACGCGCCACATCCAGCCTGTGCCTTCGCGGCAGGGCGTGCACTGGCCGCATGACTCATGTTTGTAGAAATATGCCAGCCGGGCGATGGCGCTGATCATGTCAGTGGACTTATCCATGACAATGACGCCGCCGGTGCCGAGCCCGGTGTTCACGGCTTTTAGACTGTCGAAGTCCATGGGCAGGTCGTCGCATTCGCTGGCCGGGATGCAAGGCACAGACGAGCCGCCGGGAATTACGGCGAGCAGATTGTCCCAACCGCCGCGCACACCGCCGCCATAATGGTCGATCAACTCGCGTAGCGGCACGCCCATCTCTTCCTCGACGGTGCACGGCGTATTGACGTGGCCGGAGATGCAATAGAGCTTGGTGCCGGTGTTGTTGGGGCGACCGAGCGAGGCATACCAGGTGGCGCCGCGCCGCAGGATGTCGGGGACCGAAGAGATGGTCTCGACATTGTTGACCGTGGTCGGTGCGCCATAGAGCCCGCAATTGGCCGGGAATGGCGGCTTCAGGCGCGGCTGGCCCTTTTTGCCTTCGAGGCTTTCGAGCAGCGCCGTCTCCTCGCCGCAGATATAGGCGCCGGCCCCGTGATGGACATAGAGTTCGAAATCCCAACCATTGACATTGTTCTTGCCGATCAGCTTGGCGTCATAGGCCTCGTCGATGGCCGCCTGAAGGATTTCACGCTCGGCGATGAACTCACCGCGAATGTAGATATAAGACGTATGAGCCCGCATGGCGAAGGCAGCGAGCAACGCGCCCTCGATCAGCAGATGCGGATCATGCCGCATGATGTCCCGGTCTTTACAGGTGCCGGGCTCGGACTCATCGGCATTGACCGCCAGATAGCTCGGACGGCCGTCGGACTGCTTCGGCATGAACGACCATTTGAGGCCTGTGGGGAAGCCTGCTCCGCCGCGTCCGCGCAAGCCTGACGCCTTGACCTCATCGATGATGGCGTCGTGGCCGCGCGCGATCATCTCCTTCGTGTTGTCCCAAGCGCCGCGCGCGCGCGCGGCTTTCAGCTTCCAACTGCGCTGGCCGTAGAGATTCTTGTAGATGCGATCTTTGTCCTGAAGCATTAGCGCGGCCTCTTTTCGCGCTTGGACGCAGGCCGCTTCGCTTCCGTAGCTATCACGGTGGTACCGGCGGAGCCGGGCTCGGGGCCGGATGGGTCGTTTGCGTAGAGCTCGGGGTCGGTGAGCGTATTGGGACCGCCAGCTGGCGCAGAAGTCTGTCGTCCGTCCTGCGGTCCAGGCTCGACGTCTTTGCCCGCACGGAGCCGTTTGAGAAGGCTCTCGAACTTCTCCGGCGTCAGGTCCTCGTAATAATAATTGTTGATCTGAGCCATCGGTGCGTTGACGCAAGCCCCAAGGCACTCGACCTCGGTCCAGGAAAACATCCCGTCGTCGTTGACGCGATCCTTCTCGCCGATAAATTTGCGGCAGGTATCCTTGATGTCCTCCGCGCCGCGCAACATGCAAGGCGTCGTGCCGCAGACCTGCACGTAGTAGCGCCCGACCGGCGCCAGGTTGAACATAGTATAGAAGGTGACGAGCTCGTAGACCCGGATATAGGCCATGTCCAACATGTCGGCGACATAGCGTAGTGCCGGCTCCGGTAGCCAGCCGCCGATCTGCTCCTGGGCGCGCCACAGAAGCGAGAGCACCGCGGAGGCTTGTCGGCCCTCGGGGTATTTCTTGATCTGGGCTTCGGCCCATTCAAGATTCGCCGACGTGAAAGCGAAACCCTCAGGCTGCTCGGCGGCAAGGCGGCGGATGCTCATTTTCTGTCTTCTTATGGTCTCGCGCTAGGTGTGGCCCAGACTGACGCGAGCGCTCCTAATTGGCTTCCGTTGAGTCTTTACTGACGACGCCCGTCTTCGCAACTGCGCATTGCGTCACCGGTCAATCTCTCCAAACACAATGTCGATAGAACCGATCACGGCCGATACATCTGCGAGCATGTGGCCGCGACAAAGAAAATCGAGCGCCGCCAGATGGGCAAAGCTCGGCGCCCTGATCTTGCAGCGATAGGGCCGGTTGGTGCCGTCGGAGACGAGATAGACCCCGAACTCGCCCTTTGGCGCTTCCACGGGCACATAGGCCTCGCCTTTCGGCACGTGATAGCCCTCGGTATAGAGTTTGAAGTGATGGATCAGGCTCTCCATGGAGCTCTTCATCTCAGCGCGCCGCGGCGGCACCATCTTATGGTTGTCGGCGGTGACGGGTCCCGGCGTGGTGGCAAGCAGCGCGCAGCACTGCTTCATCAGACGTACGGACTGGCGCATTTCTTCCATGCGGCAGAGATAGCGGTCGTAACAGTCGCCGTTCTTGCCGACGGGAATGTCGAACTCAAGCTCGTCGTAGCATTCGTATGGCTGCGACTTGCGCAAATCCCAGGCCGCGCCCGAGCCACGCACCATGACGCCGGTGAAGCCATGGGCCCAAGCGTCCTCTTGGCAGATGACACCAATGTCCACATTGCGCTGCTTGAAGATGCGGTTGTTGGTCAGCAGCCCCTCAATGTCGTCGCAGACCTTCAGGAACGGATCGCAGAAGGCATAGATATCATCAACGAGCGCGGGCGGAAGATCCTGGTGCACGCCGCCGGGACGGACATAGGCCGCATGCATACGGCTTCCGCTGGCGCGTTCGTAGAACACCATGAGCTTTTCGCGTTCCTCGAAACCCCAGAGCGGCGGGGTGAGCGCGCCAACATCCATGGCTTGCGTGGTGACGTTCAGGAGATGAGAGAGCAGCCGTCCTATCTCTGAATAGAGCACCCGAATAAGCTGCGCCCGCCTCGGCACGGTGATGCCGACGAGCTTCTCTACCGTGAGCGAATAAGCGTGCTCCTGGTTCATGGGCGCGACGTAGTCGAGCCGGTCGAAATAGGGCAGCGCCTGGAGATAGGTCTTGTGCTCGATCAGCTTCTCGGTGCCCCTGTGAAGCAGGCCGATATGCGGATCGACGCGCTCGACGACTTCGCCGTCGAGTTCGAGCACGAGGCGCAGAACACCATGGGCGGCGGGATGCTGCGGTCCGAAATTAATCGTGAATGTGCGGTCGTCGCCCTCACGTTTGCCGCTGTCCAGTTCGGGCGCTTTGGTTTCGATCTCGGACATCAGGCGTCTACCTTGCCTTCAGCTCTCGCAAGCTTGGCTTGAAGCCCCCGATCGAACCTGTTCCTACCGATGATGAAACGTTCATGGGTGCCGGCGCCGATTTCTTCGATGCCGTCATGCGCGCTGATCTTGAAGCTGGCGCGCGGTCCCCGCACTTCCGTGCATTCCGCCTCGACAGTCACGGTAAAACCAGGCGGTGTCGCGCCCTTATGCGACACGTCGATGTTGATGCCGAGACTGCCCTCGCCGTCATCGAGATGCGGCTCCAAGAGCTGGACGCAAGTCCATTCCATAAGCCCGACCATGAAGCCCGTGGCGAAGACTTCCGGCATGACGGCAAGTTCTGGCGATTCTGGATAGAGATGCGGCACCGTCTTATTCACCGACACGGTGTAGGCGAAGCTATGCTTCAGCCCGCTTTTCAGGGAAGGCTTCATGCGTCCCCCTTCCGGTCTGGGGCTTCGCCGGCCTTCTCGTCGCCCGGGATGGCGGTGTCCATGCCTTCCCAGGGACTCAAGAAGTCGAAGCTCCTGAATTCCTGCATCAGATTCACGGGCTCGTAGACCACCCGCTTCAGCTCATCGTCGTATCTGAGTTCGACAAAGCCGGTAAGCGGAAAGTCTTTGCGCAGAGGATGACCCTGAAAGCCGTAATCGGTCAGCAGCCGGCGGAGATCGGGATGACCTTCGAACAGAATGCCGTAGAGGTCGAAAGCCTCGCGCTCAAACCAATTGGCGGCGGGAAACAGTTCCACGATGCTCGGCACTGGCGTGTCCGCGCGAGCTGTAGCACGCACGCGGATGCGGTGGTTCAGCCATGGGCTGAGCAGGTGATAGACGACGTCAAACCGCTCGTCACGCTCCGGGTAATCGACACCGCAAATGTCGATCAGGCAGCCAAATCGGCAGCGGTCGTCGTCGCACAAAAATGCGATGACGTCCGGAATGCTATCGCGCTTCACCTCAATGGTGAGTTCGCCGAGTTCGACTTGAAAGCTTGTTTGCTTCGGCCCGAGTTTCTCGGCGAGGTAGGCGCCCAGCTTGTTAAGAGATTCGTCCATCAAGGCTCCCGGATCAGAGCGGCAGGTCTATCGTTCAATCGTGCCTGTCCGTCTGATCTTCTTTTGCAGGAGCAGCACGCCATAGACCAGAGCTTCGGCCGTTGGCGGGCAGCCCGGAACGTAGATATCCACCGGTACGATGCGGTCACAACCGCGAACCACCGAGTAGGAGTAGTGATAGTAGCCGCCGCCATTGGCACACGACCCCATAGAGATGACGTAGCGGGGCTCGGGCATCTGGTCGTAGACCTTGCGCAAAGCCGGCGCCATTTTGTTGCACAGCGTGCCGGCGACGATCATGACATCGGACTGACGCGGGCTGCCGCGTGGCGCGAAACCGAAGCGCTCCAGATCGTAGCGGGGCATCGAAGCCTGCATCATCTCAACGGCACAGCAGGCAAGCCCGAAGGTCATCCACATCAGCGAGCCGGTGCGCGCCCAGTTGATCAAATCGTCGGCGGAGGTGAGCAAGAAGCCTTTGTCGGCCAATTCATCGGAGAAAACATCGAAGCTCGTGGCGCCGGCAACCGGGCCGCCAGTGTTGTCTTCTTGGTGGATACCCGATTTCGGCATCAATCCCATTCAAGCGCGCCTTTCCGCCACTCATAGATAAAGCCGATGGTCAGCACCCCTAGGAACACAATCATCGACCAGAAGCCGAGCGCGCCAACGTCCTCGAAGGCGACGGCCCAGGGGAACAGAAACGCGACCTCTAGATCAAAGATAATGAACAAAAGTGACACGAGGTAGAAGCGCACATCGAACTTCATGCGCGCATCGCCGAAAGGATCGAAACCGCACTCATAGGCGGAGACCTTTTCCGGGTCTGGCTTTCGCACCGCGATCACGAAGGGCACAAGCAGCAGGATCGTGCTGATAACGAAGGCGATGCCAATGAAGATAATGAGGGGCAGATATTCTTGGAGCATTTGCCCCATGGCTTTTCGAAGCCTTCTTCTGCAATGCGGGGCCAAAAATGGCGGGAGTGACGGGACTCGAACCCGCGGCCTCCGGCGTGACAGGCCGGCGCTCTAACCAACTGAGCTACACCCCCTACCGGGCCGTAGTCCACGGCCGGAGGCGATGTTCAGCATGTACGGCCTGGGATTTCCCAAGTCAAGGAATGACCCCTCAGACGGACATGTTGTCCTAATTTGCGTTGGGATGGTGGGCGGTGACAGGCTCGAACTGCCGACATCCACGGTGTAAACGTGGCGCTCTACCAACTGAGCTAACCGCCCCACTCAAGGAAGCGTTAGAGCAAGAGATGGCCGATGCCTAGAGGCTCCTGTCGCAAATAAGAAAGGCGGAGCCTCACGATTGGTGAGACTCCGCCCAGAAGATCGAATTTGTTTTCGGCCTTAGCGGTTGCAGGCCTCTTTGAGAGCCTTACCGGGGCGGAATTTCGGCACCT
>JAGPVD010000027.1 GCA_018067145.1 Methyloceanibacter sp.
CGGGCGGAAGACTGCACCTTGGTCGAAACGAATGACGAGCCCGCCGACAATGCCGAGCCTGTGGCGCGAGCAGCGGAACCTGTCTTGGCTGCAATGAATGCCGACGCAGTCGCCAACGCCTTGCCCGCCGCACAAACGGAGGAATGCGTTTTGGAAGAAACGAATGTCGCCCCCTTGGCCAGCACCGAGCCGCCAGCACAGACAGACGAGGCCGTCTTGGACGAAACCAGTGCCAATCCTGCTGCCAACGCCGAACCACCAACGCGTGCGGAAGAAACGGTTTTAGAGGAAACGAACGCCGACCCGCTCGATAGCGCTTCGCCGCCGGCCCGCCCCGATGCAACGGCCTTGCTCCCACTCCAAGTGAATGCGGCGCCCACCATCCTGCCCGTGGCGAACACGAAGGCTTTGAGCTTCGCTGCGATCCAACCAAGACCAGCGGCAATGAGGCGCCCGGTATAGAGCGTGCCGTCGCGCAGACTTCTTCCCACGAAGGCGAAGCCCCCGGCAATCAGAAGCACGACATATTTGATGCCTGCGCCAATGTTGGCGAAGGCACGAACAAACATGGAGCCAGCATAGGAGACAGAAGCCCCTGCCGCATGCTGTGTCGCCTCAGACGCGCGCTGTGTCGCCTCGGACGCGCGCTGGCGAAAAATCTGACGCCGGCGTCTCGTACGATCTTTGCGGGCAACCGTCATGCGCTGCTCACGCTGACGTTCCAGCCAGCGTTCGTGGCGCGCGCGATCCCGATCCACGGCGACACCCTGCGCCTTCAGCCAGCGGTGGTGGTCGGTCAGATCCGATTTGGCGCTTGAGAGAAATTCACTGGATTTCGCGGCAGAATCCCTGGCGGCGGCAACAGCCTCCTCGAACGCCGCAGTCTCTTCGGACTGGTCGTCTTCTTCCAGCGTCGACCAGGCACGTTTCTTACGCATTGGACTGGCCATGCCACGAGGCCCCGTTAGAGGCCGGCTCCAGGTCGAGCCTCATTGATTACAAGACTCACTGATGTCACCTCGGAAAACGCAAGATACGGCGTCGCATGAGACCCCCTGCCCCGACATCGGAGCCTCAACCGCATTTTTTTAAGACACGGCGGAACTGCTGGCTGTCAGCTCTCCGTACACCCCAGTCTAGCGGTCAAACCAGATGCAGCCAACGGCCAAACCCCAGGAGGCCATCATTTTATTGGGAAGTGTGGCGCGGAAAGCGCCGACGATCACAGATCGTCTAAACCGCCGAGAACCCGGTCGAAGGACCGCCGCTTCTGGTAGGTGATCTCGGCCTTTTTGGCGCGCTGGTTCGCCAAGCCTTGGCGGCACGCGTTATATGCGTCGCTTCCGGGCGCGGCCCCCGCCTGGCATTTGGCGTCGTCCTCGGTCTCGATCTCCGCTTGCTTGGCCATACGTTCGGCATGGATATCCTCCCGGCTGGAACAGCCGAAAAGACCCGCACCGAAAGCCAGCAACACAGCCAAAATCAGGGCTTTTCTCACCATCGGTCCGTTGCTGCTCCAGAATGATGGCGCGGTGATGGTTTCAACGCAGAGTTAAACAGGCCAAGTCCGGCGCCTTGAGACCGCCTGTTTGGTTGCTTAAATCTGCTCCAAGGCCTTTAGGACAAGGCTCTTAAGAAGACACTCCCAACCTTCAAAGCAAAGGCAAGCCGTTGAGAAAAGCATTCCGCCCCATCTACAGCGCTTTCCGCACGGCGCTCCTCCTCAGCTTACTCGCCTCCTCCCCTGTCGCGCTCGCCGAAGAGGGGCAAGCGCCCAAAACCGAGCAGGCCACCAAACACGGCACGCAAGAGAGCCAGAACGCGGCGCCCTCCCGCCTACCGCCCAAGGCGATCACACCGCATACGACGAGATTGGGCGGCCGGAGCCTGCACTACAGCGCGATTGCCGGGACCGTTCCGCTCCACGAGAAGGGCAAGATCGCGGCGGAGATTTTCTACGTCGCGTACGTCAAGGAGCCGAAGGACGCGAGCCGACCGGTCACGTTCGTCTTCAATGGGGGCCCCGGCGCCGCATCGGCCTATCTCCATCTCGGCGCCATCGGGCCGAAGATCGTCGAAGCGACGGATAATGGCGAATTGATCGGCCCGCCGCCGCGCCTCATAGACAATGACGCCAGCTGGCTCACCTTCACAGACCTCGTTTTTGTCGATCCCATCGGCACCGGCTATAGCCGCGCCCTCAACGGCGCAAGCGAGAGCGACTATTGGGGCATTGAGCAAGACACCGCGTCCTTGGCCGAATTCATCCGCCTCTATCTGATAGAGGCCGAGCGCATGTTCTCGCCCGTGTTCCTGACCGGTGAGAGCTATGGCGGCTTCCGCGCTGCCACCATCACCCGCAAGCTACAGAAGAGCGGCGGCATCTCGCCCAGCGGGCTCGTACTTGTGTCGCCCGCGCTCGAATTCGCGATGCTCTATGGCGAGGACTACGATCCGATCCCTAGGGCGCTCGCCCTGCCCTCCTTCGCCGCGGTGAAACTTGAGACCGATGGCGTCACCACGCGCGCCGACCTCGCCGAAGCGCTGAAGGATGTCGAGCACTATGCGCTGACCGACTATCTCGTGGCGCTGGCATCAGGCGCCGAAAAAGGCGGTAAGGACGCGAGCGCGCGGGTCGCGGAATTGACGGGCCTGCCACGCGCCATCGTCGAGCAACAATTCGCCCGCATCCCGACCTCCCTCTTCATCAAGGAGTTCGACCGCGCCAATGGCCAGCTCTTGAGCCGGTATGACGGCAGCGTCAGCGGCCCCGATGCGAACCCGACCAGTTCCTGGCCGCGCGGCCCGGACCCGGTGCTCGATTCCACCGTGCCGCTCTGGACGTCGGCCTTCGTGCACTACGCGCAGACCGATCTCGCCTTCAAAACTGACGAGAACTATCGGTTGCTCAATCGCGAGGTGCGCGGAAAATGGGATTTTGGCACTAGCCCAACCCAGCAAGGCTATGCTGGTGTGATGGACGACATCCAGCATGCCCACGCCTCCAACCGCGAACTCGAAGTGCTCATCGCCACGGGCTACACCGACCTGATCACTCCTTATCTTGTGCCGGCTTATCTGGTGAAGCAGCTCCCCCCGCTCGCGGGCGCCGCACCCATCACCATCGAGAACTATGCCGGCGGTCACATGCTGTATTTGCGCCCCGGATCAAGGCGAGCACTGACGCAGGATGTGGAAGCCATGTATCGCAGAGCGCTAGCGACACCATCGCAAGGTTGACGACCCGCCGCAGCGCTGCCGCGTGAACCTTGCGACGCGATCGGCTAGACTTGCGATTCTCAACGCATGGGACAAGACCACGAGACAAGGGGATCGGCGATGCCATTACGAAGCTTGGCTCTAGCCTTGGCACTGCTCTCGACGCTGCTCTTGGCGCTGGCCGCCCCGAGTGCGGCCAAGACCAAGAATAAGCCGGAAGCGCCACCGCCGCCGCAATGGCAGGAGTTCCATTTCTCCGACCGGGGCTTCGTGGCGTCCTTCCCTGGCACGATCAAACCGAAGGCCGCGAGCACGCCGGTCTCGGGTCAGAACCCGCTGCTCCAGCACGACTATCAAGTGAGCCTCGGTGACGACACGGTCTATAGTGTGGTGGTGCTGGAATATCCGGAAGGCCGCGCGCCGAGCCCAGCCCGGCCAAGCTACTACATCAAGGTCCTCAAGGCCTATGCGAAAGGTAGCGGCACAAGTGTACGCCAGAAGGCGCCACGGATCATCGACCAACGCCCCGGCTACGAGGCCATGGCCGAGACCGGCCGCCACAAGCTCGATCACCTCGTGGATATTGTGGCCAATGGCGACCGCATCTACATGCTGGTTTCCGCCGGCCCGAGAGGTCACGCCAAGAGCAAAAATGCTAAGCGCTTCCGCGATGGTTTCCGAATGCTCGGTGGAGAGCCGCCGCCCCAAAGCGCCACCAGCGCCCTACCTGAGTAGCGAGGCGAGAGCCTAAGCCGCTCCCGCGCGCAATCCCTTCACAAAGCGCTGCACGTCATCCGACGGCGCCCGCGTGAACAGGCTGACACCAATGATGACGATGAAGCCGACGGGTACCGCGAAGAGGCCCGCGAAGACACCGTGCAGCCCCCACCAATTGGCAACCGCCAACGCCGTCTTCTCCCAGTCCGCCAGCACCGCGTCCTTCGCGGACGCATCGGCAAGATAGTAGTTGTGCCGCAGGGCCTCGTAAGCCGAGGCCTGCGCATCGCTCGCGTCGGAGAGGAAGCTCGACGACTCGTAGAAGGCAAATGGTATGACGTGCGGCGCGATCATGTAATAGAGGCACAGCACGAGCCCCGCGGCCATGCCCGCTAACGCGGCGTCGGCAGTGGCGCGCTTCCACCACACGCCAAGCACGAGCGCCGGTAGAAAAACGCTTGCCGCAAGCGACAGCGCCGCGCTCGTCGCGATCAAGGTCTCTTCAGGTGCCACCAATGCAGGGATCGCGGCAAGGCCGGTTACAATAATCACCGACAACCGCGCCACGAAAATCCGCCGCCTCGTAGACGCGGTTGGCTGCAGGCTCTTGTAGTAGAAATCGTAGGAGAGCGCGCTGGCGATCGACAAAGCCAGTGCACTGCCTATGGCGAGCAGACCAGTGATGGCGGCCACACTCAGCAGTGCCTCGGCAATCATGAACAAAGCATCCCCGGCCTGAACCGTCGCCGCCTCGAACAACGCGGCGAATGCGGGCGCCGCCAAACACAACACGCCAGCAAAGACAGCGCTGGCAAAAAACGAGGCCCGGGCACCCGCGGCTGAAGGCGTGGTGAAGCTCCGCATCAAGAGAAAAGGCAGCGACGCTGTGCCGGCCGCGAGGCAGAAGATCAAGGCAAAGCGGCTGATGGCGTTGGCTTGCGCGAATATGTCGAGCCCGAGGGTCGGGATCACCTCACCGAGAACGATGGCTTCCGCGGACGCCATCGTACCGGTCTCCCACAGCACGACGATGATCGCAGCGAGCGAGGCCGTAAGCAGCACGGCGAACTGCGCAATTTGTGACAGGCTGAGCGAGCGCATACCACCGAGCAATGTGGCCACGAAGATCAGCGCCACGCCTGCAGCGACGCCCACCGCAACCGGCAAGGCGAAGAGAGCCGCGCTGAGCAGGCCGAGACCGAGCAGGACGGTGGCGAGCGCCGGAAACGAGCAGAGGATCAGGGCGAAGACTGCGAGTGGCCGCACTTTGTCCCCGCCGAAACGCTCTGCGAGAAAGTCGGGGAGCGTGTAGCCGCCAAACCTGCGCAAAAATGGCGCGAGCAATATGCCAGCGAGGATGAGGCCAACGCCGCCGCCAACGAGCAGCGAGGCCACGCCCTCCCAATAGGGGCCAAGGCCACCCGCCAACCCGACGAAGACTAAGACCGCCATATACGACGCCGCAATCGCCATACCGTTGAACAAAGCAGGCATCAGCTGTCCGGCGGCATAGAAGTCGGAGATAGGCCGGACGAGCCGCACGAGGCCCGCCCTTCCGAAGAGGAGCGCCATCATCAGGATTGATATTTGGGTGCTCAGCGTCGGCGGCCTCCTTTCCTGCGTGGTTTTGGCACAACATCGCACAGAAGCTTGCCGAACTGTGCGAACTCGGCCTTACGCGGCGATGTTTTGCGCCAGGCCAAGCCGATCTCGCGCTTAGGCTCCGGTTTCGGGAAATGCAACAGCCGAATGTCACCGCCGCGGTGAACCTCACTATCGACAGCCATTTCCGGCAACAGCGTGACGCCGTAGCCATTCGTCACCATCTGCACGATGGTGGCAAGGCTCGATGCGCCGAAGCTCTCGCGCGCCTCGCGCGTCATCATGTGGCAATAGGACAGCGCCTGATCGCGCAGGCAGTGGCCCTCTTCCAAAAGCAGCAACCGCTCGTCCGCCAACATGTCCACCGTGGCGCCCCGTGTGCGCGCATTTTTCGATGTCGCCTTGGTTGCCAGAACGAAAATGTCATCGAACAGATATTGCGTCTCCACCTCGGGGTCGTCGATGGGCAGGGCGATGAGAATAACGTCGAGATCGCCGCTCACAAGCTCGCGCACGAGAGTCTCGGTGACTGTCTCGCGAAGCTGCAAGGCGAGTGCAGGAAAGCGGTGCTGCACCTCCGGCAAGGCAGCAGGCAGGAGATAAGGCGCGATTGAGGGAATGGAACCAAGCTTGAGCACGCCTGCGAGCACGCCCTCTTCCCGTTTGGCGAAGTCAATGAGGTCGCGGACCGAAGCGAGGATCGTTCGCGCGCGTTTGGCGACCTCCTCACCTTTCTCGGTGAGCGCCACGCCGGACTTGCGCCGCTCCACCAGGCTCAGCTTCAGCTCTTCCTCGAGTTCCTTGATCTGCATGCTGAGCGCCGGCTGGCTGACGGCACACGCCTCCGCGGCACGACCGAAATGGCGAGTCTCGGCGAGAGATTCGAGATAACGAAACTGCCTGAGCGAAACCATGGCGATAAGGAACGCTTATGCTTTCTATGAGGAAATACGCTCAAGAATTATCATGGGCCGAATTCACATGCCAACCGCAAGGCTCGCTTCAATGGCAGTTCGCCATGCTTTGGGCTACGCTCGGCAAACAGCTTACCGGACTAGCTTCAGACGTTGTTAATCCGGCATCAACGCAGTGTTCATGAACTATTCATGAAACTCTCACTCGGCCTTACCATGTTTTATAGTAGTATAGATCGTTCCTAAGGCGCCGCATTCAGAAGCGCTACTAGTCGACAAAATTTGAGGATTGACGCGCATCAAGTAGGCGGCAGCGGCGCCGAGCTAGTTTATCCTCTTAAACCATTGGTTGAGATCGAGGTATACGCCGTGACTAAGATTATGAGCCCCGACGAACTTGAGCAGGAGCTGCGCGCTATTGGCGCCGCCCGGTATCACGACAAGCATCCCTTTCATGCCCTTTTGCATGGCGGCAAGCTGAACAAGGGTCAGGTTCAGGCTTGGGCGCTGAACCGGTATTGCTATCAGTCCGCCGTGCCGCGCAAAGACGCAGCCTTTATGAGCCGCTGTCATGACCGCGAACTTCGTCGCGAATGGGTTCATCGGCTCTTGGACCATGACGGCTATGGCGAAGAGGAAGGTGGCATCGAGCGCTGGCTCGTCCTGACCGACGGCCTTGGCCTTGACCGCGATTACGTCATCTCGCGCAAAGGCGCCCTGCCCGAAACCAAATTCGCCGTCGAGGCCTATGTCAATTTCGTGCGCGAAAAGCCACTCATCGAGGCCGTGGCCTCGTCGCTGACCGAACTGTTTGCGCCAAATATTCACAAGCAGCGCATCGCCGGCATGCTGGAGAACTACGACTTCATCAATGACGACGTGATGCATTATTTCCGGCGCCGTCTGACTCAGGCGCCGCGCGATGCGGACTTTGCGCTTGAGTATGTGAAGCAGAACGCCCGCACGCCCGAGGCGCAACAAGGCGCGCTCGATGCGCTTCGCTTTAAGACCGATGTTCTGTGGGCGCAGCTCGACGCGCTGCACGTCGCTTATGTCGAGCCCGGCATGGTTCCCCCCGGCGCCTTCGTGCCGGATCAAGCATGACGGGCGAAACGCCGCCTCCCCGCCGGCTGATGGTTGACCGGGAGACGAAACCGAAACTACCGCCCTACCTCAAGCTCCGCCATGACGCGGGGCGAGACCGGTGGGTTCTTCTGGCACCGGAGCGTGTTTTGACGCCAGACCAGACTGCCGTCGCGGTGCTGCAACTCTGCGACGGAGAACGAAGCGTGAAGGAAATCGCGGCCAAGCTCGCGGAGGAATATTCGGCGCCAGTGGACGTCATTGCCGCCGATATTGTCGAACTCCTTCAGGACTTGGCCGACAAGGGATACGTAAAAGGATGACCGAGCAGCAGAAGGCAAACGGACATGTGCAGACCGTCAGCGTCGATGACGAGCCGACCACGGGCGTGGAAGGGTCGCAAGACGTTACGGCCGAGCTTTGCGCTCTCGCGCCGATCGGCCTGCTTGCCGAGCTAACCCATCGCTGCCCCCTGCAATGCGGCTACTGTTCCAACCCTATCGAGCTTGAGCGCGTCGCCAACGAGCTCACCACGGAAGAGTGGTGTTCGGTGATGCGCCAGGCCGGCGAGATGGGCGTGTTGCAGATCCATCTGTCCGGCGGCGAACCATGCGTGCGCAAGGACCTGGAGGAGATCGTCTCCGCCGCGTCGGAAGCGGGCCTTTACACCAATCTGATTACGGCGGCTGTCACCCTAAAGCGCGAGCGGCTGGAAGGCCTCGTCAAGCGCGGGCTGGATCACGTCCAGATCTCATTCCAGGACGTTGACCCGGAAAACGCCGAACACATCGGCGGTTATCCCGGCGCCACCCAGAAGAAGCTCGATGTCGCCGGCTGGGTAACCGAGATGGGCGTCCCCCTCACCGTCAATGCGCCGATCCATCGCAAAAATATCAAAAGCGTCCCGGCCTATGTCGACCTTGCCATCAAGCTTGGCGCCCAACGTCTGGAAATCGCCCACGCGCAATATTACGGCTGGGCCTTTCTGAACCGGGCCGCGCTGATCCCCACCTATGAGGACACGCTGGCTTCGATCGAGTTTGTCGAGGAGGCGCGTGAGCGACTGAAGGGCGTGCTGACCATCGACATGGTCGTGCCCGACTATTACGCCAAGCGCCCGAAGCCCTGCATGGGCGGTTGGGCCAAGGGCTTCATGAACGTCACGCCCGCAGGCAAGGTGCTTCCTTGCCACGCCGCCGAGAGCATTCCCGAACTTGAGTTCGACAATGTGCGGACCCGCAAGCTGCGTGACATCTGGCTGGACGGCAGCGCGTTCAACGCCTTCCGCGGCACGTCGTGGATGAAGGAGCCGTGCCGGTCCTGCGCGTTCAAGGACATCGACTATGGCGGCTGTCGCTGCCAGGCCATGGCCATGACCGGCGATCCGCGCAACACCGACCCGGCCTGCGCGCTGTCGCCCTATCACGCTGAGATGGTGAACTTCGCCAAGGAAGAGGCCTCCAAGCCGCCGACGGAGTTCCTCTACCGCAACCCGCGCAACGCCGCCAAGGCACTGAAGGCGAAGGAAGAGACCCTCCTACCGGCTGAGTAGCAGGCGGCAACACGTGGCGGGCTCTTAAGCCCTCGGTGCGTCTCGTTCAAAATCTCTTATTTTCGCTAACTGCCAAGACGCGCGTCAGCAGCGGCAGGGGCCAGTCCGGCCTTAGCCGACAAGACCCGGTAGGCGTGCACGAAGGCCAGCGTCGTAACCGGCATGGCCACGAGAAGCCCAACCAAGAGCGCCACTGCACCGACGATCAGGATGAGCGCGAGCAGAACGATGAGGCCCAGAAGCGGCCATCGAAAACCGCGCCCGATCCGCATGCTCTCTTGCATCGCCTCAATGGGCCCTAACCCCCGGTCAATGACGATAAGAGTCGTGAACATGAAAAACAGCAGGGCGATAATCCCTGGCACCACCAGGAGCACAAAACCGATGCCGACGGCGAGCCCCGTCAAAATCGATGCGCCGAGAAACCTCAAAAACGGCTGAGGATGCCACAGTGCCGAAAGCTCCACGGTGTCGGGATTGTCGTGTGCGGCAAGATAGAATGCAATCGCACCCATGCCGACAAGCGTGCTGAGACCGAAATTGACGGAAGAGCCAATCAGTGTCGGCTCTTCCGACGAACCACCAAGTGCTGCGTTAATGCCCGTACTCACCCCGCCAACGACCAAATAGGCAATGACGATAACGACACTGGCACCGATGAAGAACCATGGGCGCTGCTTGAACGTCTCCCAACCAAAGTTGAGCGCTGATCCGACTGTGAAATCCATGCTCACAACTTAACACCCCTCGCAATTGACTGCTTCCCTGCAATTCCGGCAGTGCACGACTTTTTGCACCCAACGCCAGGTCCGCGCGCGGTCTCGCCGAAGTGCGTAAAGACTCTGCCTTAGCAAAAACGACTACCGACCTCTCCTCGCAGGGTTTCCACCTTGCAATGCGTATTTCTTTTTCGATACCATCGGCCTCATGAAGCTTTCACCTTTCCTCTCTCGTCGCCTCCTTAAGCTCGGCGCCCTGTTCGAAGCATCGCTCCTGGCAGCGGCCGTGCTGATTTCAGCGCCCCTGACCGCATCCGCCGAGGATGGCTCATCGCCTGAGAAGTCGCGCCCGGCAGGCGGCGTCGAGTTCAAGGTCCCTCAGTCGCCTGAGCAGATGCTGCTGCCGATTGGCTATATTCGCGAGATGCTCGACCACCCGAGGCCTGCGTCCCGGCTCGATGTCGACCCGGAGGATATCGGCGTCGCCGGCGCCATCATGGGCGTCGAGGAGAACAACGCGGGCGGCCGGTTCACCGGACATCTTTACAAGCTCGCCGTGGAGACAGCGTCGTCGCCAGAGAAGGCGCTCGCCGCGTTGGAGAAACTGCACGAGTCCGGGCACAACTACATCATCGTCGATGCATCCGCCCCGACCCTGCTCAAGCTTTCAGATTGGGCGAAGGATAAGGACGTTCTCTTGTTCAACGTCCGCGCTACCGATGTGTCCCTTCGGCAAGAAGACTGCCGGGCCAACATCATGCACATCGTACCGGACCGCTACATGCTGACTGACGCGCTGGCCCAATATCTCGTGGCCATGGGTTGGGAAAATTGGCTGATCGTGCACGGGTCGACGCCCGCCGACCTCGCCTACGTAGAAGCGGTCAAACGCGCCGCCGGCCGCACTGGCGCGAACATCGTCGACACGCGCGAATATGACGATGTCTCAGGCGGCAGGCGTGACGACGTGGGCGTGGTTCCGCCAGGCAAACAGAACGGCGATGGCGAAGCTGTTGTCACCAGCCCCGTCTATGATGTCATCGTCGTCGCCGACGAGGACCAGGTGTTCGGCCCGCTGCTGCCCTATCGCGGCGGCGGCGAACCACGCATCGTGGCCGGAACAACCGGACTCACGGCCACGACCTGGAGTGTCGGCCACGAGAAATGGGGCGCGACCCAAGCCAACAACAATTTTCAAAAGGACTTCGGGCGCCTGACTTTACCCGTCGACCATCAGGCCTGGATTGCCGCGCGCACCATCGGCGAGGCGATCACGCGCAAGCCTGAAAACGATTTCGCCACCGTGACCGCCTTCATCCACGGCCCCGACCTCCAGCTCGCGCCGTTCAAGGGCATCAAGCAACAGTTCCGTCCTTGGGATGGCCAATTCCGCCAACCGATCCTCATCGCCACCGACAAGGTGCCGGTCTCGGTCTCGCCGCAACGCGGTTTCCCACATAAGACGCCTGCAGAGGCCGAGGTAGATACGCTCGGCATCGATAAGCCGGAGAGCGTCTGCAAGATGTAGGTTAGCGACCCGCCTCGCCCGCAATCAGCTCGCCATCCTGGTTCAACAGCGGCACGTTATAGCCCTGCAAAATCTCGTTGATGTCGCGCTGATTCTCGGCGAGCACCTTGTTGATCTTGTACTTCCACTGAGGTTCGTCGGGACGCACGCCCAAGGTGATGCCGTAGATGGCGCTCGGACCCGCGACCTCTTTCACCAGCGGCACAAGCGACAGCGGCAGGCTCGCCCGCTGCGCGTAGTAGCCGCCAACCGGTCCCCACAAAATTCCGGCATCGAGCTCGCCTGAGGCAATCTCGGCGATCATGGCCTCGGCGGACTTCGACATGCTACTGGCGACAAATGTCTCGAACACTTTCGCGTTCGACACGAGTCCTTGCATGGCGAGCATGCTCGCCGGCGGCGTCCGGGCGAAAATCCCGATACGCTTCTGTTTCAGCCGCGGGTCTGCCAGGCTCTCGACATCCTCGATGTCAGCGTCGTTCTCACGATAAATCAGTACATAGGATGTGTAGTAATAGGGATTGGTATCCTCGATCAGTCCGGTGCCTTGCGCATAGCCCATAACGAGGTCGCAGCCCTCCTTGCCCTTCGTATTGGGGACAAAGCCGGTCTTATCTCCGAACCACCCATAGTCGAGCTCGTCGCCAAGCCTCTCGGCGATCAGCCCGGCGATTTTGTTCTCAAAGCCGTCCCCCTCTTTATTGGAGAAAGGCATGTTGTCGGGATCGGCACAGACGCTCAGCGATGACGCGGCGCGAACGCTGTAAGCACTGCTCGCGCAAAAAGCCACGGCGGCAACCAAAACGGCCGCCACCATGCCAATCAGCCGAACGTCGACTGCTGTTCGGCACGCTATCGCTGCATTGCCCTTCAAGGGCGTTCTCCATCATCTCGAAGACCAGGACCATACCATGCCCCAATATCACAAGGGATCACGCCGCCGGTCGCAAACCACGTCTTACAGATATGGAGATTGGAAACCGGACCCGCCAGTCCTATTCGTCCGGCCCCGCGCAAACCGAGATGTTGGCGGCCCGCTCGTAGCCCGTCGGGTAATAGGCCCCTGTCGGATCCTTGCCGAAGGTCACCATCGTGCTCCGCGCCGCCTCGATGCCGTCGGCTTCCTGCCTGTCGCGCAACAACTCGATGGCGCAGCAATCGGCCTCAAGCTCCAGCAGTTTTAGCTCCGGGGCGATGTAGAAAAAGGGCTGTGGCCCTTGACCGCCAAGTCCTTTGCGAAACTTGCCCACGTGACCGAGCGTATGGTGACAGCATTCGTGAGCTATCAGGAATTTGCTGTAAGACGGGCGCTCGCGGAACGTCCGCCGGTTGACCACGATGACCGGGCGGCCCTTCGGGTCCTTCATGGACGCCGCCTGCTCCGGCATGTCGTGCACCATATAGGTGGTGATGGGGCAGTAAGGATTTTCGATGGTCGGCAACCAACGGCCAGCTTGTGCGCTGTCGCAAAACAGCCCGAGACCTCCGATAGCCGCCAGGGCGACAATCGAAAGACGCAGCCCAAGCCCTCCGCGGCAAACCTCTCTCCCCGAAAAGCGCGCCGCCGATCCACGATACCAGGGCAATTTGAGGGTCGGGTCCATAGCCACCACAGTATGTCACAGGCGTTCTCTGCCTGGAATCAACACTGCGTCAATGCGGCCACCGGCTCTGTAACCAGAGTCACGCAGGCTCGAGGCACGCTCAGCCTTCGCTGGCTAGCGCCCGATGCTCGCATAGGTGAAGCCAGCGGCTTGCGCCTGCGCCGGCAGATAGACATTGCGCAGGTCCACCAGCATATCGCCGCGCATCTTAGCCTTGAGCTTGTTGAGGTCGAGTGCGCGGAACTCGTTCCACTCCGTGACCACCACGGTCACGTCCGCCTGGTCCGCGGCCTCAAGCGCACTGCTACACCATTCCGTGCCGGGCACTAGCGGCTCGGCATTCTCACGTCCGTGTGGGTCGTAGGCCCTGACAATCGCTCCGCGCTCCTGAAGCATGGGAATGAGGATCAGACTTGGCGCGTCGCGGACGTCGTCGGTGTCGGGTTTGAAGGACACACCGAGCACGGCGATGGTCTTGCCGGAGAGCGAGCCACCGACGATGCGCTCGATGCGCCCCGCCATGGCGATCTTCCGCTCGGAGTTGACCGTCTGCACCTGCTCTATCAGCGACACAGGCTGACGCGCCTCACGCGCTGTTCGGATCAGCGCCGCCACGTCTTTGGGGAAGCAGGAGCCACCATAGCCCGGCCCCGGATGCAGAAACTTGTTGCCGATACGGCCGTCGGCTCCCATCGCCGTCGCCACCTCCTGCACGTCGGCACCGACCGCCTCACACAGATCGGAAATCTCGTTGATGAAACTGATCTTCATGGCGAGGAAGGCATTGGCCGAATATTTGGCGAGCTCCGCCGATTCCCGGCTGACGAACATGACCGGCGCATTGCGCAAAGCGAGCGGCTTATAGAGACGCTCCATCAACTCTTGTGCCCGTGGCTCGTCGCAGCCGACCAACACGCGGTCTGGATGAGTGAAGTCGTAGATCGCCGAACCTTCGCGCAAAAACTCTGGGTTTGAGCAGATGGCGAAATCGGCGTCGGCGTTGATAGCCTTGAGGCGCCGTTCGATATCGCGGCTCGTGCCGACCGGCACGGTTGATTTCGTGGCGATCACCGTGAAGCCGTTCAGATGCGGCGCGATGTCCTCGACCGCCTGAAACACAAAGCTAAGATCGGCGTGCCCATCGCCACGCCGCATGGGCGTGCCCACGGCGAGAAATATCAGATCGGCTTCCGCGACCGCGCGGCCAAGATCGGTAGAGAACTCAATCCGTCCATTGCGAAGATTGCGCTCTAGAAGTTCGTCGAGGCGCGGCTCGTAGATCGGCATGTGACCACGGCAAAGCTGTTCGATCTTGTCCGCATCCTTATCGATGCAGGTGACGTTCCAGCCGAATTCCGAGAAGCAGGCGGCGGAGACCAGACCGACATAGCCTGCCCCAATCATGCAGATGTTCACAGAACACCCCCTTACTGCGATGGTTCCCCGCGACTTGGTTCCTAGTTCATTCGGCAATCGCATTCAATGCCGCAACGACGTCTAAGCTTGGGGCAAGTTGCCACTGGAGCAGGCCAGCCTCAGCGGCTAGGGTCTGCCAACGCCGCGTCCTCAAGCGGCCAAGATTGGCAAAGAAAAGCAACGGGATGGGTTCGCGCCTCCTCTATTCCCTCCTTGTAGGGGCAGTCATCGTTGGCTGTCTTGCGTTACGGATATGGGACCCCAGCCCGGTCGCGCGGCTGAGGTCGCTCGTCTTCGACACCTTTCAACGCATTGCCCCGCTCCAGTTCGATCCGGCCTTGCCGGTGCGCATCGTCGACATCGACGAGGACTCGCTCACGAAGTTGGGGCAATGGCCCTGGCCGCGCACCCTACTTGCCGAACTCATCGAAAAACTCGGCGCCCAAGGTGCCGCGGCAATCGGCTTCGATATGGTGTTCCCCGAGCCTGATCGTATGTCGCCAGCAAACGCCGTGCAATATTGGCCGCGCTCGGCGGTGCTCGACAGCCTCAAACCCGAAGTGGAGAAGCTGCCGTCCAATGATGAAGTGTTTGCGGAAGCCATCAGCGAGGCGCCCATCGTCCTCGGCTTCATCGGCTCCCCGCTAGACCTTGCGCTGCCGGAAACCAAGGCCAGCTTCGCCCATGGCGGCGACGATCCGCGCCTTTACGCGCCCTATTATCCGGGCGCCGTGGCGAGCCTAAAAGTTTTGCAAAACCCGGCGCAAGGTGCGGGCGCGCTCAACTGGATACCGGAATACGACCAGATAATCCGCCGCATGCCCATGGTCGTGCGTATCGAGGATACGCTCTTCCCATCGCTCGTGGCCGATGTTCTCCGTCTTGCCCAAGGCGCGTCCACCTATGTGATCAAGTCCTCAGGCGCCAGCAGCGAACAGGCTTTCGGGGAGAACACCGGCATCGTCAAAATCCGCGTCGGCGACTTCGAAATACCGACCGAAGCGAATGGCCAAATGTGGATTCGTTTCACGCCGCAATCGCCGGGTCGCTACCTACCCGCCTGGAAAGTTCTGAACGGCGAAATCGGCGAGGATGAGATCGCCGGCCGCATCCTCCTGGTCGGCACGAGCGCCGCGGGTCTTCTCGATCTTAGAGCGACCCCGCTCGAGGCCTCGGTGCCGGGGGTAGAACTTCATGCCCAGGCCGTGGAGCAGATCCTACGAGGTACGTTCTTATTGCGGCCCGACTTCGCCACGCCCGCCGAGCTGTTCTACATTCTGATCCTCGGCTGCCTTATCGCCGTTCTCATCTATAGTGCCGGGGCGCTCGGCAGCGCCCTGCTCGGGGTAATCGCCGTCGGCGGCGTCATCGCCATCTCTTGGTACGCTTTCGACACAGCCGGTTTGCTCGTCGATCCCGTCTATCCAACGATCGCGCTGTCGGCCATCTACCTCGCCGGCTCATCATTCATGTTTCTCCGCACCGAGCGAGAACGTAACCGCGTCCGCAACGCCTTCTCCCATTACATGGCGCCGGCGCTGGTTAAACGCCTTGCCGAAGATCCGACGCAGCTGAAGCTCGGCGGTGAAACGCGCGACATGACACTGCTATTCGCCGATGTGCGCGGCTTCACCACCATCTCCGAAGGGCTTACCGCGGAGGAGCTCATTCGCTTCCTAAACAACCTGTTCACGCCCCTGAGCAACGTGATCCTCGAGCAGCAAGGCACGATCGACAAATTCATGGGCGATGCGCTGATGGCATTCTGGAACGCTCCGCTCGACGACACGAAACACCCTAGCAATGCCTGTACTGCCGCGCTGCGCATCATGGATGAGATGAAGACGCTCAACGAGCAATGGCGGCTGGAGGCCAAAGCAAAAGAGAGGTCGTTCCACGAGGTCAAAATTGGCATCGGCGTCAATACGGGCGCTTGCGCCGTCGGCAATCTCGGATCAGAGACCCGCTTCGACTATTCGGTAATTGGCGACAACGTGAATGTCGCTTCGCGCCTCGAAGGCCAGTCCAAGACTTACGGCGTCATCACCGTCGTCGGCGAGGAGACCACCTTGCGGGCGCCCGACTTCGCCTTTCTCGAACTCGATCTTGTCAAAGTGAAAGGCAAGACGACTGCTGTGCGCATCTTCGCGCTGCTCGGCGACAATGCGCTCGCGCAAAGCCAGCCCTTCATCGACCTCAGCGCCAAGCATGGCGAGTTCCTGACCCGCTACCGGGCGAAGGACTGGGATGCGGCGGAGGCCTTAACTCGTGAGTGCGAGAAGATGGACGGTGCGGAACTCAGTCAGCTCTACACGCTTTACCGCGAGCGGATCGCATTCTTCCGCGACAACCCTCCCCCGGCCGATTGGGACGGGACGACCGAGGCTTTGTCGAAGTAGCGCGATGCCAGACATTGCAATCCTTATCCTAGTCGCGATGGCGGTCCTGATGGCAAAGCACATGGCCGCCGACTTCTTTCTTCAGTCCGCATACCAGTGCCGCAACAAGGGCACCTACGGTCATCCCGGCGGCCTGTTGCATAGCGGCATTCACGTGGCGCTGACGCCTCTAGTCTATCTGGTGACTGCGCCCGTCTCGCTGCTGCTCGCAATCGGCATCGCTGTCGGCGAATTTGCCGTGCACTACCACATCGATTGGGCCAAGGAGCAGATCATTCGCCGCTGTGGCTGGACGCCGCAAACCAGCCGTTTCTGGAATGCGCTCGGCTTCGACCAGTTCCTACACGGGCTGACCTATCTTACCATCGTCGCGGTCCTGGTCTGGGCGCTCAGCTAGAGCAGCGCCGAGACCTCACGATTGCAGCGCCGAGACCTCACGATTGGCGAATTCGAGGCGGTCGGAAAGCAGCCGGATGATGAGCTTATGCAGGGCGGCGGCGGCGGCGGGATCCTTCTCCTGCATCTTGTCGAAGGCGTCCTGCGTCAACCGGTAGACCACGGTCGGCGCCTCGGCCACCACGTTCGCCGTGCGCGGTACGTGGCGATAAAAGCCCATCTCACCGATCACGGTGTGGCCAATCATGCGCCGGATCCTGATCGGGCGGCCACGCTCGTCGATGATGGTGACGGCGGTGCCACCCGATGACTGGAACACCACCGAGTCAGACGGCTCGCCCTGCTTGAACAGCAGTTCGCCATCGCTGAGCTCCTCACGCTGCATGAAGGGTTCGATACGATCGAAATCGATCAGGCCGTCGAACTCCGTGTGTAGCCACCGCTCGAAGCTGAACGCCGAGGCATCACCGACCTCGTGATACATGAGCAGCATGTCCTCGCACCACTCGATCGCCTCGTTGCGCGTTTCGAACCTCTGGTGCGGCCGATTGCTGCCGAAGAACCCGGCGCTCACGAAACCCGCGTCCATGGCCTCGTTCAATCCGCTGAAGACCAACGTCACGTCGTGCTCGTCGCAGAAATTGCGGAGCTTGACGAGGCTTAGGACCGCCGAGGTGTCGACGCCTTGGACGGCGCTGAAGTCGAGCACGACAAAACCCACCGGCTTGTCAGTCTGCTCGTGGATGACGCGCTTGATGCGCTCGAACAGACCGTTCGACGAGCCAAAGAAGATGAAACCGGAAAGCCAGAAAACGTGGACACGCTTGCCCTCCTCGTGGAGGAGGCGCGTCTGTTCAGGCGAACGCTCGACATTGCTTGAGAACTCGTAGCGCGTCAGGTGGCGCCGGATGACACCGATGCGGCTATAGCTCAGCGCGAATAGTAGGCAGGCGCCGACAACGCCAATAACGACGCCGAGCAGATAGCCAAAATAACAAATGACGATGGCGATGGCGATGGAGAGAACCAGATCGGTGCTTGAGCGTCCGGCCGGTGATCGCACCAAGGCCTCGATCAGGATCATCACGCCAAGATAAGCGAGCATGCCGCCAAGGATCGCCTTCGGCACGATGCTGCCGATATCGGCGCCGGTGAACAACACGAGGCCACACACGACGGCGACGGAAACTCCGGCTACGCGCGTCACCGCGCCGGCCTGTTGCAAAAGCAGGCTGCTATTCAGCGACAAATTTCCCGCCACGCCGCCACATACCGAGGCAAGCACATTGGCAAGCCCGTTGTTTCTGAACTCCCCGTCGAGATCAGCGGACTTCGACCGCGCCACTTCCAGGCTCGACACGTCGAGCAGCATGGAGATGGCGGTAACACCGCAGACCGCGCCTATCTCGGCGCTGCTCCGCGCCAACACGCTCCAATCGATGTCGTACTCGGTCACAGCCCCAATCGGCCACCAAAGCTCCAACGCACCGACCGCTTGGAGGAACCAGACGCTGCGCGTCCCCTCATCCGATACGAAGCCGAACAGCACGACATCCATCACCACGAGAAAAGCGATAAAAGCGACCGGCAATGTGAGGAAACCGTGCATCCAGCGGCGCAAGAACACGATGAACAGCGCAAAGAGGAGCCCGACGCCGATCTGGGGCATGTAGTCGGGCGACACCATGGCCGCCCAACTCGACGGCGACAGCGTGAGATCTGCGCCGGTGATCACGCCGATGCCGCCAGTGATCAGAAGCCAGCCCGAAGCCGCGAGGAAGCCGCCAATCACCGGATAGGGCACGAAGCGGAGCCATTGGCCGAGCTTCAGCGCCCCAATGCCGAACAGAAGCGCGCCGGTCAAAAATGTGCTCACGGAGATCGCCACCATCACGTTGATGACCATGGTGCCCTCGTCCGCACCTTTTGCCGCCAGCCCAGCCGCAACCGTGGCCGCGAGCACGCTCATCACCGCCACGGCCGGCGTGTCGGGGCCGGCATCAGCTGGGACGAGGCTCGTGGTCAGCGACACGACCACGCCGGTCACCACCGTGCCCATGATCAGGGCGGCCAACCCAAGCGGGAACCCAGCCGCGATCGAGCCCTGGAAGATCAACGCGCTGAAGGAAATACAATAGGCGATATTGACGATCGCCGAGATCGTGCCCGCCATAGCATCGCGGGCGAGCGTCGAAGCTTCGACATTGCGCGGGCGCTTAAGCGCCAAATTCGCGAGCAGCGACAAGGGCGTGTTTCGGAACGTTAGAGGGCTGAAAACGGGGCAATCATGGCCCGGGGCGGTAACATTGCAAGGCAAAAATGGCGGAGCGTGAGTGGAACCATGGCTACACGACTCTTAAGCGCTTCATTGGACGCCTGAGACGCGCGACCGACATATGGATTGACCCCCGCGATAAACATTATTCAATGCTACTCCTAAGTCGTTCCTAAGACGAGCGCGCGAAATTGTCCTGTTACAGCTGCGCCACCGGAGTGACCCGGCCGGTGCCCGGCACTTTCGGATTCCACCGCGCGGCGTCGAGCGCATCGTCCACGGTCCATTTGCCATCGCGACCTGGCTCTTCCGTGGCCTTCGACAGCAATCCGTTGAGGGCAAAGCGCGGCACCATCATGAAGCCAAGCTGGCTCAGCTGTCCGCTCATGCGCTTGCCGTCATTCAACGCGTAGCCCCAGTGCTGGAGATGGCAACTTAAGGTGACGAAGCCCACATTCGAGGCGTCCCGCTCTCGTGAGAACATCTTCTCGGTAAAGAAGGCGCGGCCAATCGCCAAGCCATACAACCCGCCGACGAGCTTGCGCGAGCGATCCCAAACCTCGACCGAGTGAGCGTGGCCGGCCTCATGCAGCGCCATGAAGCTTTCGGCCACATCGGAGTCCGCCGTAGCGCCCGAGCCCTTGCGATGCATCTTGGCGCACACCCTGATAACGCCAGCGAAATCTTCGTCGAAGGTCACGGTGTAGGCTCGCATCTGCAATAGCCGCCACACGGATTTCGACACGTAAGCATTCTCCGGAAACGACACCATGCGCTCAAGCGGCGCCCACCAGGTGCGCTCGCCGGGATAAAGGCCCTTGGCGTAAGCGGCGAGCATTGTCGGCACTCTCATATCGGTGCAGGGACCGACACGGCCTTCGGGATGACCCTGCGCCTCTTCCGGGTCGGGCAGCGCGCCTGGCTTCGAACTCCACTCGGCATAGAGCCTCGCGAGGGTCGCCAGAGCGGCGGGTATATTGAAAGGGCCCGGCGCGCTGAGAGAATCGGAAATGGGGCGATCGGAAACTTGACTCAACAAAACTTTACCCTCCTTGCGCGACGGCTTAGGCCGCCTGGCCAGTCTCCGACTGCCAACTTGCCACTTCGTCCGGAGTCGCCTCGACACTCCAACGTCCCGGCTTGCAGCCCTCGCCTGCATCCTCACCGAGAATGTGTAAGAACTCGCTGCGCGGGATCATGCGGAAACCATGTCGATGATGGTGGGTGTCGCCCACTTGCCCTCGTTCAGCCCGTAGCCCCATTTGGCGAGATGCCAGTTGAGCACCAAGAACGACGCGCTGAAGCCTCTCGGCAATGGTCTCGTGGAACAGAGTCCCGCGAGAGATAGGGCTGGGCAAAGACACCGGCAACTCCAACGCAAAACACAAGGGGACCAAGGGCCCACAAGCCCCGATCCAACCGCCGAAGGGTCAGAGTGCCCGGAAAAGGATTCCTAACGGGTTAACATTAATAGCCGCCATTTTTGGTCGTTCTCTGGGGCCCGGCTAAACGTCTGAGGAGCCTTCGCGCGCCTCGCGACTGCGCACCCTATCAACCGCCTCAAGCCAGCCGTCGTAGCGCGCATCGCGCTCGGTCTCGCCCATCTTCGGCTCGAACAGCTTGGACCGCTTCCACGCGGCGCCAAGCGTCTCGTTGTCGCCATAGAAGCCGACCGCTTGGCCTGCGTGATAGGCCGCACCGAGCGCCGTCGTCTCAAGAACAGCCGCGACCTCGACAGGCTCACCCAGAATGTCAGCGAGCCGTTGCATGGCCCACGCATTCGCCGTCATGCCGCCATCGACTCGCAAAGCGTGCGTCGGCCCGACCCCGCTTCGCCTCATGTCGTGCCCCATGCCGGTCAGGATATCCCGGGTCTGGAACGCCACCGCTTCCAACCCCGCCGCCACGATGTCGGCCTTGGTCGACGCGCGGCTCAAGCCGACAATGGCCGCCCTAGCATGGGCATCCCAAAACGGTGCGCCAAGCCCCTGGAACGCCGGGACCAAATAAACCCCTGAGTTGGGATGGCCCTCCGCGGCCAGCGTCTCGCTCTCACCGGCATTGGCGATAAGCCCGAGGCTGTCGCGCAACCACTGGATCGTGGCACCCGCCATGAAGATTGTGCCCTCCAGTGCGTAGGTGCGCGTGCCCTCCTGCTGATACAGGATCGTCGACAACATGCGCGTGGTGGACGCCACCTTGTCGCCACCGGTGTTGGCAACCACGAAACCACCCGTGCCGTAAGTTGCTTTCAGCATACCGGGCTGAAAACACGCCTGCCCGTAGGCGGCCGCCTGCTGATCGCCAGCAACGCCTCGGATCGGCAGACGAACGCCGAAATGCTCTTCCGCCGTCATTCCGAAATCACTCTGGCAATCGCGGACGTCGGGCAGCATCTCAAGCGGCACGCAGAGCCGGTCAAGCAGCCGCGCATCCCAAGCGCCTGATCGGATGTCGAACATCTTAGTACGGGCGGCATTGGTCGCATCGGTAACGTGCGTCTCCCCGCCCGTAAGCTTGAACATCAGAAAACTTTCGATGGTGCCGAAGCACACCTCGCCACGCTTCGCACGCTCAGCAAGGCCCGGCACATTGGTCAGGAGCCATGCGAGCTTCGTCGCCGAGAAATAAGGATCGATGACGAGCCCCGTGGCCTCCGCTATATGCCCGGCCCAACCTTCCGCTTCGAGCTCGGCGCAGAGTGGCGCGGTGCGCCGGTCCTGCCACACGATGGCGTTGGCGAGGGGCTCGCCTGTCGCCCGCTCCCACACGACCGTAGTCTCGCGCTGATTGGTGATGCCGATGGCGGCGATCGATGCAGCGCCCGTCTCGCACAGAACGCCGCGGCAGACCTGAAGCACCGACTGCCAAATCTCGTTGGCGTCATGCTCCACTTGCCCCGGCGCCGGAAAGATCTGTGTCAGCGGCGCACTGGCGCTTCCGCAGGGGCGCCCCGCTTCATCGAACAGAATGGCGCGGGTGCTCGTGGTCCCTTGATCGATGGAAAGCACATAACTTTTGCTCATCTTGTGCCTGCGCCCCCGGTCTCGCTGACAATCCACGCGCAGTATTCTTCGCTGCCGCCTACCGTTGGCAGCACGAGCAGCACCGGAACCTCATAATGATGCAGCCGCTTAGTCTCGGCCAACACTTGGTCGGTGAGCCCGCTGCGCGTCTTGATAATCATTGCGACCTCGGTCGCCTCTTCTCGCGCGCCCCCCCACTGATAGAGAGAAATCATGCCGGGAAACATGTTGACGCAAGCCGCCAGCCGGGCCGCCACAAGCGCCGCGCCGACCTCCTTGGCCTCTTCGAGATTGCCAAAGGTCGTGTAGATCAGAACCGGCTGTTCAGCGTTCCCCATGAATTTACCATTTCACCGAGATTTTGAGAGACTTGCATGTGTCGGGCACCACAGCATTATAGTGCCTTCTTCTCCGGGCCCGTCCAAGACGCATTGAACAAGGCGCATTGAAATCTGATCATGGCAAGCTTCGAAAATATCGCCTTCGTCGCCAGCGAAACTGAAGAGGCGAAAGACGCGCTGCATGAGCTTGCCAAGCGCTACGGCAATGTCGCGCCCGAGCAGGCCGACGCCATTGTTGCGCTCGGCGGTGATGGCTTGATGCTCCAGACCATGCATGTCCACCTCACCAGCCGCATCCCCATCTACGGCATGAACCGAGGATCGGTGGGCTTCCTGCTGAACAGCTACCAGGAAAACACGCTGCGGGAACGACTGGAGGAGGCCGAGATCACCGTGATCCATCCGCTCCACATGACGGTGCGTGACAGACAGGGGGCACTTCATGAAGCGCTGGCCATCAACGAGGTTTCGCTGTTCCGCCAGAGCCACCAGGCCGCCAAACTCAAGATCACCGTCGACGGCATCCCGCGCATCGACGAACTTATCTGTGACGGTGTGCTTGTCTCAACACCGGCTGGCAGCACGGCTTACAATCTTTCCGCTCATGGGCCGATCCTGCCCATCACCGCGCCGCTTCTCGCGCTAACGCCCATCAGCCCCTTCCGGCCGCGCCGGTGGCGTGGGGCCCTCCTTCCCAACGACGCGAAAGTCGTGATCGATGTGCTGGAGCCCGAAAAGCGGCCGACAAACGCCGTCGCCGATCACAGTGAGTTTCGCGATGTAATCGCGGTTGAGATCAAGGAAGAGAGCGGCATCGACATCTTCATGATGTTCGATCCGGGCCACACGCTCGCCGAGCGCATCCTGGCGGAGCAGTTCGATTACTGACGCCTGCTGACTACGGCCGCGTCAGGGTGAACACTTCGTCGATCACCGCATAGTCGCCATAGCCGAGCCGCGCGAGGGGTTTGAGCTTGGTGACATCAACCTTGCCGTCGGTGATCGCTGCGTCGTCGATATGCACGCCGACCACTTTGCCAAGCACGATAGAATACGTACCGGGCTCGTCGTCGTGACCGGGCAATGTGACCGTTCGCCAATAGCGGCATTCGAAAGCCACCGGCGATTCCTTCACCCGCGGCGGCGCCACGAGCTTCGATGGCGCCTGGGTCAGCCCCGCAAGCTCCATCTCGTCGACGTCGGGCCCAACATGCTGCGAGGTGCGGTTCATCGCGTCGCGCAAATCGTAAGTGGCGAGCGAACAGACGAACTCGCCCATCTCTTCGGCGTTGCGCTGGCTGTCTTTGCGGCCTCCAGAAGAGAACATCAAATAATGCGGGTCGGTGCCGACGGCATTGAAGAAACTATATGGCGCGAGATTGACGACGCCGTTCTTGCCGAGCGTCGAGATCCAGCCGATGGGCCGCGGCGCCACCAGCGCCTTGAACGGGTCAAACTCCAGGCCGTGGGTATTGGCTATCGCGTCGTAGAACATGAAAAAAGCGATCCTTCGGGCCTGACGGTCTTAGAGCTGCCAGGACGTGACGATGTCGGAGAGCTCCGGCCGGTCCCGCTCCTCGGGCTTCTCTTTAGACATACCAATATAGACAAAACCGGCGACGCGCTCGTTATCGGCGAGCTTGAGCGCCGCCCGCACGCCATCGCTATAGGCGTACCACTCGGTGATCCATTGGGCGCCAAAGCCGAGGGCCGATGCCGCCACGATGAGGTTCTGGCACGCCGCCCCAACGGAGAGCACCTGCTCCCATTCCTGCACGACGGATGGCTTGATGACGCAGGAGATCACGGCGATGACCAGGGGCGCGCGCAAGAATCGCTTTGCTTCTGTCTCCAACCGAATCTCCCCCGCGTCGGGTTCCTCAGCCCGGCAGACCTCCGCAAGCACAGCCCCGAAGGTGTCCCGAGCGGCGCCCTGAAACAGTACAAAGCGCCATGGCACGAGCTTTTTATGGTCCGGAACGCGCGAGGCCGCCGTGAGGATTTGCTGAAGCTCACCTTCGCTCGGACCAGGGCCTGTAAGGCTATTGGCTGAGACGGAGCGGCGGGTCAGGAGATGGTCGAGAGCTGGGCTAGACATAGGCTCATGATATTTGGCTGAGATCGTGCTCGCTATCGTGAAATCGCCCCCGGACAATGTTCGACAGTTGTATCCAAAAGCCTCTCCCGGCACCCCAAATCGGCCTCATTCCGGGTCGAATTTCGAACCGCGGTGCCCACTGGAGGCTTGCAGAATCTTGTATAAGGGGCCGGCGGGTCGACTGAACCGGAGCAGTAACACGATGCGGGGGAAACGCTTCGCGGCGCTGAAGCTTTTGCTTTTGCCCGCATGTCTTCTTGGCGCCGGCCTCGCCGCCGCCGAGGACACGCCGCCCGTGCCAGCTCCAAGTCAGGGTTTGCCGGCGGCAATTGTCGTATTCGATGCCTCGCACAGCATGGGCGACAAGCTGGGCGATAAGGTCAAGCTCGACACCGCGCGCACTGAGCTTGGCAAAGCCGTCACCCAATATAGCGATCAGGTTTCACTCGGGCTCATCGCGTTTGGCCATCGCCAGAAGTCGAACTGCGCCGACGCCGAGGTTCTCGCCAAGCCGGGGGCGCTCAATGCAGGAAACTATGAAAATCTCCTCGGCGGCATCAAGGCCAAGGGGCAAGCCCCCATCGTCGCGGCGATCAGCGATGCCGTAAGCCTGGTGGCCTCCGACGAGCCTCTCGACGTTGTTCTCATCGCCGATGGTGGCGACACTTGCGACGCGGATATCTGCGTGACGGCGGATGCGCTGAAGCAGACGTCGAAGGGTTTGCGCATTCACGTCGTGGCCTTAGGAGACAAAGCCGAAGACCTTAAGCCGCTGAATTGCGCCGCCACCGCGACCGGCGGCAAATTCGTTTCCGCCACCAATGCGGGTGAGTTTGAGAAAGGACTGGCCGCGGTCCTCGATACCATCGCCAACCCGCCCATCGCAAACGAAGCCATGGCCGCGGCCGACACCATGACCACCCAAGGTGCGCCCATGGGGGCGCCCGCGGAGACATCGGTGCAGCGCGCGCTCCCGCCGCCAAAGCCGGAGCCAATCGTGCCCGTGACGGTGAGCTTCAAGGCCCGCATCACCGAGATCGGCCCGCAGCTGCAAAAGGGAATTACCTGGCGCGTCTACGATTCCAAGGCAGGCACCGACGGCCAATACAGACTCATCAGCACGCATCGTGAGTCCGCGCCGAGCGCGTCGCTGCTTCCGGGCGAGTATTTGGTCAACGTTGCCTACGGGCTCTCCAATCTCACCAAGAAGATAAAGGTGGAAAAAGAAGAGATCGACGAGACCTTTGTTCTCAATACCGGCGGGCTGGCGCTGAGAGCCGTGCAACCCGATGGCCAGCCCTGCACCGAGGGTAGCGTTCGCTTCGATATTCTCTCCGATGAAGAGGATCAGTTCGGCAAACGCGAGACCATCCTGGCGGACGCCAAACCGCGCACGGCGATCAGGCTCAATGCCGGCGCGTATCACATTGTCAGTCTCTATGGTAACGCCAACGCCAATGTCGGTGTTGATGTGACGGTCGAGCCAGGCCGCATCACCGAAGCCACCATCAAGCATAGCGGCGCCAAGATTACCTTCCGTCTGGTTCAGACCGCGGGCGGCGAAGCCTTGGCCAACACGAAGTGGAAAATCCTGACGTCAGCCGGCGACACGGTGAAGTCGAACGCAGGCGCATTGCCCACCCATATCCTCGCCGCGGGCAGCTACGCCGTCGTGGCCGAGTATGGCGGTCTGAGCTATACGCGCAAATTCTCTATCGATCCTGGCGACGACCAACAGATCGAAGTCGTTGTCGCCAATGGACCGACATCGCCCGAAGCCCTGAGCGCCCTGCTCGATCCGCCCGAGGCGCCGCCGCCCGGCGCGAGCACTCTGGCCGGCGATGGCCCACCCAAATTCAATGGGTTCAAGCCTGCAGACCCCAACGCGCCGCTCATCAATCCCGGCACGCTGTTCCGTCCCTCATCGCGCCGCTGATCAAGCCGCAGCGGCCTCCGCCTTTCGCAAGTCCGGCGGCACAGAATCATCGACCAGCATCTTGATCGCCTCGTCGAGCTTCATCACCTGCTGCCCTTGTGAGCCGAGCCGACGCACCGACACAGTACCCACCTCCGCCTCGCGCTTACCCACGACGAGCATGACCGGGATCTTGGCCACGGAGTGCTCCCGCACCTTGTAGTTAATTTTCTCGTTGCGAAGATCGACCTCGGCGCGAAGCCCTGCGGCCTTCACAGCTTGAAGCACCGTCTTGGCATAAGCGTCAGCATCGGAAACGATGGTTGCGACCACAGCTTGCGTCGGCGCGAGCCACAGCGGCAGATGGCCGGCGTGATGCTCGATGAGAATGCCGGTGAAACGCTCCAGCGATCCGAACATGGCGCGGTGGATCATCACCGGCACGGTCTTCTCACCATCGGGCGCGATATAAAAAGCGCCGAGCCGCTCCGGCATGTTGAGGTCAACCTGGATCGTGCCGCACTGCCATTCGCGGCCGATGGCGTCGCGCAGGACATATTCGAGCTTCGGTCCGTAGAACGCACCCTCGCCCGGGTTCAGCTCATAGCTGAGCCCCGCCGCTTCCACCGCGCGCTTCAGCGCGGCTTCCGCTTTGTCCCACACCTCGTCCGCGCCCACACGCTTCTCAGGCCGGTCGGAGAATTTGATACGCAAATCTTCAAAGCCAAAGTCGCGATAGATGGACAGCATCTGCTCGTTGAGCTTCACGCATTCCTCGGTGATCTGATCTTCGGTGCAGAAAATATGCGCGTCGTCTTGCGTGAAGTGCCGCACGCGCAGCAGTCCATGCAGCGCGCCTGACGGCTCGTAGCGATGCACCTTGCCGAACTCGGCAATACGCAATGGCAGATCGCGATAGCTCTTCAGGCCGTTCTTGAAAATCTGCACATGGCCAGGACAGTTCATGGGCTTGCAGCAGAACACCCGGTCGTCGGGCGTCTCGGCAATATACATATTCTCGGCGAACTTTTCCCAATGGCCCGACTGCTCCCACAGCGTGCGTACCATCATGTCCGGCGAGTTCACCTCCACATAGCCCCAGTCATTCTGGCGCCGGCGCATATAGCCGATCAGCGCTTGGAACAGAGACCAGCCTTTGGCGTGCCAAAACACAGCACCCGGTGCCTCTTCCTGGAAGTGGAACAGACCCATCTCCCGCCCCAAGCGACGATGATCGCGCTTCTCCGCCTCTTCGAGCTGGTGGAGATACGCCTTGAGATCGTCTTCGCTAGCCCAGGCAGTGCCGTAGATGCGCTGAAGCATCGGGTTGTTTGAATCCCCGCGCCAATAGGCACCGGCAATTTTCAACAGCTTGAAGCCCTTTCCGACCTTGCCCGTGGAGGTCATATGCGGACCGCGGCACAAATCGAGCCATTCGCCTTGCGAATAGAGTCTCAAGTCTTCCCCGTCGGGGATCGCGTCGATCAGCTCAAGCTTGAAGGCTTCGCCCTTCTTGTCGAAGAGGTCCCGCGCCGCCTGCCGATCGACCACCTCGCAACCGAAGGGCCGGTCGCGTGCGATGATCTCACGCATCTTCGCCTCGATCTTCGGCAGATCGTCGGGCGTGAACGGCTCCTCGCGGGCGAAGTCATAATAGAAGCCATTGTCGATGACAGGGCCGATGGTGACTTGGGTGCCGGGATAAAGCTCTTGCACGGCCTCAGCCATCACATGCGCCGCGTCATGGCGGATCAGCTCAAGCGCTTCCGGATCGGTGCGCGTGATAATGCGGATCTTGGCGTCGGCCTTAATCGGCTCGGCGAGGTCCCGGAGCTTATCGTCGAGCGCCACGGCCACCGCCTTCTTGGCGAGGGATTTGGCGATAGAGTCGGCCACGTCGCGCCCGGTGGCTCCTGGTTCAAACTCGCGCTTGGAACCATCGGGAAATGTCAGAGAAATCATCTTTCGGTCCTCTCAGTCCTGCGTACCAGCGCAGGTAAGATGGAATGATTAGTTAGCGGCGCCGCTTCTAGCGGGAATCGGCTGCCGCGTCACTCTCTAGACGCCATCGGCCATAGCGCCAAGGGGCGAAGGGATGACGCGAGCCCTTTAGATCAGGCACGGGATCGTAACCGTGGCTACCCCAAGGGTGGCAGCGGCAGAGCCTGGCGAGCGTCAGCCAGCCGCCCTTCCACGGGCCGTTGGTCTCGATAGCCCCGCGTGCATAGTCGGAGCAAGATGGCATATGCCGGCAATGCGCACCAACGAGCGCAGAGAACGTCCAGCGATAGGCCATGATCGGCGCCAGCATGATCACCTTGGCGATTTCTCGGCCCAAGCGGGAGATGCCGCCACTGTCGCCCGTATCAGCCATGATTTGCGTCGGCGCGGTCAGGAATATCGGCGCCGGCCCGCTTCGCCTCGATCTGGGCCATGGCGTCTTCCAACGCATCGAACACCAGAAGCGTCGAGGCGTGCCGCGCTCCGTAGTCGCGGACCGGCTCCAAAAGAGCCAAATCGGCCCATTTGCCCGACGGCGGTGGCCCATCCTGCTTCAGCATCTTGCGCATGACCACGCCCACTTCCCGCAATTCCGTGGCGGTCGACCCCACAATCTCCCGCCCCATGATCGCGGCGGCGGTCTGCCCAAGGAGGCAAGCCCGGACGGTTTGGCCATAATCGGCCACTACATCGCCATTCATCACGAGGTCGATCTCCACCCGGCTACCGCAGAGTTTTGAGTGCGCTTTGGCTGTAGCGTCAGGCATGGACAACCTCTCCGTGCGAGGCATCGCGGCAGCTAACTGAAGGAGTTGTTGGCTATAAATGTCGTCAGGCAGGGTCATCTTGCCATCCTAGGCTGGGTAGGCTCGCCTTGCAGGCGGATTTCACGCACTATATATGCTGCAATAGGCTGGGCGGCCACACGCCCCCCTTGCGCTTGCCAAATTTAGAGAAAGTCTCGTTTCATGGACTCCATTACGAAGAATCGGCAGCCCACGGCGCCTTATGCCGGTATGGAAATTGGCCGTGGCCCGGCGATTAGGCGCCCGTCACGCGAAAAGGCCGAAGAGGCTGTGCGCACGCTCATCGCCTATGCCGGGGACGACCCCGAACGCGAGGGCC
>JAGPVD010000030.1 GCA_018067145.1 Methyloceanibacter sp.
TCTTCGAGCTTTGCCAAAGGTTGCGGCGTGCTCCAGGAGAGCGAGCCGCCGAGCGTACGGCCGCCACGGCGCAGCGCCATGGGTAAGAGTTCATCGCCGCCTTGCTCAAGCCTCGGGCCGGCGAAGCGGATCAGCACGCCGCCGCGGTCGAGCCAGCCTTCCAACTCTTCTTGCGTGCCGGCGACTAGTTTGCCGATATCGGCGAGCACAATGGTCGAGACCTTTTGTTTGTCGATCAGGTCATTCATCGCCGTGGCGACGTTGCGGTCGGTCGGCGTGATGACGTCGGCGTAGGGCGAGAGCGCGCGCTTAACGTAATAGAGCGGCGATAGGAGAGGCTGTGCTTCTTCGCGGGACTCACCAGAGATGATGCCGACCCGGTGCCATTGCGAACGGGCATCCAGCAGATGAACCGCGCCGGCAGAGCGCTCGCCCGCTATCTCGATGCGCGCGACTTGATTGCGGATTTCGAGCGGCAGATCGAAGCTCGCACTTCCCTCGCGCTCACCCTGCTTGATGGTGAAGGGGGCTTCGCCGAGCGGTTCGCCACGGCCGGTTAGCGCTTTGATGATGCCAGTGCGAGGGCCTTCGGCGCTGCTGAGCACACGACCCGCAAGCACGCCGCCTTCACCGGAGGCTTGGCCGAGGCCGAGCGCGGCCTCGCTCGTTTCCGGTCGCAGCACGGAGAGGCTACCGCCGTCGCCGGCAAATTTAGCAAGGGTCGTGGCAAAGTTTGAGGCTTCTCCATAGTCGAGGCCGTCGGAGAGCCACACGACACTAAAGCCGGTCTGGCCTTCGAGATCTTTTTCCAACGACGCCATAAGACCCGCACGGTCTGGCGCGAAAGGCTCGGGGCTCAGGCCACCGAGGCGCTCGCGTGCCTCACTAGCAGGAAGGGGCTTGCTTAAAGGTTGCCCGGGCGCAGTCGGGGCGAGCATGACGGTCCGGCCGTCACGGGCGGCCCGATCAATGGCCGCGCCAATCGCCTCGCGATGTGCGGTCCATTGGGCAGCCGAAGCCCAGCCATTATCGACCACAAGAAGAAGTGCCCCGTCGCCCGCGAATGTCTCCCGGTCGGGATTAAGCACGGGCCGAGCGAGCGCCAGGATCAGCAGGGCCGCGAGCAGCATCCGCAACAGCGTGAGCCACCACGGGCTATGCGCCGGCGTCTCTTCGGTAGATTTCAGGTCCCGCAGCAGCCGCGTCGGCGGGAACACGACGACCTGCGGGCTTGGCGGGGTGAAGCGCAGCAGCCACCAGATGGCAGGCAGCGCGGCGAGCGTCACCAGAATCCAGGGCTGCAAGAAGCCTATGGCGCCGACGGTCATCATGCGGGCTGAGCCGGTGTTGCCGGGGCAGCAATTTCCGGGGCGCGATAGCGGTAATCCCGGTCGAGCCCGGCCAGGTGACTGTGGACGGTCAGCACGAGCTCCTCGGGCGGACGGTCGGTGTGATGGACGACGAAGGACCAGCCGAGCCGCCGTGCCGCTTCCGCCAAATCGATGCGGTGACGTTCCATGCGCTCTCGGTAGTCATCACGCATGGACTCGGCACGGCCGGCGATAATTCTGGTGCCATCTTCGCTAGCGGCGAATTCGGTCCGGCCTGAGTAAGGCAGCGTCTCCTCGGCGGGATCGAGGATCTGGACAAGATGGCCCCGCACGCCCTGTGCGGCCATCGTCTGCAGCCGCTCGACGGTTTCGTTCACCGGTTCGAGGAAATCCGAAAATAACAGGCACTCCGAGAAGCGGCTGAGGCGCGCGGGCGGTGGCAGGCTTGCATCTTCGGTCTGACGCAACAGGACCTCGGCAACCTTGCGACCGGCGCTGCGGCCGATAAAGGGAGTGCCGCCGAGAAGGCCGACGCGCTCGCCGGCGCGGGCTAGAAGCTCGGTAAGCGCGAGGGATAGCACAACGGCGCGGCTTTCCTTGGTGACTTTCGCCAGCGACGAGCGGAAATGCATCGAGGGCGAAAGATCGACCCAAAGCCAAACCGTGTGAGCCGCCTCCCACTCGCGCTCGCGCACGAAGAGTTGATCGGATGCCGCCGAGCGGCGCCAGTCGATGCTGGAAGCGGAATCGTTCACATCGAAGTGGCGGAACTGCCAGAAGGTTTCGCCGGGGCCAGCGCGACGGCGGCCATGGGTGCCGTGGATCACCGTGTGGGCGACACGCTGCGACTCGATGAGTAGCGCAGGCATGCGCGCCGCTAGCCCATGGGCCTCGGCTTCCTCGCCTAGAAACGGCTGTTGCTGTTTTGCCTGCGCGTTCGCCACGCTTAGCCTACCTCAGTGGCTCGATGAGCCTTGCCATCATGTCGCTCATCTCGATGCCTTCGGCGCGGGCGGCGAAGGTGAGCGCCATGCGATGTTTGAGTACAGGTTCGGCAAGGTCGATGACATCGTCCACGGACGGTGCGAGGCGTCCGTCCATCATTGCCTTGGCGCGGACAGCGAGCATGAGCGCCTGGCTGGCGCGAGGGCCGGGGCCCCAAGCGATCATGTCTTCGATTTCCTGGTTGATGCCGGTGCCGGGTCGCGCGGAGCGGACGAGCTGCAAAATCGCATCGACCACTTGGTCGCCGACGGGCAGTTGGCGCACAAAGCGCTGCGCCGCCATCAGCTCATCGGCCGACAAGACGGTACTGAGCGTGCGCTCTTCAGTGCCTGTGGTGGCAAACAGCATGCGCCGTTCGGCATCGCCATCCGGGTAGGAGACGTCGATCTGCAACAGGAAGCGGTCGAGTTGTGCCTCGGGCAGGGGATAGGTGCCTTCCTGCTCCAATGGGTTCTGGGTCGCCAGAACATGGAATGGGTGGGGCACGTCGTGGCGGACGCCAGCCACGGTGATATGCTGTTCCTGCATGGCCTGGAGCAGCGCCGATTGGGTCTTGGGGCTGGCGCGGTTAATCTCGTCAGCCATCAGGAGCTGCGTGAATATCGGGCCGTTGACGAAACGGAATTTCCTGGCGCCCTTGGAATCTTCTTCCAGCACCTCGGAGCCGACGATGTCGGACGGCATCAGGTCAGGCGTGAACTGGATGCGCTTGTTATCGAGGCCAAGCACGGCGCCAAGCGCCTCGACGAGGCTCGTCTTGGCAAGGCCAGGCACGCCGATCAGCAGTGCATGACCGCCGGAAAGGAGCGTAATCAACGAAAGGTCGATGACACGTTCCTGGCCGAAAATGACGGTGCCGATCGTGTCCCGCACGTCGTGGATCTTAGAGCCGATGTCTTCCAGGCGATCCACGAGTTCGGTCTCGGATTTGGCAAGCTTGGTCATGGCTTCGGTTTCGCTCGATCTTGGTTAGGAGAAAATATTTAGGCCAGAGGCTAGTGAAAGCGGAACACCTTGAAACAGTAATTGGGTCACAATAGCCTTGGCGCCTACACCAGTTGGCAGGTTCCGTTGCGAAGCAGATAACAAGGTCAGAAGTGGTTCATATAGTGATGTCTGACCAAGACAAAAGAGAGCGACTCGTAGCATCTGGCATGGGTGGCGGCAAACCACGCAAGCCATTATTGCCAAACCTTAATAATTGCGGGGACATAGGCTTAAGGATCGCTCGCGACGGCACTTGGTTCTACCAAGACGGCCCGATCAACCGGAAACCGCTCGTCAAATTGTTCGCCACAGTGTTGCGACAGGAAGACAACGGCTTCTATCTGGTGACGCCAGTTGAGAAAGTCCCGATCGCCGTTGAGGGTGAGCCCTTCATCGCCGTGGAGATGATACGCGAGGGCAGCGGGAAGGACCAGCGGCTCAGCTTTCGTACCAATGTGGACGATGTGGTCACCGCGGACGACGAGCACGAGATTGGTTTCCGGGCCGGCGCCAATGGAGGGCATACGCCGTTTGTCGTCGTGCGCGACGGCTTGTGCGCACAGCTGGCGCGGCCGGTCTATTACGAGCTCACCGAGCTCGCGGTTGAGGCGGACGCCGTGGCCGGCGTGTGGAGTGGCGGCACGTTCTTTCCGTTTCCTGTGGGCGATTGAAGCCCGCTCGCATTGTTGGGCCAGCAAAGCTAAGCTCCGCGCAAATTCGCATCTCTAGGGAGGCCGTTCTCGCCGTGTTGCGCATTGCCCTCATTGACCTTCTCTTCTTCTTGCTGCCGTTCTTGATCTATGCGGCATATATGATCGCGGTGAAGCGCGCGGCGCCCTCAAGCGTATTGCAGAGCGCACCGGTCCTGTGGCTGCTCGCTGCCGGCTTTGGTCTAATGCTCATTGTCTTGGTGACGCTCGTTCAGTTCTCGGGCGGCGAACGCGGTGGCACCTACCACCCGTCGGTCATCGAAGACGGTGTGATCAAGCCTGGCGGCATCGACTGACGGCAGAAATTTCATGGCCGAGCAAGACCCCACCGATAAGAGCGCGCGCCCATCGCTTTGCGATGCTACGTGGCTCAAGCGTCCAGAGACCAAGCGCGCCTTCGCGGCCCTTTCCGGCGATGGCATCGAGACGCGGGCGGTCGGCGGTGCTGTGCGCGATGCGCTGCTCGGGCTGGAAGTCGCTGACATCGACTTTGCCACCACAGCAGCGCCGGACAAGACCATGGCGCGCGCGCGCAAAGCCGGCCTCAAGGCAATCCCGACCGGGATTGAGCACGGCACGGTGACCGTCGTCGCTGACGGCGTTGCATTCGAAGTGACGACGCTCCGGCGCGACGTTGAGACCTTCGGCCGCCACGCGACGGTCGCCTTTACCGAGGATTGGGCAGAGGACGCAGCGCGGCGCGATTTCACCCTGAACGCGCTTTATGCCGGGCCCGACGGGACGCTCTATGACCCGCTTGGTGGCTACGACGATCTCGCGGCGGGGCGTGTGCGCTTCATCGGCGATGCGGAAGCCCGCATCAAAGAGGACTATCTCCGTATCCTCCGCTTCTTCCGCTTCAACACCTATTTCGGCAGAGGTCCGCTCGATGAGGCTGGGCTCAGCGCTTGCGTAAAATTGCGGGCGGGCTTGGCGCAGCTCTCCGCCGAGCGGGTTTGCGCGGAGCTGAAACGCATTCTTATAGCGCCGGCGGCCACCGCCGCCATCGAGACTCTGTTCGATTACGGGCTCTTGACCGAGATTTTGGCAAGCGCGCCACGGCTCGACCGGTTCGCACGATTGATCGACATCGAGGCGGCGCAAGGGCGTGAGCCGAGTGCAGCCTTGAGGCTTGCGGCGCTCGCCGTGTTCGCCGCCGAGGATGCGCCCCGTCTTGCCGCGCGGTTGAAGCTGTCGAAGGCCGAGCAGGCGGTGTTGGCGCTCGGGGCCGACGAGGCGCTCAATCAGGACTTGTCGGACGAGGATGCGGCTAAGCGGCTGCTCTATCTATCGGGCGCGGATAGTTATGTGTCTCAGGTGTTGCTTGCGTGGGCGGCGTGCGGTGCGGCGTCCGATGATGCCGCGTGGCAGCGTGCGCTTGTCTTGCCCCAACATTGGGAGATACCCGTGTTCCCCTTGCGCGGGCCGGACATCATGGCGCTCGGCGATTTCAAGGGCCCCGAGATTGGCGAAAGGTTGCGCGCGGTCGAGCAGCATTGGATCGACGGTGGGTTCGCCGCGGATTGCTCCGAGCTTCTGGCCAAGGCGAAGGCGCTTGTGGGCTAGCGAAGTCCGCCTGCACAAAGCCCTACCGCTCGCCATCGCGGCGCCGCCGTGGCAAGCTCCAAAGTCATCGGTGGCTTATCTCGGAGACGCAACATGCGGTGGTTCAAGGGGTTCTTGTTTGGTGGCCTGCTCGGGACGCTGCTCGGCATCGCGGTCGGCATCTTCGTATTCCCCTATATTTTCCCGCCGCCCGAGGCGACGGAGACGCTGAACAAGGCGGAGGCCGGCGCGCTCGTCGCCAAAGGCAACTTCGTTCAGCCCAATCCGAACGACCCGATCCATACCGGCAAAGGTGACGTCAGCGTCTATTCGCGAACTGTGTTTCTCGGCGAGAATTTCGAAGTTGGCCCTGGTCCCGATTTCCACGTCTATCTGGTGCCGAAAGCGGATATCGGCTCATCGAGCGATGTCGCCGACACGATGTATGTGGATCTTGGGCGCTTGCGCGCTTTCAAGGGCAGCCAGAACTACGCGATCCCCGCAGGCGTGGACCTCAAAAAGTTTCCGAGCGTGGTGATCTGGTGCCAGCAATTCTCGGTGCTGATCTCACCCGCCGATCTCACCTTCGAGTAGGGCGCGCCTAGCGTTTGGGCCCGAAGTCGTACTCGTAGATATGCGCCTTCTCTTTATCGAGAATGGGCTTCAGATCGCGGAACGCGCCGCCATAGTTGTAGAACGGGATCCGCGGGAAGAGATGGTGGATCAGATGGAAGTTCTGGAAGAAATAGAGCGCGTTCGCGACCGGCTCGATGATCCAGCCGCGCACCCAGAAGATATTTGTATCGCGATAGCGCTCGCGCACCTCGTGCGGCTTGTGGGTGAGGTAGGCGAAGAAATAGATGATCAGCGCTGAAGCGAGAATGTGCGGAAAGATCCACAGCATCAGGACCTCGCGCCAATAGCCCATCACCGACAAGCCGACGGCGAGCCCGTAATAGAGCGCGTGCATGACGATGATGTGGATGGCCAGCGGCAGCATGCCCGGAGTGCGGGGTTTGAAGGCGATATTTTTCCAGAAATAGTCGTGATACCAAAACACGATCGTGAGGCAGCGCCAGGCCACCATGAACGGGTTCTTGACCGCCACCCAAAGATCGGGATCGAGATCCGGATCGTTGGTGTCCCGATGATGGGCGAGATGCATGTAGCGGAAGGCTTTGTACTCGTGCAGCAGGATGGCGCCGCAGGCATAACCCACGAGATGGTTCAGCCACAGCCACTTTGAATCGCGGCCGGCGATGTTGCCGTGACAGGCCTCATGCAGCGGCGTCTGGTCGGCATAGAGGATCAGCGTGTTGAGGATCAGACCGAGCCATAATGGGATGATGCCCAAGGTCCCGAGCGTGCAGACCACTGTGAAGGAGCCGGCGATGCCCAAGGCGAGGATCACGGTCGGCCACGCCACCATGCCTTGATAAGGTTTGACCATCATCAGCGCCTGCCGGTCGGGAGGGGCGTTTGGCTGGTCGCGGGAGGTTTCGGTGATGGCGGGTTCGGCGGTCGTCAACGCATTGGTCATCTTGCTCGTGACCTTCAGTTCGCCAGTCGAGATCTTGCTCCGCATGCCCGTATCCGAAGGCTGAAACAATCGTGATCGCCGGGGAGGCTCGCCTTCTCGGCCCTCACACCGGAAATGTAACCAGATCGCCGAAAGACGTAAGAATCTTGCGCGGACCTTCGACGTTCATCCGGCCGTGCCCCGTCATGATGTTGTCGAGCACGAGAACATCACCCTTTTTCCACCGGAACAGAACCGAGTGATCCCATGTGGCGCGGCGGATTTCGGCCATCTCATCGGGGGGAATGGGCGTTCCGTCGCCGTAAAAAATTTGGACCGGCATGACGTCGAGGGCGTAAAGCAACCTGAGGCCCATTTTTAGAGAGGCGTTATGGAGCCCATTCTGGCGCGGTCTGACTTCGTCGAGATCCTGAAGGATACTGGTCCGGTGAAAGGCCTGAAGGTTGAGGCACTGTTCACTGGTTTCAGGATGGCGGGGCAGCGGATCGACTACGTTTTCAGTGTGTAGGATGCGCCCGTTCGGATGCCACTGACAGACCATTCCCTGCGCCGTCACCATCGCCTCGATCTCATCGCGGTCGGAGGTTCCGAAAGCTTCGTCCCAGGTCCGGTTGATCATCGGCGCCCAACTCGGGCGCTTTTTCGGAAAACGTCGCCGATAACAGACCTTCTTTTCCTGCAGCTTCGCCCGAACGTTGGGGTCGAGGGTGATGGCCGCCGCGCGCGAGTCGAACAGCGGCGTTTCGCCATGGCGCGTGGGTTCGACCAAGCAGAAGAACGAAATCATGCGGGGTCGTGTGTTTAGGAAGCTGTTCTCATTGTGGGCGAGGATTGGGTATGCGTCGGGGGTGTCGGTCGAGGTGTATACGCTTGCGGCCACCTTGCTTCGCGGGCTGGTTTCGAACGGGTTATCCGACTCGGGCTGGTAACCGAGTGCCTCGATGATGTCCGCGAAGCTGGTCGGGTCGTTCACCTCAAACCCGCGCAAAAGAAAGCCGCCTCGCTTCGACAGTTCATCCCGAAGTCGCGCGCGTTCGGCGGTCACAAAGGCGCGGAGATCCGCCAGAGATTGCTGCCCATCTGATTCCACGACTCGCGGAAGAGCCTGGCATTTGGTTGGGCGGGTCAATTCCGAGGGCTCGAGATTTCGCCAAGTAGCCATTCTTAGTCGGTAGCCAAAATGGATGGCAATGTCCAGATGGGGGCGCATGAACTGGTGGTTCGGTCATGCGGCGATTCGTCTTTCTAGTTTCGGTGGAGACGATGCGCGGATTCGTTTGGACGCCCACCACGCCCGAAGCGTCGTTTGTGCGAGTAGCTGAGCGTTATTCAGCCGCTGATAGTCGGCTGCGATCCATGGGCCAGCGTCGGGTGAAGGCGGCAAGCTCGGCACCTTCGCGAGCTTGGGGTTGGGCGGCGTGGTGGCTACTCAGCTCTGGCATCGCCTGTATCTCGGCGGTGGCCTTTGCGATCTGCCGTACTCGCCCGAGCACGGGGTTCTTGCGGGACAGTCCACGTTCGAATTGTCCTGCGCAGACAGCTAGGTCCCCCTGCGCCGGAAATTACCCGCCAAAAAAAGGGCCCGCCAGACTGGCGAGGTGAGCCGATCCGACGGGCCGATGGCAAAGTCTCGTTCGGGCGCTAGCGGCAGAAGTGCTCGTAGCCGTCATAGCCGACGAAGGTGCCGGTATTCGGATTGAAGCTCCGGTAGCGTGAGTAGCAGTAGCTGTACCAGTCAGGCGACCAGGGCTGCGGCCCGTAGGCCACTGGCGCATAGCGCGGTGGGGGCGGAGCCACATAGACCTCGCGCGGGGTGAGCGCGCTGCCAATGATGGCGCCAACGCCCAAGCCGATAATGCCGGCGGCGACGGCATTTCCGCCGCCGCGATAGCCACGGCCGCCATGGCCCCGATAGCCGCCGTGATTGCTATAACCACGGCCACGGCCAGCCTCGGCCGGAGGCGCCGCCAAAGTTAGGACGGTCAGAGCGACCAGCGCAGCGGCAAAGAGTGCGGTGAAACTTGTCTTGCCCATTATTCGCATTCCTTACGTCAAAAAGCCCGCAAACCCCGTCGCGGGTGGAGGGTGCCCCAGGGATAGGGCGCAAGGAGAGGGAGAACGGAGTTTCCCCTCGCTTTGTGGCAATCTATGGCCGCCCGGATGAACCGTGCCTGAACGGTTTTTTACGCCCTCGGAATTGGCTTTTCCCATAGAAAAGCCGCCGGGCGGGTGGGCCACCCAGCGGCTTCTAAAATCGTTGTGAAACAGGCTTTTTTAGAGGATTTGGACGTTGGTGGCCTGTTTGCCACGGCCGCGGGTATCGTCCTCGATTTCAAAGGAAACCTTGTCGCCCTCATTGACGGCGGGAATGCCGGAGCGCTCAAGGGCCGAAGCATGGAGGAACACGTCCTTGCCGCCGTCGTCAGGCTGGACAAAGCCGAACCCACGAGAATGATTGAAGAATTTCACGGTGCCGTTCTCACGAGCCATATCGAGGGGATCCTTTCCCGTTTCGAAGTTTCAAATGAAGGGCCCTAGGTCGTGCCCCATGCGCGGGAGGAGCCTCGTCGTCTTAAGAGTTGTTCAGGAAAGGGTGTCGTGCCTGATGCCCAAGCGCCTGATTTTCAAAGGATGAGGGAACCGAAACCCCCTGGCAAGCGCCATTTATGGGCCGAATCCCCAATCTAAACGCCAGATGAACGGACCCCTCAGATTGGGTTCAGCCGTCAAACCCTAAACCAAGCATCAGGACGCGCGGGGAGCGCGCCGGTGCTTAAGAGAGGGGAGACGGAAAATGGTGCAGATCGTAGCAATTCTGGTGCTGGCAGCCCTGGCAACCATCGCGATCAGCCTCGGCCTCGACGCCGCCGCTCTCGACATCCTGACCGCCCCCGCCACGCTCGACACCCCGCCGCTCATGTATGCCGGTATACGGGGGTAGGGGAGCAAGTCACAACTCCGAGGGGAGTGGCGCAGCCATCGGTAGGCTCCTTGGTGTCGGACGGCTCTGACGTTTCCTAAGGCCAACGCACCAAAGGCGGCATGGAGGACAGGATCGCCTCGACATTTCCGCCGGTTTTTAGGCCGAAAATGGTGCCCCGGTCGTAGAGCAGGTTGAACTCCACATAGCGTCCACGCCGAACGAGCTGTTCATCGCGGTCGGCTTCCGTCCACGGGGTGGCGATGTTGCGGGCGACAATCTCCGCGTAATTGGCCACGAAGGCCTTGCCCACTTCTTGGGTGAAGGCGAAATCCGCCTCCCAATCGCCAGTATCGAGATAGTCGTAGAAGATGCCGCCAATGCCGCGCGGCTCGTCGCGATGGGCGAGGTAGAAATACTCATCGCACCATTCCTTGAAGCGGTCGTAATCGGCGGATTTTTGGTCCTCGCACGCGGCCTTCATGGCGGCGTGGAAGTCTTTTGAATCTTGGTCGTCTTGGTTTCGCCGGCGATTAAGCACGGGCGTGAGATCGCCGCCGCCGCCAAACCAGCCTTTCGACGTCACCACCATGCGGGTGTTCATATGCCCGGTGGGTGCGTTGGGATTGGTGGGGTGGGCGATGAACGACATGCCTGACGCCCAGAAACGCGGGTCTTCCTCAGCGCCCGGGATCTGCTTGGCGAACTCGGGTGGAAATTCGCCATGCACCGTTGAGGTATGGCAGCCGACTTTCTCGAATACGCGGCCCGACATCAGCGACATCACGCCGCCGCCGCCATTTTCGCGGGTCCAAGCTTTGCGGGTGAAGTGTCCGGGCGCCATGCCGTCGCAGCCGGGCAAGCCTTCGGCTGTGTCCTCCACTGCTTCCAGCGTGGTCAACATGTTGTCGCGTAAGGTCTCGAACCAGTCGCGCGCGCGCTCCTTGTTCGCCTCGAAATCGCCGGTCGGCGAACCGCCCGCGCCCGATTGTTGGTCTGTCTTCATATCCATTGGCTTTTTGGTGGCGGCGCCCTGCGTGCGCCTTTGCTATCCCTAATAACTGCTTTGGGACAGCATTGGGATGCTCCCATAAGTTTGCGGCTTTGATCGGGATCAAACTCTGGCAATTCCATCCTGTGTTAGGGGTTGGATAACGTCGCTATGCGCCAATTTGCCCAGGCAACGAGACCTAGACAACCTAGCGCCGCGATGCCAGAAAATGGCTCCAATGAATGCCGGTTCACGGCATCGACAAAGGCAAAAACAGAAGCGCGGCGCATCCGTTGCCGACTGAGGAGACGAGGAGCTGGTCATCGCTTCTTCCGGCTCCTTTGATATTTAGGAGCTCTTGGCGCGTGGCCAATCCCGACACGACGACCGATCCTTCCCTACTTCCGGACGACGACCCGTCGCGTCGCGACGTTATTCTGATCGCGGCCGGCGCGTTCGCGACCATCGGTGGAGCCGCCATGCTGTGGCCGCTGCTGGATCAGATGAATCCGGATGCTTCGACATTGTCGATGGCCTCCATCGACGTGGATGTTGGTCCCGTCGAGGAGGGGCAAGCCATCACGGTGATGTGGCGCGGCAAGCCAGTCTTCATTCGTCACCGCACGGCGAAGGAGATCGAGGAGGCGAAGGACGTCAAACTCGACGTGTTGATCGATCCGTTCGCCCGCAATGCCAATCTGCCTGAGGACGCACCCGCGACCGACGCCAATCGCGCCGCGACAGACCTCGAGCCGTGGCTGGTGATGATCGGCATTTGCACCCATCTCGGCTGCATCCCGAAAGGGCAAGCGGTCGGCGATTACAAGGGCGACTATGGCGGCTGGTTCTGCCCGTGCCACGGTTCGCAATACGACACGGCGGGCCGTGTTCGCGTCGGCCCAGCGCCGCAGAACATGTATATCCCGCCCTACACTTTCGCCTCCGACACCCAACTCAAGATCGGATAAAGCCGGCTCATGGCGCACCCTTCGACGTATCAGCCGACAAGCGGCTTCGGAAAGTGGATCGACACGCGGCTGCCTTTCCCACGGGTGGTGCATGACCAGTTCATGGTCTTTCCGACGCCGCGCAATCTGAATTACTGGTGGACCTTCGGCGGCATCCTCACCTTCATGCTGGTGCTGCAAATGATGACGGGCATCGTGCTCGCCATGCATTACGTGCCTTCGGCAGACGGTGCGTTTGACTCCGTCGAGAAGATCATGCGCGATGTGAATTGGGGCTGGCTGTTGCGCTACGCTCACGCGGTTGGCGCTTCGATGTTCTTCGTCGCAGTCTTCATCCACACGTTCCGTGGCCTTTACTACGGCTCCTACAAGGCGCCGCGTGAGGTTTTGTGGATTTTGGGCGTGCTGATCCTGCTGCTGATGATTGCCACGGCCTTCATGGGTTACTCGTTGGTGTGGGGGCAGATGAGCTTCTGGGCGGTGACCGTCATCACCAATCTTTTCTCATCGCTCGATTCTCTGATTCCCGGACTTGGGACCACGCTCGTGGAATGGATTTGGGGCGGGTTCGCGGTCGGTGGGCCGACGCTGAACCGGCTCTACAGCCTGCATTATCTGCTGCCGTTCGTGATCGCCGGCGTGGTGATGCTGCATATCTGGGCGCTGCATGTGCCGGGCAACAACAATCCGACGGGCGTCGACGTGAAGACGGAGCGGGACACCATTCCGTTCCATCCCTACTATTCGATCAAGGACGGCTTCGCGATTGTGCTGTTCCTGATCGTGTTCGCCGCGCTGCTGTTCTATGTGCCGAACTATCTCAGCCATCCGGACAACTACATTCCAGCCAACCCGTTGCAGACGCCGCCGCACATCGTGCCGGAATGGTACTTCCTGCCGTTCTACGCAATCCTGCGCGCCATCCCGAGCAAGCTGTTCGGCGTGATCGGCATGCTCGGAGCGATCGCCGTTCTGTTCATCGTGCCGTGGCTCGATACATCGCGCATCCGTTCCACGAGCTACCGCCCGATCTATAAGTGGTTCTTCTGGCTGTTCGTGATCACCTGCATTGCGCTCGGCTATCTCGGCGCGCAAGCGCCGGATGGCTGGTACCTGTTCTTCGGGCGGGCCTTCACGATCTACTATTTCGCTTTCTTTCTGCTGATCATGCCCATCGTCGGATTGATCGAGCGGCCGAAGAAGCTTCCCGGCAGTATCACCCAGTCAGTGCTCGGTTCTCAGGCGTCGAAACCGCCGTCGCCGCCACCGCCCGGGCCGGATGATCGCGAGGGATTGGCGTGATGGCTATGCACCGCTTTCTGATGGCCGCAGGTCTGCTCGCGTCTGCGTTTGCCGTTCCCGGCATGGCGGTCGCCGAGGAGGCCGCCAACGGTCATGGACCTGTGATCGAAGCTCAGGAGTGGTCCTTTGCGCCACCCTTCGGCGGGTTCAAGCAAGGGCAATTGCAGCGCGGCTACCGGGTCTACAAAGACATCTGCGCGAGTTGTCATTCCATGCGCTTCCTGTCCTTCCGCAATCTGGCCGAGGTCGGTGGGCCTCACTTCTCGCCTGCGGCAGTCGAGATGCTCGCCTCGCAAGTGCAAGTGACAGACGGGCCGGACGCCAAAGGTGAGATGTTCCAGCGGCCGGGGCGGCCCTCCGATCGTTTCCCCTCACGCTTCGCTAATGACGAAGCGGCGCGGGCTGCGAATAACGGCGCCTTGCCGCCGGACCTCTCGCTCATGGCCAAGGCGCGCGCGGGCGGGGCCGATTATCTCTACGCGCTGCTGACCGGTTATCAGCAGGCGCCAGCTGGCTTCGATCTCACGCAGGGCATGCAATACAACACGGCCTTCGCTGGTCATCAGATCGCCATGCCGAATCCTTTGGTCGATGGGATCGTTCCCTATACCGACGGCACCGAGCCCACGGTCGACAACTACGCCAAGGATGTCTCGGCGTTTCTGATGTGGTCGGCGGAGCCGACGCTAGAAGAGCGGCACAAGGTCGGCGCGCGCGTCATGATCTTCCTGTTCGTGTTTGCCTTCATTATGTTTCTTGCAAAACGCGCCGTCTGGGAGCGTCTGCATCGCCGCGATCATAGTCACACAGCGTGAGGCACCCATGATGCGGGTGCTGGCAGCTGTTTTCATCGCGCTTCTCAGTCTACCGGCGCTCGCCGCCGACGAGACGCGTGAGCCTGACGGCATGGTGCTGCTCACCGTGGGTGGCCTTGTCGGCCAGCCTAATCGGGGGCCGATTGACGCCAAACGCGATAGCCTGCTGGCACAACTCAAGGCCGACTTCAAATATGGCTTTGCCTTCGACCGGGCCATGCTGCTCGAGCTGCCGCAAGGGAGTGTGACGGCGCAGCCGGCCGAATTCGACAAGCCGGCGGTGTTCTCCGGGCCGCTTCTCCGCGACCTACTCATCTCTATCGAGGCGGCGAAGGTGAAGACCAGCCTCGTGGCGGCAGACGGCTATACCGGTTATCTGATGCCTGAAGACATGGATGGCTCGGACTGGATTCTCGCGCTTAGCGCCGACGGAGAACCGCTTGGGATCGGCCAGCAAGGTCCGATCTGGCTGATCAATACGCGGGGTGAGGGCGAAACCGTGGGCGAAGATCGCCGTGGTAGTCACGTCTGGGCCGTGGTCTACATGCATGTCGGCGAGTAGGCGGCGCCCGGGGGGGCGAAATGACGAAAGCAGTGCTCGGCATTATTGGCGGGTCGGGGATTTACGATCTGCCAGGTCTCCAAAACGTGCGCGAGGAGCGCATTGAGAGCCCCTGGGGCGAGCCATCGGCGGCGCTTCGGATTGGTGACATCGACGGGCTGCCCATCGTGTTTCTGACGCGCCACGACAAGGGCCACCGGCTGAGCCCAAGCGACATCAACTACCGCGCCAATATCGACGTGATGAAGCGGGTCGGTGTCACCGACCTCGTCTCCCTATCGGCTTGCGGCTCGTTCAAGGAGGAGCTGCCGCCCGGCACATTCGTACTGGTGGACCAGTTTGTCGACCGCACCTTTAACCGGGACAGTTCGTTCTTCGGTACGGGCTGTGTGGCGCATGTGTCCATGGCTCATCCCGTCAGCCCACGCCTGCGTATCCGTC
>JAGPVD010000177.1 GCA_018067145.1 Methyloceanibacter sp.
CCACAAACGTTGAGAAACAGGTATGGGGTCAATTCCATGCTTGTCCCACCATTCTCGCTCATCACCCGTGGCGTGATTTTCCGTGGATCTGGAATAAACCCGCAGCGACAGGACGAACTGACCAGTTAGCCGTACCAGAGATCGACTCTGGGGTTTCTAGCGATTGGACCTAGAGCTAGCGCACAGAGATGCGCTTGGGCTCATGGCGTCTGCTTCTCACGTGGAGAGACTGTCAGCCCAAGAAAGATCAAAATAGCCTGATTGAGTCGGCTGATGTCCCGGTCTTCGAGGCGGCCGATCCGCTTTCCGAGCTTCACCTTGGGTACTGTGGTGATCTTGTCCACCATCAAACGGCTGGCTAGCTGGAGTCCATTTCTTTCCGTGGGCTCTACAAGCAATCGAATCAGGGGTGCGTCGGTCTCGTCAGTCGTAAAGGCACATACGGTGATTGAGGCGGTTGCGTCGAAGCTGTCGTCCTGCACGATAACAACTGGGCGCGGCTTTACTGCGTAATCCTTGCCGCCGGATGCCGTCCAGACGTCGCCTCGCCTCATTAAAGATCCTCGTCCAGCTGCAACTCCGACACAGCATCAATGAACGACTGATCCTCATTCGCTCGGCGGCTCGTCGCGACGGCTAGGGATTGAAGATGCGCCTGCTTCTTGAAAGCAGGGGAGCGGACATCTGGCACCCAGAGCTGAATGGGTCTAAGTCCCTGTTCCCTCAGGCGTCGACGATGTGCACTTACCTTCTCTCGAGACGACTTGCGGCTTGATCCTGCGGCCATGGCTGGTTCTCCACTTATCGGTTACATGTAACCTAGCAAGGCATTGGATCTTTGGCTAGATCGTTCCAGCAGGACCCCGGCCCAGCTTGGGCGAGGCTGGGCTGCTTGCCACAAGCCCTATGCGCCCACATCGGACGCCACATGAGGCGGGGCTGAAGCGATCGATTTACTTGTACGGCAATTTACCGTACAGTCTCGAAGAGGAAGACGTGCCATGACTCTCGATGACCAAAATGCGCCTGATCGTGCCAAGGCTGCTCGCAGAGCTCGGCTAGAAGCCCGCATTACATTTGCCCAGAAAGCGCTGCTTGAGCGCGCTGCGAAATTGAGCGGTCACAGTCTTAGCGAGTTCGTGGTCCGTAGCGCGCAGGAAACCGCTGCCCGCATTGTGCGCGAACAAGAGTTAATGTCTTTAGGTACACGCGACCGCAAGGCGTTTGTTGTTGCGTTGCTCAAGCCGACTGCGCCAGGGAGCCGCCTGCGAAAGGCAGCGCGCCGTTACAATAAGGTACCGGGCCAGTGAATGGCCGCGGAGCCTAAGCGTCTTACAGCCAAAATTGAGCCACTGGGCAAAAAGCATGACCGGGCAGCTTTTTCGTGCGGGAGGGAACAGCTCGACCGCTATTTGCGGAAACAGGCTAGCCAGGACGCCAGGCGTCACATCGCCGCCTCCTTTGTCGCTGTGCACGATCAAAATGATGCAACAGTCCTCGGCTACTACACGCTTTCCGCATTCGCTGTGGAACTCGGTGCGCTTCCAAAAGCTACGGCAGCGCGCCTGCCGCACTATCCACTCGTACCGGCAACGCTACTCGGGCGACTTGCCGTGAATCAGGCACATAAGGGCCACGGACTTGGCGAATTCCTGCTGATGGACGCGCTTCACCGGGCTTACGAATATTCTCGGCACATCGCTTCCGCCGCGGTCGTCGTCGACGCCATAGATGACGAGGCGCACCAGTTCTATCGTCACTTTGACTTCATCGTCCTTCCGGAACGAAAAGACCGGCTATTTCTACCGATGGCAACGATCGGCAAGCTATTTACAAACAGCTAGCGTGCAGCCCCTCTAATACTATTGACGACCTTCCTTGCAGTTGCCGTCGAGCCAACAAGATGACGGCTCAAGAAGATCCCATTGCTGCTATGTGGATGTTGGTTCACGGGTTTGAGTCCACAAATCTTGAGCAACCGGTAGGGGATCAATTTTGTGTTGCTCCCACCATTTCCGCTCATCACCAGTGGCATGATTTTGGGTGTGATGGATGGCGCAGAGCGGCACGGTAAATTCATCGCTCACTTTGAGGGCTACGCCTCTTTGTTGTGCGTAGCGGATGTGATGGGCATGCGAAGGGGCGCGGCCACAGATAAGGCACGGCTGGCGTCCCACATTATGTTCCTTTGATCGATGCCGTTTAGGCCCGCCCAATTGCAGATTACTTTTGTCGATCTTGCATCTTGGCTGAATATCTCGCTTGCGATGTGATGACTGAAACGCAGGCGACCGATTGGTCCCACCTTCTTTCGATCGGCTTCAGGCGGCAACTCGTGGTGCCACCTCTTGCTCAATCTTCCGCCGCACCCTGCGGTCGGCGACGTCGAGGTCGTAGCGCGTTTGGAGATTCAGCCAGAACCGCGGTGACATGCCGAAGTAGCGGGCCAGACGCATGGCCGTATCCGTCGTAACCGCGCGACGGCCGAGCACAATGTCATTCGCTCGAGAGCGCGGAACCTTGATCGCATGGGCGAGAGCGTAGACGCTGATTCCCATGGGCTCCACAGCCCATCCCGTTGCACCA
>JAGPVD010000041.1 GCA_018067145.1 Methyloceanibacter sp.
GCTTCCGTCCCGAATACCTTGGCGAGGCCGTCAGTGCGATTGATGCTTACTTCGCCGACCTGAAAAGGGAGTTTGGTAACCAGCTACCCAGCTCTGTCTTCAACCCTGTGCGTGCTAGTAGCGTGCTAGTGCCGAAGCTCGATTACCCGCAAACCCTTGGAAGAGATGGTGGGCGGCACTGGGATCGAACCAGTGACCCCTACGATGTCAACGTAGTGCTCTACCGCTGAGCTAGCCGCCCACTGCCTTAGGCAAGGCGACCTTCTATATCGGCTGACGGCCAGCCATGGCAATCGATGTTTTGCAATGCTTCAGGCCTCGCGCGCATTACGCGGCGAGCATGCGCTCCACCTCATCCACCAGGTCACGCAGGTGGAAGGGCTTCGACAGGATTTTGGCGTCTTTCGGCGCATTGTTATCGGGATTGAGCGCCACTGCGGCGAAGCCAGTGATGAACATGATCTTGAGGTCGGGATCGAGTTCGCTCGCTTTGCGCGCGAGTTCGATGCCATCCATCTCCGGCATCACAATATCGGTGAGGAGGAGCATGAAGGGCTCTTCCTTGAGCCGCTCGTAGGCTTCGAGCCCGTTGCTGAACGACACGACGTCGTAGCTGGCCTTCTCGAGCGCTTTGACCAAGAAGCGACGCATATCCTCGTCGTCCTCGGCAAGCAGAATACGCTGAACGCTGCGCGCCCGTGGATCGTTCGCCGCCATAACTCTCTTCCCCCTAAACTCTCGCCTACCAGGCGTACACAACTTTAGTAAACGACCAATTGCTTCCGGGCCGAAAAAGCCAATTGGATCGTCCCCCTTACTGACCCCCAAAACATTGCGTCTATTTGGGCTAGACGCAAGACAGAACACGCCTGGACATGGCCAACTCAGGTTGGCAAGGTTTACAGAGGTGAAATCCAACACTAGCGGCCCCATCAAAGGGCAGAAAATCAGGGTTTGGCCATGAGCCTGACCGAGGCTGAGGCAATCGAAACGGAGCTTGCGCCCCCTTTTTCCGTGGCCCGGCCAGGGGAGCTGAAGGTTCCCCTTGTCTTCAACTCACCCCATAGCGGCCGCATCTACCCCAAGGCTTTTTTGGCCGCTTCCAGGCTCGATCCACATACGCTGCGCCGCTCCGAGGACGCCTTCGTCGAAGAGTTGTTTGCCTTCGTCACTGACCTAGGCGCCCCCCTGCTCCACGCCCATTTCCCGCGCGCTTATCTCGACGTGAACCGGGAGCCCTATGAGCTTGATCCGGCCCTGTTTAGCGATGGCCTTCCCCACTACGCTAACACCCAGTCGGTGCGCGTGGTCGGTGGGCTCGGCACTATCGCCCGCATCGTCTCAGAATCCGATGAGATCTATCGCGAGCCCCTCGCGGTGAAGGCTGCGCTCGAGCGCATCAACCGGCTCTATACCCCCTACCACGACACACTCGCCGCGCTTCTCCTTGAAACACAACGAGAATTTGGCTTAGCGGTGCTGATAGACTGCCACTCGATGCCCTCGAGCCCTGTCGCGGAGGGGGATGCAGGACGCCCGGACTTCGTCCTCGGCGACCGTTTCGGCACGTCTTGCAGCGGTGAGCTGACGCGACTAGCAGCGGACCAGATCGCCACGCTCGGCTATGCAGTGGCGCTGAACAAGCCCTATGCCGGCGGTTACATCACCGAGCATTACGGCCGGCCCCACAAGGCCCAGCATGTGCTTCAAATTGAGATCAACCGGTCTCTTTATATGGACGAAACGAGCTTTGAAAAATCAGCTGGCTTCGATCGGCTTCGTGCAGACCTCGAAACCATGGTGCGCGGGCTCGTGCCTGACATCCCGAGGCTCGCTATTCCGCGCGCCGCAGCCGAATAACCGTCGGCGAATGGTAAAAAAAGGGGCCGTCCGATTGAACGAACGGCCCAAGTCTAGGGAGGAAACGCCCAAGGAGGGCAGCGGCATGACGAGCGTCACACCGCATTGCAGCAATATGTCATTGCGGCGCACAAAAATCAAGATCCGTGGGTCGGACTCATGCCGTTCTATAAGAATCTGACATAACTGACACGTCGGACGGCGATACGTATGAACCCCGGGCCCAAGAGCGCGGATCAGCCCGTCAAGCCTTGACTCCTAAGGGTAACCGGCCCCAAGCCTTTGACCGTGACCAAGCTCGAACAGCCCGATTTCCAGGCCTATATAAAGATGGCTCACGCGCTGGCCGACAAAACTGGCGCGATCATATTGCCGCATTTTCGGTCGAACACCGTCGTCGACGACAAAGGGGGCAGTGCCTTCGATCCCGTGACGGCCGCTGACCGCGACGCGGAGACGGCGATCAGAGAAGCTCTAGCCAGCGCCTATCCGACCCACGGCATTGTCGGTGAGGAGTTCGACGACACGTGCGGGACCTCTGACTTTAGCTGGATTATCGACCCCATCGACGGCACAAGGGCCTTCATCATGGGACAGCCGCTTTGGGGCACGCTGATTGGGCTCACCTCTGGCGGAGCACCGCTCTTAGGCCTGATGGACCAGCCCTTCACCGGCGAGCGCTTTTGGAGTGGCGAGGACGAAGCATTCTACCGCCGTGACGGTGAGACGACGGCCATACGGGTTCGCCCGTGTGCATCGCTTGGTGAGGCCATTCTCACTTCGACGACGCCTGACATGTTCGAGGACGCGGACAGCGAAACTTTCGATCGCCTAAGCCGCGCCGTGCGCCTCAGGCGCTTCGGCGGCGATTGTTACAATTATTGCCTGCTCGCTCTTGGCCAAATCGACCTTGTGGTCGAGGCCGATCTGAAACCGTTCGACATCCTACCGCTGATCCCGATCATCGAGCGCGGCGGCGGTGTCGTCAGTACTTGGGATGGCGGCGATCCGAAAGACGGCGGCCGTATCCTCGCCGCGGGCGACGCGCGCGCCCACGCGGCGGCGGTCGAAATGCTGTCGCGCTAGCCAGCCTTGCTTAGAACAACGCCTGGCACATAAGCATCAAAAGCAGCCCAGAATTGTTCGCGGATCGAGTCGCGTTCCTGAAGGATCTCGTGGCGCGAGCCCCTAAGCACGAGCTGCGAGCCGGCTCTGAGCCGCGAGCTGAAATCCTCGATGGCCTCGCTCGACACGATCTGATCGTCACCCGCCGCGATCAACAAAGAGGGCACGCGGATACGTGGGGCGAATTTCTCACTGGCGAGTTGCGCCATGGCCTCGCACGCGGCGTTCAGCCAGCCGATGGTGGGCGGACCGACGGCAAGCCCTGGCGCTGCTTGGAGCACTGACAGGTTGCGGAAGAAGCGCTCCCGGTCCGAGGTGAGCGGATTTCCATCGAATGGCGGATTCGTCCAGGACACCTTGTTGCCACCAGGGATCACCTGTTTGCCCAAGCCAAAGAGCGTAAGCCCGTCCGCCAGACGTCCGCACAGACCCTGCGACACCGGCAGCCCCAAGAGTTGGATCATTGGCGCCGTCATGACCATGCGGCTGAACCAGCAGCCCCGCTTGGTCGCAGCCCTGAACAACACCGTCGATGCCATGGAGTGGGCCAGCGCGTAATAAGGCGCCGGGCAGTCTGGCAACACCACGCCCTTCATAAAGTGAGCGAGGTCCTCTTCGTAATTGGAGAAGTCGGCGACATGCCCCTTCATCGCGCTTCTGGTCAGCCGGCTGGAGCCCCCCTGCCCGCGCCAATCAAGCACGGCAACGGCAAAGCCCCTGCGGCGCAGCTCGCCGACCACCTCGAAATACTTCTCAATGAACTCGTTGCGGCCTGGGAAGATGCACACGGTACCGCTGCGCTCGCGCAAAGCCGACTGCCAGCTCGCGTAGCGAACCCGGACGCCCTTTCGGATATCGAGGAAGCCCGACGACGCGCCGAGCGGGATCGGGTTCTTGGGTGTCGAAACGAGTTCCATAAATATGAGCGACCCTTAGCCCCGGCGCGAGAGGGGCGCCAGCATGCGCACTCTTTATAGCAGCGCTGCACACCATGACCACAGATGGCATTGGCATTTGCCGCAAGCGCGGCATGCAAGAAGAACCGTATGCGGATAATCTATTTTCTCTTTTTATTCAGTATGTTGGTGTCCTTGACGAGATAGGTCCGCGTTCCTATATCCCTACACGGCGCAAGGACCGTCTGGCTTGCGTTTGAAATGTCCGGCTCAACGGAAGGAGCGGACTCCACCATATCGCTTCTGAACGGAGGATGTGACATGAGGCATTTTGATCTGACCCCCCTTTACCGCTCAACCATCGGCTTTGACCGCCTCGGTTCACAGTTGGACACTCTGAGCGCATTTGAGGGCGATACCCCAAGCTATCCGCCCTACAATATCGAGCGGGTCGCTGAGGACGCCTATCGCATCTCCATGGCCATCGCCGGTTTCGGTGAGGGCGACCTAGACATCGAGGTGAGGGAGAACACGCTCTCAATTCGTGGCGACAAGCGCGTCGACCAAGAGAACGCCAAATGCCTGCATCGCGGCATCGCTTCGCGCAGCTTCGAGCGGCGCTTCCAACTCGCCGACTTTGTCGTCGTGAAGGGTGCGAGCCTCGAGAACGGCTTGCTGCATGTGGAGCTCTTGCGCGAGCTGCCAGAGGCCATGAAGCCACGCACCATTGAGATCACAACCAAGGTGGAAACCGAGGGGCCCAAGGTCATCGAGAGCCAGGCCGCGGCTTAGAGACCGCGCCATCCCGTTTCTCACAATGCTGGGCTAGCAAGAAGGGCGTCCTCCGTGAGCAAGGGCGCCCTTCTCAGTTCGCAGGTGCTTAAGGGAGAGAACCCGCAAAGGTGCCAGTCGCGCTTTACGCAGAACTCTTAGCGACGGCTGAGAGCAAACCTA
>JAGPVD010000043.1 GCA_018067145.1 Methyloceanibacter sp.
CGTCTGGATCGGTGCGGTAGCTTCCGCAGATGAAACAGATCTCCTATCGCCGCTACCGTTTCCCGAGTTCAATCATCCAACATGCCGTCTGGTTGTATACCGAACTCGATTTCGTTATCGCAAGGCTGAACTCATCATCCGTGAGTTTCCGCAGGAAGTCTTGGTCGCTCAGGGTTCGCGGAGCGGTGTCTGCGCCATAAGACCGCGCCTGATCAACACGGTCCACGCTTCTTCGGCCGTGTCGACGATCTCGAACAAGCCAGCATCCTCGCCGTCGATCATGCCTAGCGCCACGAGCGCCTCGAAGTTGATCATCGTCCGCCAGTAGTCGCGCGAGAACAAAATGACGGGCATCAGCCCGCACTTTCGTGTCTGCTTCAGCGCAAGAATCTCGAACAGCTCGTCCATGGTGCCGAGGCCGCCAGGAAAGATGGCGAGTGCGTTGGCGCGCATGGCAAAGTGCATCTTGCGGATGGCGAAGTAATGGAAGTAGAACATCAGGTCCGGCGTGATGTAGGGGTTCGGCGGCTGCTCGATCGGCAGCACGATGTTGAAACCGATGCTCGGCGCGCCCGCTTCGGCAGCACCGCGATTTGCCGCTTCCATGATGCCCGGTCCGCCGCCGGTGACGATGACGTTCTGCCGCATTGCGCCGGTTGCCAGCGCGCCGCCGCGCTCGGAGACGATGCGCCCGAGAGTGCGGGCCTCCTGATACCAAGCTGAAAACTCGACCTGATGCTTGGCCCGCTCAAGGCTCGCGGGGTCGCGCGCTTGGCATAGGGCCTCCCGCGCCTCATCAGGCGATAGGATGCGGGAGCTGCCGAACACGACAATGGTCGAAGCGATGCCCTTTTCGGTCAGCGCCAGATCGGCCTTGCTGAACTCGAGCGCCAGGCGAAGCGGGCGCATCTCGTCGCTCCGCAAAAACTCCGCATCCTCGAAGGCGAGGAGATGACTGCGTGAGTTCGTGTCACCCTGTTCAGCGTCCACAGCGCTTCCGTCCTATTGCGGCCCTAGCTTCTTATTACTCTGCGGCTTCCGCCCGACGAGGTCGCAGCGACGTCCGCTTCTAACCCTAAGCGGAAAAACAGAGGCTGTCTCCGCACCCTGAGCCCGAGGGCTTCGTGAGTTCGATCCCCATGATGATTAAGTCTGGCTGAGCAGCTTTGCCGATTGCGCTTTCGTATGGACAGTCGCTTTCGCCGCTGGACTGCAGTCAGCAAGGTTTGATCTGGCACAAGGAGCTTTCTTTTTGATGCATTACGCTTTTGGCACCGGCGACGGGGTCGAGGATCAGACCGCATGAGCAGCCAAGAGCAGTTCGTTCTCCCACTGTCGGACATGGGGCGTGGTGACGTCGCCAAGGTCGGCGGCAAGAACGCCTCGCTTGGCGAGATGATCGGCAAGCTCAAGGAGTCCGGCATTCGCGTGCCCGGCGGTTTTGCCACCACGGCGGCGGCCTATTGGCGCTTTGTCGAAGCCAATCAGCTCCATGACCAGATCGCCGCAAAAATCGGCAAGCTCGATAGGAGCCTCGCCAATCTCGCACGAGTCGGCGGCGCGATTCGCGCGCTCATCCTCGCAAGCTCGTTTCCGCCCGAGGTCGAACAAGCCATTCGCTACGCCTACCGGGAGATGCGGAGCGGGGGTGCCAAGGCGGTAGCGGTGCGCTCGAGTGCTACGGCGGAGGACCTCCCCGAGGCAAGCTTCGCCGGCCAGCTCGAGACCTTCCTCAATGTCGAGGGTGAAGATTCGCTGCTCGAGGCTTGCAAGAAATGCTTCGCCTCGCTGTTCACCGACCGCGCCATCAGCTATCGCGAGATTTACGGATTCGATCACCTCAAGATCGCGCTTTCGGTCGGCGTGCAGAGGATGGTTCGCTCGGACCTCGCCAGCTCCGGCGTGATGTTCTCCATCGACACCGAGACTGGGTTCCCGCGTTCCATCCTCATCACCGGGGCCTGGGGCCTGGGCGAGACGGTGGTCCAAGGCTTGGTAGAGCCCGACGAATTCCAGGTGTTCAAACCCCTTCTAGACCACAAGTCGTTGACGCCCATCATCGATAAGTCACTCGGGGCCAAGCGCCGCAAGATGATCTACGCCGAGGAGACCTCGACATGTCTTGTCGATACTGAAGACGAGCAGCGAAGCCGCTTCGTGCTTTCGGATGACGAGGTTCTTACGCTCGCTCGTTGGGCCGCTCTCATCGAGAGACACTATGGGCTGCCCATGGACATGGAATGGGCCAAGGACGGCGAGACGGGCGAGCTGCACATTGTGCAGGCGCGGCCCGAAACCGTGCAGTCGCGCCGCGAGGCAGGCGAGCTCAAGACCTACAAATTGAAGGACAAGGGGACGCTCCTCGTCTCGGGGCTCGCGATCGGCGACGCCATCGGCGCAGGCCCGGTCTGCAAGCTTGGCAGCGCCGAGGACATTGAGCGGTTCAAAACTGGCGCTGTCCTGGTCACGGGCATGACCGACCCCGACTGGGTGCCCATCATGAAGCGCGCCGCCGCCCTCGTCACCGATCATGGCGGGCGCACCAGCCACGCCGCCATCGTCAGCCGCGAGCTCGGCCTGCCGGCCATCGTCGGCACCGGGAACGCCACCGAGAGGCTGAAAGAGGGACAGGCAATCACGGTGTCGTGCGCCGAGGGCGACGAAGGCCAAGTCTACGACGGCATCGCTAACTTCACGGAGACCGAGATCGATATCGCCCAGATTCCGAAGACGCACACCAAGGCGATGATCAACCTTGCCAATCCATCAGCTGCCTTCCGCTGGTGGCGTCTGCCTACGGACGGCGTGGGCCTCGCCCGCATGGAGTTCATTATCTCCAACCACATAAAGGTCCATCCGATGGCCCTTGTGCGCTTCGACCTGGTCAAGGACGAGGCCGCGCGCAGCGAGATCGAGCGCCTCACCGAAGGTTATGAGACGAAGGAGGAGTATTTCGTCGACAAGCTCGCCCGCGGCATGGCGCGCATCGCCGCGGCGCACTACCCCAATCCGGTCGTGGTCCGCATGAGCGACTTCAAGACCAACGAATACGCCGAGCTCCTCGGCGGGTCCGCATTCGAGCCTAAAGAGGAAAATCCGATGCTCGGCTGGCGTGGCGCGAGCCGTTACTACCATCCCGACTATCGCGACGGCTTCGGCCTTGAATGTCGCGCCATCCGCCGCGCCCGCGAGGAGATCGGTCTTTCCAACATCGTCATGATGATCCCCTTTTGCCGCACGCCGGAGGAAGCCGACCGCGTGCTCGAAGAGATGTCCAAGCACGGTCTGGCCCGCGGCAAAGCCGGCCTCGAAGTCTATGTGATGGCCGAGATCCCTTCGAACATTCTGCTCGCCGAACGTTTTGCCGAGCGCTTTGGGGGCTTCTCGATTGGCTCGAACGATCTCACGCAGCTGATCCTCGGCGTCGACCGGGACAGCGACCGGCTGAGCGGCTTGTTCGACGAGCGCCACGAGGCGGTGACCTCGATGATCGCCCGCCTACTAGCGGCGGCGCAAAAGACCGGGACGCATACCGGCATTTGCGGCCAAGCCCCGAGCGACCACCCCGAATTCGCGCGTTTTCTCGTCGAGCAAGGCATTGAGTCGATCTCGGTGACCCCCGACAGCTTCCTGCGCGTCAAGGAACAGATAGCGGCGGCGGAAGCCGCCATGGACAAAGCCAAATCCGGGTCACGAGGATCGCGATGAGCCCGAATGGGGTCCGGTGGGCGTTGTCACGTTGTTGGCGTTCAGTCGCGGTGAACGTAGCGGGCAACAGGCGTCATGCGGCGGCGGATGCCCCGGCCCAAGTGCGGAATGAAGGCGTTGTCAGACTAACTATTCATGAGCTGGCTAGTCAGAGGCGATCAAGACTCTCACGCCGCGAGTTGACGCCACTCGGCGAGGGCGGCAGTGCGGTTCTGCTTGAAGATGTCGCGGGGGTTGAGGTGACGGTCTAGGTTGAAGTGATTGTGGATCGAGGCATGGGCAGCGGCAAACTTTTGGAGAGTTTTCATGTCCCTGAACTTCGCCATCGCTCGTTCTCGTCGTCGGAATGGCTGGTGGGAATTTTCTGCGCGGTTGTTGAGCCAGCGACCGCACTCCTGACGCTCCACAATCCCAATGACCTTTAGCGCGGCGCCGTAAGATCGAAGCCGGTCCGTCACGATTGCCTTGGGCCGACCATAGCGTTTCATCGCACGCTTCAAAAACTTCAACGCAGCCATGCGATCCCGGCGTTTTGTGGCAAAAACTTCGAGGACCTCGCCTTCGTGATCTACGGCGCGCCAGAGGTAATGCGTCTCTCCATTGATCCTGACGAACACCTCGTCCAAGTGCCAACGCCAGTGCGAATACGATCGAGTCTGAATACGACGTTTTCTGATCTCGTTGGCGAACATCGGACCGAAGCGATTCCACCAAAACCGTATCGTCTCGTGACAGATGTCGATGCCCCGCTCGAACAGAATATCCTCGACTTGTCGCAGCGACAGTGGATAGCGAATATACATCATCACCGTGAGGCGGATGACCTCCGGTGAACTATTGATTTAATGAAAAAATGGCGTCCCTTATGGTAGCCGGCAGAAAGTTGAACCACGCGTCTCACAAGCGTAATTGCACTGCAAAA
>JAGPVD010000046.1 GCA_018067145.1 Methyloceanibacter sp.
TCGCCAGGAGGCTCAAGCCGATTTACTCTGACAATGCCTATCGGAGCAGTGGGCTTTGTCACGTTGTTGGTGTTCAGTCGCGGTGAATGTAGCGAGCAACAGGCGTCATGCGGCGGCGGATGCCGTAGCCCACGTGCGGAATGAACCAGCGCGAAGCTCCTTGAAATGCGGTCGGCGCAGCAGATGACGTTGGTGAGTGAATGCGTTGAATGTGGCGGCATGGATGGCAAGGAAACGTTGGGCTGAGCCGGGTGATTTGAACCGCTGCAGTGTTCGTTCTCGGCGCCGTATCGGCTGATGCGAGTTCTCCGCCCTGTTGTTTGCTCGCAAGCCCCGATCGTGCTCAGCCTTGAGCCCGATCGCGCGGAATGCTGCCGCATAGGATCGAAGCCGGTCGGTCACTACTCGGCTCGGCGCAAAGCCGTGCTTCTTAAGCAATTTCACCATGAGTTTCTTTGCGGCTTGTGCGTTCCGTCTGCGTTGGACAAGGAAATCCAGCACCTCACCCTCGTTGTCGACCGCACGCCAGAGCCAGTATTTTCCGCCACGGATTGAAATCACCATTTCATCAAGGTGCCAATGATCGCTCGGTCGGGGCCGCGAACGCCGGATATTTGCCGCGATCGACGGTCCGAACTTCAGGAACCACCGCCGGACCGTCTCGTATGATGCGTCAACACCTCGCTCGGCCAGCAGCTCCTCGACATCCCGAAAGGACAGCGTGAACCTGGCATAGAGCCAGATCGCGTGGCGGATGATTGCTGGCGGGAAGCGGTGGCGCTTAAACGATATCGGTTTCATCCGATGATGCTAATCGGCGACGACTCGCAGTGCTATCCGAGTTACCGTGACATTGCCGAGCGACGACGTTGAGCATGTCCGCTTTAGGGGGTGAAGCGGTCATCCGTGATCCACGCTCAAATGTCCGCTAGTGACCCGAAGCGGACATCACGACCCCAGAAGGTATCGCGCAAATCAACGAAACGTGGCGCGGAGCGTCTCAGACGGAAGCACGCCGAATATTCGCCGGTAACGCGACGCGAAACGACCGAATTCCCACACCCCATATCGAAGCAAAACATCGGAGACAGAAATCTCATCGGGATCCCCTACCTCTAGCGCACGTTTGACCTGATGAAGCTGCCTGAGGCGTAAATAGCGAGCCGGTCCTGCGCCGAAATACTCATTAAATGCATTCCGAAGTGTTCGTTCGGATACGCTGGCCGCAGCGGCCAAGTCCCCGACAGCAACCACTTCACCGTCGCGTTGTTCGATCAGCTCCCGTGAACAAGCGATGATTGCTTCTCGCGAAATCGGCGGACGCCCTGTCCGTACAGGTAAACTAGCTTGCTGATTGCCGATCACCGAAGAAGCAATTTTCAGCAATTCGGCCGCAACGCAAGCCGCGGCGGGCGAAGACTCAAATTGTGGATTATTCGCTGCGGCGATCATGGTCTCGCGCAACAAGTGGCGATACTTCCTGGCAGCCTGATGCATTGCGCCGGTCACCCAAACCTTGTGATCCCGAGAAGCCGGGAACGATCCGGAAAGTGCGTCGCAATCGAACCTTTGCGAGGGAATGGAAACAACCAACCAATCGTGTGCGTCTTTCGTGCTGACGCAAACTTCACAACCCGGTTCTAAAATCGCGAACGAGTCTTCTTCCAGAACGGTTCCGTTCGCCCGGTACTCGACTGAATCGGTGAGAGGCAGGTACAGCATGTATGCGAGGGAACTTACTTCAGCCTGAGCGATATTGCCGCTGCCGAGACGGCCGTACTGGACTTTGAAGCCATCAAGGTCGACTGAACTAATGCTCCACTGACGCCGCGTTGCGTTTCGTAGCAGCATTCTACTTTTTAAATCACCGATTGACTCGGTGAACGCATCAAAGTCGTTAAAGCAATGAGTTTGCATCGAATTCTACCCGCTTTGGGTTTTTGCCGAAATTACCTAGAGCCTACGCGCACTGGCCTGATAACAATGATCGGTACGCATTGTAACCGTAGGCGTTCCGCAATGCTCGGTCCAATGCGTGGCCCAAGAGGCCGAAACGAACATCATCCTGGATGCCTGAATCGAGGCGCTCAACGGTGAGCTCAACCGGCGGGAGGGATCATGCAGTTCAGGCGGATTCCGTGCGCGCAAAGGAGACGAAGATGACAAAAGGCACGCCCGACTACGCGCGCTACGCTGAGCGCCAGTCCGACATGCTGGGCCTCGGGCCGGACGGCAAGCCCGATCCCAACTATGACGCCACCGCCATCGGTGTGACGCCGACCCTCACCGCCTACGACCCATCCAAGCCGCCGCCTCAGATGAAGTTGACCCAGGAGGAGCAGGATATCCTGGACGGCAAGAAGGGCAAGGCGCACGCCAAGGTAATGCGGACGCTCGTCGACCACGGCAACCTTTTCGGCGCGACAAAGCTCGTCGACCTCGGTGGCGCGCCACACACCTCGTTCTTCACCGGCACCCCTGCGATGTCGCCGCTCATCGAGCTGTTCACGGAATGTGCGGACGAGGGGCTAAAGGCCTATGCGCCGTACACCGTCAACCCACGCCCGCACGATCTCTACAACGTCGAAACTAGCCCGGACGAGCAAATAATGATTTTTGAGGGCTATCCGTTGCAGCTGGAAGTCGATCACCTGCATGTGCGTCTCGGCGGCCGGAACCTCGATACCCGCAGTTGCATGTGCTACCTGCCGGAAGTCGGCAACGCGCCGAAGAAGGGCACCTTTGTTGCCTGGGCCGAGTCCTCGGCGATCAACGCCGGTAACTCCATTTTAGGCATCCGTACCAACCGCAACTCATGCGGCATGGACTTGATGTGCGCTCTGGCTGGCAAGGCCCCGTATTTCGGGCTCATGACCGATGAGGGGCGCAAGGCAAAGTGGCTGATCGAGGTGAAGACCTCGGGCGAGCCAGACTGGGGCGTGCTGGGCGGCGCCATCGGCGAAAAATGCGTCGAGGACCCGCCCTTCATCGTCGGCATTGACAAGTATTTCGATGGCAAGATCACGCCGCAGAATGTTCACAAATTGAAGGCCATGGGCGCCGCCACGGCCTCGAACGGTGCGATCGGTCTCTACCATGTCGAGAATCTGACCCCGGACGCGCTGGACAAAGGGCGCGATCTGCTGGTCAAGGATTATCAGACCTACGTTATTGACGACGCGGAAATTGAGCGTGTCCGCAGCACATACCCCAACCTTTGGCCGGAGAACGTCAAGAAGCCGAACCGGGCCTATATAGGCTGCCCCCACAATACCTATCAGGAAATGATGAACTGGGGCACCGGGATCCTCGACGCACTTAAGGCGCGGGGCCAGGAGAAGATCGCGCTTCCGACCCACATGTTCTCCGCGACCGTGGTCCGGGACCACGTGTTTATGGAGCACCCTGTAATGATGCGGGACCTGAAGAAGGCCGGTGTGACCTTCACTAACACCTGCGTCGTCTGTTTCAGCGGTCTGAAAGGCTACAGCGATACCGAGTTCGGGGTCACCAATTCCAACAAGACCCGCAAATACTCAAACTCGATTTACCTGAAGGACGATGATCTCTTGGAGGTCATCATGACCGGCGAACTGCCCACCTGAGGGTCTGAACTCAGCCACGCCCGCCACGGGCGGGCGTGGCACCATGCGAACCAGCAGCTAAGATTAGACGGAGAAAAGCAATGGCAAAACAGACCTTCCAAGGGCGCCCCGTCGTAGCGGGCGACATTGACGGCAACGCCCTGGTGTCGAAACAGCCCTTCAACACGACGTCATCCTATATTGATAATATCTGGGGTGGAGTGACTGACAGTGCCCCGTGCACGGACCAGGACAACAAGGAGCTCTACCAGAAGGACCTCAACGGCGTGATCCTTTGCACTCCGCAGACCATCGGCTCGAGCATGGGCGGCGGGTGCCTTATGGCCGTGGCCGGGCTGGGCGTGGCGCCCAAGGCGATGCTCTTTTCGCACCACATTGATGGGGTGTCCGCCGCAGGTATCGTCATGGCGAATGTGTGGCAGGAGAAGCCCATCATCACCATCGACCTGCTCGGCGATGACTTCATGAACGCCGTGAAGAACGGCGATCCGGTTTCCATCAAGGAGGATGGGATCGTCGAGGTCGGCTAGCGAGTGCTATAACCTCAGGAGTGTCTCGCTCACACGTGAGCAGGGCGCATCTAATTTGAGTTGGCTAGGATCCGGGGGGGCATAGTCTGCATGAACTCGTCAATCGCGATTTCGGTAGTTTTGGCCGGCTTGCTGAGCTGGTCATCGTTGGCGATGGCCCAAAATACGCGCACAGGTTCGAGCCATCACCAGGGAGACCCCTTGAGCTCCGACCCCACTGATCCGGGGAACATCTTGAGAGAAGTCGAGCAGATGGATGCGGAAAGGGAAGCTCTGTTTTCCACATCTCCTCTAGGTGGGCTTCGCAATCGCACAGATCGAGCAAAGCAAATTATCTACGAAGCCACGGGCTTCGAGATGGGTTTGGTCCTTCAAAATGTGGGCCAGGGGCTGTCCAAAGTACTCCCCGGGAAGG
>JAGPVD010000050.1 GCA_018067145.1 Methyloceanibacter sp.
GTTTGATGGCGTCAGGATCGGCGTGATGGAATTTGACGCCGTCACGATCACGCTGCAATCGCTTAAATCCTCGATGTTATCGGTGACGGGCAGGAAGGGATCAGTGCCATAGCGCTCAATCACTGCTCTTCGGAGCCGCCCGCCCGCCGACAGGGCCTCATCGTTCATTTTCACCCCATTTGACGAGCTGAGCTTCATTTGATGCTGAGGATACAGCTCCGAATTGGCGATTGCAGCGGCAAGGCCCGTCAGCAATTGCGGTCCTTGAAGCCGTGGCTCCGCCAATGCGGCATCGTATGCGCCAATGGCCGCGCGCTCGACCCGAGCGATGCTCGCATTACGGCCGACCAGGCGTAGGCAGGGGAAATATTCGCTGAGCAATTGCACTAGCGTTGCACCGATATTGCCGCCCGCGCCCACGATGCCAACCTTGGCGTTGGCAGGATCGATCTTGCGTTCGCGCATGGCCTCAAGAACGGCTTCTACGACCAAAGCCACCGTGTATGTATTGCCCGTAGTAACCTGCAACCCATCGAAGCCGTTACGCACCGCGAGGCCGTTGCGCGTAATCACCGAGAGCAATCCGCCCAGCCCGACCACACGTGCACCATCCCCAGCGAACTGAGACACCGCTGCGTTGACCCTTTCCACGATCTTTGCAGACTGACCATTGCGTATGGCACTCACGATGGCGCGGCTTGTCAGAGGTAGAGAGTAAAGTTGGAAGTCCAGCGATTCACCGGAAGACGATAGCAGCGGCACACTCTTGATCAGCATCGGATCGGCCAGTCGTTCCGTAATGCTCTCCCGCTCGGTCTCTGTTAAATTCAACAACGACTCGTCAAGGAGGCCGATGTCGCTCGAACTGATCATGTGGCCCAGAAATACGACTTGTTTCCGGGCTGCCGTAACGGTGGCGCAGACCGGTTCCTTCCTCCCAGCAATGGGGTTCTCACTCAGTCGGAACGGTGTCTGACCATCCCTCCTGAAATTTTGGGCAAGGTGACGCACAAGATCGGCTGCATCGCCCGACGCGATGACTTGGCAAACCTCCTCCACGCTCTTCACTACGTGGTCAATGTCAGCGCTCGATATGTAGGCAGACGGCTCCAGGCGTAGCGTCGACGGGCGAGACAAAGTGTTTCCGACGCGAGTCCCGCATCGGTGCAGGAGATAGCTGGCGACGAACACTCCCAGAAGCCCCTGCTCCGACAACCCGCATATCAGGGGCGAAGTATTGTCCTGCTGACCTGCCAGTTCAATTCCGGCCATTAACCCACAACCGCGCACTTCCGACAGCACTCCGGGATAGCGAGCCTTCACATTCTCTAGCCTGTCGACGAGGTACTTGCCGGAGTCACGCGCGCGCACGTCAATATTGTCTTCGTCCAACAGCTGCAGAGCACGCAATGCCACAAAGGCACCGTGATCATCTTCAGCGAACGTCGATGTATGGACGAAGCCATAACCCTCGGCATAGCGCTCGCTATCGATAAGCAAGGCCGTCGTCTTTGTCAGACCGCCGCCTAGGCTCTTTCCGAAGAGGTAGTAGTCGCCGCGCAGGTCGATGAGCGATGAAGCGGTGAACGCCCCCGCGCGCCCCATGCCCGACTGAATCTCGTCGACAACGATCGGGCAGTCGGCAGCGTCAGCAAGCCGGCGCAATGTGCCGGCAAAAGCCTTTGATAGTGGAAAAATACCACCTTCACCCTGGATCGGCTCCAAGAATAATCCGGCGATGCGACTGAACCGAATCGGGCCATCGCTTGTCGCGAGATCAACTTGGTAGCGCTCAAAAATCTCGGCGGCCAATGCCGAATCATCTCGCGGGAGCCAGACGACTTCGAATGGTCCGCTCAGGGAGAGCTCGTCACGACCTGGCGCGTGCCAGGTCAGACTATACGCACCCAGCGTCTTGCCGTGGTAGCTGCCTTCGATTGCCAGGAAGACGGGCGGCTTGCTGGCGGCCTCGGGCACATCGACACGTGCACCGTTGCAAGCAGCACTAAATTTCTTGAGGCGGTGGTTCCATTCAAGCAATGCATGCTTTACCGCGGCATCGACCATCTCTGCGCCGGTACTGCCAAGCACGGTCTTGTAGTCGCGGCCTGTGAGCCCAGCCACCCGCGAGACTAGTTCCTTCGCAAGTGTGCCCGCGGCCGTGCGATTGGCCATTTGCACGAAAACAGGCCGGTGTGCGGCAAGAGCTTCTCGGAGCACTCCGACCAAAGCCGGATGATTGTGGCCGAACAACGTGGAACCAAAGCCACCAACCATGTCGATAGCGCGTACCGGCACGCCAAATCGCGTACCGCTCAGCCGGTCGCCTATTGCCGTGTCGAAATCCACATCCAGCAACATTTCGTGCAGCGCTGCCGTGAAATCAGGACGTACCGCATTGAGGTAATCCGTGGGCTCAAGCCGCTCCTTGATCTTCTCCAGGAATGCACCTGCGTCGTTGGCGCTTTTCTCATCCGTGTGTTGGTCTCCGGTTTCCTTACGGCATTGCTTGCCGTCCCCAGGGAGATGAATTCCGCTGCGCTGCAGATCTGGCCCAGTCGCCGAAGCACTAGGCTTCGGTAGCTCGTGAGGCGCCACCGTCGTTGGCAGCGACCCTTTGCTCTTCGCGTGTGCGGTTGTCACGAATGTATGCAGGGCGTCGACGGCCGCTCCGAATGTCATTTCCTCGGAGAACATTTCCGGGTCCGGGAAAACGCCGAGCTGCATTTCAAGCCGTAGCAGCAGCCCAAATGCGGCGATCGAATCGATCGCGAATTCGTCGAATCGCGAGCACTCGCTGATTTCAGTCGCCGGAATAGATGTCGCTTCAGCGATTCTGTGTCGAAGCAGTTCAAACAATTCCTGTCGCGAGATGTGGGGTAAAGGGTCGGGGTCGGCGGCTGGAGGTTGGCGGGCAAATGTGCGGGCCTGATAGGGAGTACTCTCCGTCTGGTATGGGTACGAGGGCGCATCAGGGCGCAGCCCATCGTCGGTAAACCAGAACCGAGCGCGATCAAAACAATAAGTGGGAAGCGCCAAACGCCGGCGAGGGAAGGGCGCGTCGAGCTTCTGCCAATCGATATTGACACCGACAGTGTAAAGCGTGCTCAGGACCACGGCCAACTGCTCACAGTCGCTCTTGCCCTGTGACAGGCAGGACATCAAGGGAGTGTTGCCTCTTGCGGCGCCAATCTCCGCGAGTAGAGATGACTGCGATCCAGCCTCGACGACCATATGCACACCGGCCGCGAGCGCACCGTTTAGCGCCGTCTTGACCTTTTCGAGAGTCTGCTCGGGGTTGCCAGCAAGGGCGGACTTCAGGCCATCCGCAAGAGATATTCTTTTGTCCAAGACCGCCGACACGATATCGCCGACCCCGCTACTAGCGACGACTTCGGGCCTAACGCCGGTTTCGATGAGCAGATTGGCAAGCGCATACTGAACCGCAAACAACGCCACGCGCGCCGATGAGGCCTCCTGAATAATTGTCCCATCGGACTCACCCTTGCCATAAAGAAGGTCATGGAGCGAGATGCCCGCAACCTCGCGCAGGGCTTCACCCACCTCGTCGATAAACGCGGAAAAGCGTGGTTCCCGGTCATATAATTCGCGCCCCATTCCGCGATACGACGCAGCGCTTCCACACAGCAGGAATGCTACTTTTGGTCCGCCCTTCTGCGCGCGACCTCTAAAGATCTTCTCGCATGGGCGACCCTCGGCGAGGGAAGTCAGTGTGAGTGCAAGATCGTGGCGCGAGCGCGCGACAATTACTGCGCGCTCTTCAAAGTCGGCGCGTCCGAAATTTGCCGAATAACAAATATCGCCAAGCAGCAGGTCGGGTTGACGCGCAAGGGCCTCTTGCAATGCGGAGGCCATTCTCGGAATTTGTTCGGGTTTCTTCGCGCTAAGTTTCAATATGTGGACGGGCCGGTCTACACAGGCGGCGGGTTCAACGGCAGCGGGGGGTTCTTCGACCACCAGATGCGAGTTTGAGCCGCCCAGTCCCAGGCAGGACACGCCGGCACGGCGCGGCTGCGGGCCGCGGGGCCATGGCGTCGTCTCTGAAGGCAGGATAACGCGAGTATCCCCAGCATTGGCCGCTGCCATCGGTCTGCTGAGATTGGCCTGTCCGGGGATTTCGCCCTTCTCGAGGCACAGCGCCGCCTTCAGTAAGCCCGCAAGCCCGCTGACGGCCTCCAAATGCCCAACGTTCGCCTTGACCGACCCTACATAACATGGAGCGACACTATCGCGCTCGCCAGCAAACACAGTGCTTAGTGCGTCCAACTCAGTTTTGTCACCGCGGTAGGTGCCCGTGCCATGCGCTTCGACGAGGCCGATCGTGGTCTGGTCGATGCCCGCTGCCGCATGGGCGGCGCGGATCAATTCGATCTGACGTTGGCTGTTCGGTGCAAATATGCCCTGCGTCCTTCCGTCATAATTGAGTGCCGAACTCACGATCACTGACATGATACGATTGCCGCGTGCGACTGCCTCGTCCTCCCGGCGAATGATGATCGCAGCAGCGCCTTCGGAGCGCACATAGCCGTCCGACCTCTCGTCGAAGCACTTGACAACGCCATCCTTGGCCAGCAGGCGCGCGCGCTTGAAGCCCTTTGTCACATAGGGCGTCAAGATCATGTTAGCGCCGCAAACGATTGCGGCCTCGCATTCGTCTTGCTCCAAACTGCGCAATGCCATGTGAAGCGCAGAGCTCGACGACGAACACGCCGTGTCGACGGCTAAAGACGGTCCGCGCAGGTCCAGCAGATAGGAGATACGGTTGGCAGCAATAGAGTGCGCCACTCCAGTTATGCTCAAAGGTGTGACCGAAGCGCCGTAGGGATCGAACGCTGAGAGATACATCGCATAATCGATGCTACTTAGGCCGACAAACACACCCGTGCGCGAACCAGCCAATAGATGAGGAGCCTCACAGGCATTCTCCAGGGCCTCCCAGACGACCTCTAGGAGCAGTCGGTGCTGAGGATCCATAGAGTTGGCCTCGGCGCGGCTCACGCCGAAGACGAGCGGATCGAACAAATCTGGATTGTCGATGTACCCGCCCCACTGATGTCCGGTCTCTTCGAGTGATTTGATGTACTCTGGTGTTAACTCAAGCGCCTCATAACGGCCCGGAGGCGATTGGCGCAGACCATGACGTCGAGATTTTACCAGGGCCCAGAACTCGTCCAGATTAGCCGCACCTGGAAAGCGGCAGGCTGCGCCAGTAATAGCCGCTCTGACGGCGACCGCGCTGGCGCCCGTACCAGCTCGATCAGACTTGCCACTTGGATCGGATTGCACTGAACCTTAACTCCACTCTTTGCCCGGCGAGCCGAACAGCCCAGGCTAATTAGGCGTTTTTGGGATGGCAACGCAACGGAAACGGGTGCGAAGCCCAGATTCCGCGCTCAGGTGACAGAGCGATGTTGTTGTTGTTGCAACTGCTCGTGCGGCGAGCCTAATCCGTCAACAGGGTAAACAGCAAACGTGGCCTCGGGGGCTCAATGCCCGACGGAGTGGGCAAAAAGTCGCAGATGGCTGCCTATGAAATTGCTGATTTAGTATCATACGCGGTGAATTGCGCGGACACTTGTATGATCCTCGACCAGCAACGCTCGAACAATCCAAGGTAAGGTTGGACAATGTCCTTCAAGCTAACTGCCGATCAAAAGGCGCTGGTTGCTGAAGCACAGTCGTTTGCGCGCGACAAGCTCATACCGACGTCGGGTTCCGTCGATTTCCACGAGATGTGGCGTGCCTGCGTGGAGTCGCGCTATACGGGTCTGCCTCTGTCAAAATCGGTCGGCGGCCGCGGGCTGTCGCTCTCGGACTGTATGCTCGTGTTTGAGTCCATGGCTGCGACGGGCGCCGATCCGGGCTTTCTGTTCAGCTTGGGCGTGCATCAGTTTGCCTTCGCGATTTCCGTGGCTTCGATAGGCTCCGAGGATCAGCGGGCGCAATGGCTGACGCCAATGGCGGAGGGCTCATGCATCGGTGCATTAGCCGTCTCCGAATCCGAAGCCGGATCCGACACCTTTGCCATGAAGACACGGGCGGTGGAGAACGCGGACGGTTTCGCGATCACCGGAGAGAAGATTTGGATTTCAAATGCGCCTGTTGCGGATCTGTTTGCAATCTTGGCGCGCACAGGTGAAGTCCCGGGCGTATTCGGCATTAGTTGCTTTGTGGTGCCGAGAGCCACGGCGGGTCTGACGATCGAACGCGGACCGAGCAAAGCAGGGCTCAAGAACGCGCCATGGGGAAGCGTGCAGCTCGACCGCGCCGAGGTCTCCGAGAAAAATATTCTCGGTGGATACGGTGGCGGAGGTGCTGTGTTTCAAAACTCTATGCGGTGGGAGCGCTGTGGACTTTACGCAATCGCATTGGGTGCCATGCGGAAGAACTTTGGCGACTGCCTCACTCACGCGCGCAACCGGCATCAGTTTGGCGAGCCGCTTATCGAGAATGACGTAGTGGCGAAGTCGATTGCGTTGATGAAGACGAGGATGGAAGCAGCGCGCTTGCTCTTATATGACGCAGCAGCCGCGGTCGACGACGGTCAACCCGATGACGCCGCGGTTTCTCTTGCGAAAGCCTTCGTCAGCGAGTCTGCGGTCGCAAATGGCCTCGCGGCCCAGGAGATCTTTGGCGCATCTGGCCTGCTTGAGCAAAGTTCCTCCACCGCATTTCTCAATGATATGCTGCCGTTTCGCGTGCTGTCGGGTGCAACAGATTTGCAATACAAAATTGCCACGAGGCTCATGTCGCGCTCACATGAGTGAGGCGGGGAAGGCGCCATGTTGTTGCACGAGGTCATTAGCGGGCCGCTTGTTGACCGGAGAAATAAACCGGCGGTCATCAGTGAAGGAGTGTCCATAAGCTACGCCGAACTTTCACAGCGCGCATGCGCGCAGATGACCCGCCTTCAAGACATTGGATTGACGACCGGCGATCGCGTCGGCGTCATTGCGCGCAAGTCGCCCGACGTGATTGCAGCCTTTCTTGGTGCGGCGCGCGCGGGGATTACATATGCGCCACTCGACACTGAGGCTTCGCCGCCCTACTGGGCGATGGCGCTTGAGGATTTCAAGATTTCACACGTTCTGAGCGACATTCCCGGCCTTGCGGATAAACTAGACTCGATTTGCGTTCACGACGTCACTCTTGAGACAGAGCCGGACGCGCGCGCAATTGAGCAATACGTGCCCATACCGTCAGCAAACCGTATGCCGCACGGCGACGCCTATATTCTTACAACGTCGGGATCAACAGGACGACCCAAGGGGGTTCTGCTGTCGCATCGCAATGCTGTTGCTTTCGTGGACTGGGCTGCTCACGAAACGGCACTCGGCCCCAACGACACGCTCCTGAGCGTCGCACCGTTCCACTTTGACCTATCGGTGTTTGATATCTACGGTGGACTAAGCCGGGGCGCGCGCATCGTGTTGGCACCGAGCACGGCAACAACATTTCCGGGTCAGCTCATCGAGGCAATTGAACTGCATCGGGTGACGGTGCTTTACACGGTGCCGACGGTGCTGCGGATTTTGCTGGAGGCAGACGCTTTCGCCCACGGCGCCGGCCAGTCGCTACGGTCGATCATTTATGCGGGCGAACCCTTTGCGCCGCAGCCACTAGCGCAACTGATGCGGGCTCTACCAAATGCGACATTCTTCAATTTTTTTGGTCCAACAGAAACCAATGTGTGTCTTGCGCACCGGTTCACGGGCCCACCAGATCCGGCGCAGGAAATCCCCATAGGCCGACCAGCTAGCGGTGCGACCATCAAGTTGGTCAATGACGCAGGCGAAGAGGTCGCGAAAGGCGATATCGGCCAGATCTTGGTTGACGGTCCGACCGTTATGAAAGGCTACCTGAAGGCTGACGGTTTCGTTCGAGCCCAACGGCCTTACCCCACGGGTGATTTCGCGCAACAGGGAGCGGATGGCACATATTATTTTCGAGGGCGCCGCGATCAGCAGGTGAAAGTGCGCGGTGTCCGCGTCGAGTTGGGCTCGGTTGAAAACGCGTTACTCCATGCCGACGGCGTCAAGGAGGCCGCTGCATTCGTGGCCGGAAACGATCTAGTGGCTTTTGTCGCCGGTGACCTCGCGCTGGACACACAGATGTTGGGGAACATATGCGCCAAATCTCTGCCTCCAGGCGCTGTCCCTCGCAAGATCGTTGCGTTGTCGCTGCTGCCGCGGCTCAGCAATGGCAAGCTAGATTTGGCTCAGCTGAAGACCATGGCGACCGAGCGAGGCTAGCGCCAGCCACTTTCGGATCTTGGTAAGGTCTACTCGGGCGTTGCGATCAAATTGCGGAGATATGAGACAGATGAGCGATGAGAAACAGGTGAAAATGAAAATCCTCGAATTTGTTCGCTCGCTCAATAGCGCGAATCAATCCGTTGAGGTCGACACGGATTTGATTGCAACGGGCTCACTCGATTCGTTGTCGGTGATGGAGCTAGTCGCGTTTCTCACTGACGAGTTCAAGATCGAGATTGCTGCCGCCGACATTATACCAATCAATCTGCGCAGCGTGGCGACGCTGACAGCCTTCGTCCAGGCACGTTTCTCGTGACGACGGAGCCCTGCAATTCAGGATCGGATGCGACAGACGAGCTTATTATTGC
>JAGPVD010000066.1 GCA_018067145.1 Methyloceanibacter sp.
ATGAACACCATGAAAATCGACGGCACCTGCCACTGCGGCTTTTTGAAGTACGAAGCCGAAATCGACCTCGACCGTACCGGGATTTGCCACTGCGAAGATTGCCAGAAATTTTCCGGATCAGATTTTCGCGGCTTTGCAACCGCGATTGAAGGAACCGTCAAGTTACTGGCGGGTGAACCGAAGAGGTATGAGAAGGTCGCAGCAAGCGGCAACCATAATGCAATGGTGTTCTGCCCGAACTGCGGAACGCATATCTATTCAACGGGTGCTGAGCCGGGCTCAAAGTTTTTCGGTATTCGCTGGGTAACGGCGCGGCAACATCGGGAAATCAGACCAAAGATGAACATGTTTTGCCGATCCGCGCAGGACTGGGTATGGGATATCGGCTCTTTGCCAAAACATGAGGCTGGTTAGCCAACATGGCTTTTTGGTGCCGATAGCGGACGCAACAAAGCGAGCACTTCGCACAAAAGTGAATCGGCTTTCAGACGAACGGGATGGGCGGCTCAGGTCTCGGTCAGAATGTGAGGTTTGCCCGTAAACCGGTGACAAGCTTGGTGTCCTCACTGCTCAAGGTCTCCGTTATCACCTGCAGGTCTCCAGTGAGTGCAAACCAGGGAGTAAGCTGGGCCACGTAATAGGCTTCAAATCCATCCGTGTCTTCGATCGCGATCCTTGTCCGTTCTCTGTTCACGACGGTTGCCGCAACGGACAAGAGAGGGCCGGCTGTGTTCTTAAAACTGCTGCTCAGCTCATTGTGGAAATAACCGACGCCGAAAGTGTCCTTGTCCCGGCCCCGAATCGGACCGTTCGCTTCAAGTGCGGCGGTGGCGGTCCACTTGATGGGGTTCGCTTCGCCATCGGTAATTGTATACATGCCCCTGAAGTTGACAGCTCTGTTTGGGTTGGAGGTGTCCGCCCACAGTTGGTAGTTAAGAACGGAAAAGATCGACCAGGATTGCTGTGTTTGTGTAAGTGAGAGGCCCTGCCCCGGAACAAAAGCCAGGCTTTGGGGATCGACCACCGTATATTCTTTGGTGCTATAGGTGCCGCCGAAGCTGGTGTATGACGAGCGCGGACCAACATCGCCGCTGCCATGGTAGAATTTCCAGAAGGCTGCATAGGCGGGGCCATCGTCTAACAAAGGGTCGAGGCAGGAGGTGGTGGCGCAATTGTTGGGATCATAAGCGCCCGCAAAGCCTTGGACTTCCTTGCCCTTGAACTTCAAAAGAAAGGCAAGCGGCAACCCCGTCGTTAGGGTCCCCCCCAGTCCGATTGGGAGAACCAGGGATGTGTTCATGAACCCATCGACGCCGCGGCCCGTGTGAAAAACCATGTCCACGAAGTCGAAGGCATTGAGTTTTCCCGTGATAACTCCAACTTGCTTTGACACCATCTGGATCGCGATTAACTGGGTAAGCGCGGTCGTGTCGCCTGAATCAGGCATCAGCATATTTGCGTTGGCCGGAGAAAGCCCCGTCAGGGCATTAACGTCATCGCCAGCGCGTGTTTCCGCATGCACGTTGATGACTAATCCCTTCCAGAGCCCGAGTTTTTCGCCGATCACCGTCAGGAAATAGTCGCCCTTCACTCCGTATTGCCAGTCATTGGTGCCGGCCGATCCATCAACCACACCCTGGTAGAATTGCGTCGCCTGAATATCGAAGATGATTCCATGTGCGGCCAGCCGGGAACGGACACCACCCCAGTCACCCAAAAGGTGAGTGCGGTCCACTGCCGAAGCGGGGGCTGCACCGCCCGTCATTGAATCTGCGGCCCACAGCGGCTGAGTAAGTAATCCGCTCATGAAGAGCGCTGTGGCAACTCCGACTAGCTTGCTCTCAGTCCCCGTCATTTATCGTCCCCCAATCGATTGGACCATCGAACCACTTTAGAAGCAGAGCTGCTACTCAATTCCGGAGAAAAAGGTCCAGTTCAGCTAGTGTCGCAACGAGTAACCTTGGAGCACGTCCTCGAAGGCCTGGAAAAAAGCGGGCCTCGCAAGGATCGCGTTCTAAGAGCAACGATCTGGACCAGGGACAACGGGCAGATGGTCCGCTTTGGGTCATTAGCGGACTCCTGAGCGCGCGTCGGGGCATTGTCAGAGCAAATTCGTTTACCTTGCCAAAACGTCAGAACCGGATTTCGTGGCCATTAATTTTACTGCATTTTTCCGGGTCGATCTAAGCGGTTCGATGGCCGCTCCAAGTATTTAGAATTTTGCTCTGACAACGCCCAAGATCGCCGTCGAGGCGATGGCGGACAAAATGAAGGAACTACGTCCGGCGATCGACCTTCATAAGTGGCCGGACGTGGCTCACTGGCCGCCGATCGAAGTCCCCGAACGAGTCGCCAAGGCGATCATCGAGCGACTCTAGACGGTGGCGGCAGAAGATGCGCTATTGGTTTATTATTTGAAGACGCCCGACCTGTTCCACTCCAAAGAAAACTATTTTCGTGTTCCCTGAACAACAGGAAAAGGACAAACCCATGGCATTAGAGCCTGATGCCCGTACCCCAAGTGAACCGTCAGCATCAAACTGGTGGGATAACTATGACGCCACCTATGTGACTCCAGAGGCACTTGCGGCGGTGCCCGAGATGCCTCCGGTCCCGCCAGTGACGACCTTCGATCATCCCAAGGACAACTGGGTTTGGACACACTGCGAAAACGGGTATCACAAGCCCGGGAAGGAAGCACCAGCTCCCAACAGGGAAATCATCAGCGAGGATAACCCGCTCGAGGTCGACGTCTTCTACTCGATGCGCAGCCCCTACAGCTACCTCTCGCTGTTTCGGCTCGCGTATCTCAACTCGAATTACAACGTGAACGTCAACATCAAGGTGATCTTCCCGATCGCCGTCCGGACGTCCGCGTCCAGCGGATCCGGCGGGGCGTCGGAACTTGCGGGACGGTGGTACTACTATTGGTACTCCATCATGGATGCGCCTCGGACGGGTCGGTACGAGGGAATTCCTTTCCGGTATGCCAACCCGGATCCGATCGTGAATGACACTTGGCCGCCGGGGGCGGGCCAGGCAGTCGCTCCGATGGAGGAGGAGCCTTACATCAGCTGGCTGGTCAGGCTCGCGATGGCCGCGAAGCTGGAGGGCAAGGCACTGGAATACTGTCTTGCCGTATCGCCGTTGATCTGGGGTGCCCGAACGCCGATTGGCGAATGGCCATTGCATGTCAAAGGAGCGGTCGATGGCATCGGCATGGACTACGACGCCACCATTAAGGATATCCAAACGAACCCTGATAAATACGACGCGGTTTGGAATAAGAACCAGGACGAGTTTCAGATGACCGGACAGGGCGGTGTGCCAACCATGTCATTCAACGGTGAGCCGTTCTTCGGACAGGATCGGTTCAATCAATTCTTCTGGCGCCTGCGCCAAAACGGTCTAACGGTACGCAAGGTGCCGAGAGAGCCCCTCATGACAAGGCCGTTGCGCTGGCCCAGCAGCCCCGGTGGAGAGTAGAAGACTTGTAGAAGACCAAATTCGGGCCTTCCTCGCGCGGCGAGGGAGGCTCTGAGCCTATTTTGCCAGGCCGCGCGTGGCCCGGCCTCATAAAAACTCGTTGTGGGTTGGTCTCCTGACCGACAGATGCGCTCGTCGAACCGCAGAATGTCCGCTTTGGGTCACTAGCAGACACTAGAGCGCAGATCGGGGATGTCCGCTTACCCCTTCAAAAGCGGACATGCTGGATGTGCCCGCCTCTCTTCGCCCAGGATCTCAGCCCAGCCAAGGTCGGAATAGCGACAACGGCGCCAGATCGTTGGACTGCTCGATGCAAGGGCGCATCTCTCTGTAACGCCAAGTGCGTACGGGAAATTGGCCGTGGTGCACCGTGACGATCCCGGGTTAGTCTGATCAACGTGCTTCGATTGGGAGCCCACGCATGTCCACGTCGTTTGTCGTCCTCGCTATTCTCGTCGTCACGGCACTTTACGCCGTTTTTGTCTACAACGGCCTTGTCGCACTTCGGCAGCGCGTCAATCAAGCCTTCGCCGACATCGACGTCCAACTCAAGCAGCGCCACGATCTCGTTCCGAATCTAGTCGAAACCGTAAAGGGTTATGCTTCTCACGAGCGCGGCACGCTGGAGGCAGTCGTCCAGGCGCGGAATGCCGCCATCGCCGCAAAGGATCCCGAGCAGGTTGCGGCAGCGGAGAATGTACTGACCGGCGCACTGCGCCAGCTGTTCGCGCTCGCGGAAGCGTATCCGGATCTGAAGGCTAACGCTAACTTCCAGCAGCTACAGGCTGAACTATCCGACATCGAGAACAAGATCGCCGCCGCACGACGCTTCTTCAACAATGCTGTGCAGGAGTACAATACCGGCATAGAGCAATTTCCTGCGTCGCTTTTCGCGGGTGCGCTCGGATTCCATCACCGTGAGTTCTTCGATCTCGGCGAAACTCGTCCGCAACTCGAACAGGCTCCAAGCGTGAAGTTCTGATGGGACGCACTCGGGTGCGCGACCCCGCGACCGTGGGGGCTTGCGTCGAACGCCGCGCGATGGAATGAACCGGCTATGCCTGCCTATGGGCTCTACTCGCATATTCGCGCCAATCGAATCCGCTCGATCGTCCTGATCGTCGGGTTGTTACTGCTCGTCTATCTCATGAGCTTCGCGGGTGGAATAATCGCGGCGGTATTTGCTGTTGGTGATGCGCCGCTCGACGATCTGATCGACGTGGCGCGCGGATACTTTTTGTCGTCGCTGCCCGTGGTGACGATCGGGACGCTGATCTGGCTCTGGATCGCGTGGCAATTCCATCAGCGTATGATCGATGCGTTGGTTAGTGGTCACGACGTAACCCGCCAAGAGGAGCCTGGTCTCTATAATCTTCTCGAAAATCTCTGCATTGCTCGCGGCATCCCGATGCCGAAGCTGAAGATCGCCGAAGATCCGGCGCTCAATGCCTTCGCAACCGGACTGAACCAAAAGCAATATGCGATCACCGTGACGCGCGGCCTCATGGAGCATCTCGATGAGCCAGAACTCGAGGCCGTGCTGGGTCACGAGCTCACTCATATTCGCAACGGTGACGTCCGTATGCTGGTCATCGCCGTGGTGATCGCTGGCGTCGTTTCGTTTTTCGGCGAACTCGTGTTCCGCGGCCTGTTACGCACCGGCGTTCGCCTCCCTTCGGACTCCTCCGACGACAGAAAGGGCGGCGGCGCCATCGCGATCATGATAGCCCTGGCGATTGTCGCCATCGCGTGGTTCCTCTCTATCGTCATTCGCCTGTCGCTGTCCCGCACGCGCGAGTATCTGGCCGATGCCGGAGCGGTCGAACTGACGAAGAATCCCAGTGCCATGATCATGGCACTGCGCAAGATCGAAGGTCGAGGCGAGTTGGAAACCGCCACGGCCTCGGTCATGGAAATGTGCGTTGATAACCCTCATTCTGGCTTCGTCGATATCTTTTCGACACACCCCGCGATCGAGAAGCGGGTCGCAGCAATCCTGCAGACAGCCGGCGGTCGCGATCTGGGTCCAATTCCTTCGCTCGCACCGGACAAGCAGTTTGGTGATCGGGTTCCAGAAGCGCCAAAACTGACCGATGAACCGCCGCCATGGGGGGAGCTCGGGCCTTGGGATCGCCAGCCAGCCCTCGGCAATAATCCGCTCCCGCCCTGGCAATGGGGTCCCGAAGGCCCGCGAAGCTGGTGGGAAAGATGGCGGCGCGGCTAGCGCACGATCGGGCGTTGTCAGGCTAACTAAACATGAGTTGGCTGATCACGATCGGTCAAGACACTCACGCTGCGAGTTGACGCCATTCCGCGAGTGCAGCAGCGGGCATTGTCAGACAAACCTAAATGGGCCTGTGAAGGGTGCCGGTCTGAGGCCTTCAAGCCGCCAACTGACGCCACTCGGCCAGGGCGGCAGAACGGTTCTGTTTGAAGATGTCGCGAGGGTTGAGGTGACGGTCGAGGCTGAAGTGATTGTGGATCGAGGCATGGGCAGCGGCAAATTTCTGTAGGGTCTTTACGGCCCTGAACTTTTGCATCGCTCGTTCTCGTCGTCGGAACGGCTGGTGGGAATTCTCAGCCCGATTGTTGAGCCACCGACCACACTCCTGATCGGCAGCATTGCCGATGACTTTCATCGCCGATCGGTATGACCGAAGGCGGTCAGTTACGATTGATTGCGGTTGGCCGTAACGTTTCATGATCCTCTTGAGAAACTTCAGTGCCGCTTTACGGTCTCGGCGCTTCGTCGCGAAGACCTCAAGCACCTCACCTTCGTGATCTACCGCACGCCACAGATAATGCGTCTCGCCATTGATCCTGACGAACACCTCGTCCAGGTGCCAGCGCCATTGCGAAGCGGATATACATCATCACCGTGAGACGGATCACCTCGGGCG
>JAGPVD010000069.1 GCA_018067145.1 Methyloceanibacter sp.
GTCGGTGGTACGAAAGTAGAATTGCGGACGGTAGTTGCCGAAGAACGGCGTGTGACGGCCACCCTCTTCCTTGGTGAGGATGTAGGCCTCGGCCTTGAACTTAGTATGCGGCGTGATCGAGCCGGGCTTGGCCAGAACCTGACCGCGCTCGACACCTTCACGATCGATACCACGGAGAAGGCAACCAACATTGTCGCCCGCCTCGCCGCGATCGAGCAGCTTGCGGAACATCTCTACGCCAGTGACGGTGGTCTTGGTCGTCGGCTTGATGCCGATGATCTCAACTTCCTCGCCAACCTTGACCACGCCACGCTCGATACGGCCGGTGACCACGGTGCCACGACCGGAAATCGAGAACACATCCTCGATCGGCATGAGGAACGGCTGGTCCATCGGACGATCAGGCTGCGGAATGTAAGAGTCCACGGCTTCCATAAGCTCCTCGATCGACTTCTGGCCTTCCGCATCGCCCTCAAGCGCCTTGAGCGCCGAACCCCTGACGATGGGAATATCGTCGCCCGGGAACTCGTATTTGGAGAGGAGCTCGCGCACCTCAAGCTCGACGAGATCCAACAGCTCCGGATCGTCGACCTGGTCGGTCTTGTTCATGAAGACGACAAGCGCCGGCACGCCGACCTGACGGGCGAGCAGGATATGCTCGCGGGTCTGCGGCATGGGGCCATCCGCAGCGGAAACCACGAGAATGCCACCGTCCATTTGCGCCGCGCCCGTGATCATGTTCTTCACATAGTCAGCATGACCGGGACAGTCGACGTGAGCATAATGCCGCTTGTCGGTCTCATACTCCACGTGCGCCGTCGAAATCGTGATCCCGCGCGCCTTCTCTTCCGGCGCCTTGTCGATCTCGTCATAGGCGGTGAACTCGGCGCCACCTTTTGCGGCCAAGACCTTGGTGATCGCAGCAGTCAGCGTCGTCTTGCCGTGATCGACATGACCAACGGTCCCGATGTTGCAATGCGGCTTGTTCCGCTCGAATTTTGCCTTAGCCATGTTGGCACTCCATCCTTCTCACCAAAAGCTAACTCTTGAACGCCTGATCGATCAGGCGAACTTTGCCTGCACTTCTTCCGCAACTGCCTGGGGCACTTGCGAGTAATGATCGAACTCCATCGTGAACTGGGCACGGCCCTGGCTCATCGAACGAAGCGTATTCACGTAACCGAACATATTGGCCAGAGGCACCATGGCCCTGATCACCACGGCATTGCCGCGGCTTTCTTGGCCACGCACCTGACCACGACGGCCCGTCAGGTCGCCGATGATGCCACCGACATAATCTTCCGGTGTTACAGCCTCGACCTTCATCATCGGCTCGAGCAACTTCGGCCCGGCCTTCATGGCACCCTCGCGGAACGCCGCGCGGGATGCGATCTCAAACGCCATGACGCTTGAGTCCACGTCATGAGAGGCGCCGTCGGTCAAAGTCACCTTCACGTCGAGAATCGGGAAGCCGGCCAAAATGCCTGCATCGATGACGCTCTGCACGCCCTTCTGCACACCCGGGATAAATTCCTTGGGCACGTTACCGCCGACGACCTTGTTCACGAACTCATAGCCAGCGCCCTGCTCGTTCGGCTCGATCGTGAGCTTCACGCGGGCAAACTGACCCGAGCCACCGGTCTGCTTCCTGTGGGTGTAGTCCACGTTGGACGGCTTTGACACGGTCTCGCGATAAGCCACTTGCGGCGCGCCAACATTAGCTTCGACACCGAACTCGCGACGCATACGATCGACGATGATGTCGAGATGCAGCTCGCCCATGCCCTTAATGATGGTTTGACCCGACTCGTGGTCAACCGTAACGCGGAACGAAGGGTCTTCCTGGGCAAGACGGTGCAGCGCAACGCCGAGTTTCTCCTGGTCGCTCTTGGTCTTCGGCTCGACGGCGACCTCGATCACCGGCTCCGGGAACTCCATACGCTCCAGGATCACCTGGTTGTTTATCTCGGAGAGCGTATCGCCGGTGGTCACATCCTTGAGGCCTGCAATGGCAACGATGTCGCCGGCATAAGCCTCCTTAATGTCCTCGCGGTGATTGGCATGCATGAGCAACATGCGGCCAATGCGCTCTTTCTTATCCTTCACGGTGTTGATCAGCGTCTGGCCGGACTCAACCTTGCCCGAATAGACACGGCAGAAGGTGAGCGAGCCGACGAAGGGGTCGTTCATGATCTTGAAAGCGAGCATGGACAGCGGCTCGTCATCAGCCGGCAGCCGCGTCACTTCTTCTTCCGACTTCACGTCGATGGCCTTGATGGCCGGCACGTCGAGCGGCGACGGCAGATAAGCGACGACGGCGTCGAGCAACGGCTGCACGCCTTTATTCTTAAACGCCGTACCGCACAGCACGGGCACGAAATCGAGGTTGATGGTCCCCTTGCGGATCAACTCCATCAGCTTTTCGACGGGAATTTCCTTGCCGTCGAGATAAGCTTCCATGGCGGCCTCATCGAGCTCCACGGCCTGCTCGACCAACGTGTTGTGATATTCCTTGGCCTGCTCGGCTAGATCGGCAGGGATTTCCTCTTCGTGGAACTCAGCGCCCAAGGACTCATCGTTCCAAACAATGGCCTTCATGCGCACGAGATCGACGACACCCAAAAAATCCGCCTCCGCGCCAATCGGCAGTTGGATAACGAGCGTGTTGGCGCCAAGGCGGTCCTTGATCATTCTTACCGACATGAAGAAGTCGGCGCCGGTCTTGTCCATCTTGTTGACGAAGATCATGCGCGGCACGGAGTATTTGTCAGCCTGACGCCACACCGTCTCGGTCTGCGGCTCAACACCTTGGTTGGCGTCGAGCAGCGCAACCGCGCCGTCGAGCACACGCAAGGAGCGCTCCACCTCAATGGTGAAGTCCACATGGCCGGGCGTGTCGATGATGTTGACGCGCTTGTCGT
>JAGPVD010000073.1 GCA_018067145.1 Methyloceanibacter sp.
CCGACAACGATCTTGTCGGAGGTCTGCACCGTCTCAAGCGCATTGCCCGCATAAATCGGCCGCACGAACGTGTCCGGCGACTTGACCTCGATAATGTCAGAAATCTGCCCCACGTCGAGCAAGGCCGCCACGCGTGGCAAGACGTTCTTGCCCGTGGTCGTCGCTGGCGCGAGGAGCACCGTATAATTTTCCATCAGCGACACAATGGTCGCCGCCATGTCTTCCGCCAGGCTCTGTGCCAGCTGCGGCGCCTCGGCGAGTAGAACTTTCCGCACGCCGTCTAGCTTGGCCGCTTCATCAGCGACAGCCTGACAGCCTTCGCCCGCAACGAGAATATCGACATCGGCGCCGAATTCGCGCGCGGCAGTCAGCGCCTTTGCCGTGCCTGCCGCAAGGGTCTTATTGTCATGTTCTGCAAGCAACAACACAGCCATTAGAGCACCCCCGCTTCGTTCTTCAGTTTGTCGACGAGTTGAGCCACGTCATCCACTTTGATGCCGGCCTCGCGCGTCTTCGGCTCGGTAACCGAAATCACCGTCTGCCGTGACGCGATGTCGACACCAAGCGTCTCGGGCGCGGTCTCATCAATCGGCTTCTTCTTTGCCTTCATGATATTCGGCAGCGACGCATAGCGCGGCTCGTTGAGGCGAAGGTCCGTGGTAATCACCGCCGGCTTCGACAGCTCGATAGTCTCGAGCCCGCCGTCGACTTCGCGCGTCACTTTTACCTTGTCGCCATTGAGTTCGATCTTCGAGGCGAACGTGCCTTGCGGCACACCAAGAAGCCCAGCGAGCATCTGTCCAGTTTGATTACAGTCGTCGTCGATGGCCTGCTTGCCCATGATGACGATGTCGGGCTTCTCGGTCTCCACCACTGCCTTGAGCAGCTTGGCGACGGCGAGCGGCTCGACGCCCGCGTCGGTCTTGACCAGGATGGCGCGGTCGGCGCCCATGGCCAGCGCCGTACGGAGCGTGTCTTGCGCCTTGGCGTTGCCAATGGTGACAGCGACGACTTCGCTCGCCTCGCCCCGCTCTTTAATGCGGATGGCCTCTTCAACGGCGATCTCATCGAATGGATTCATCGACATCTTCACGTTGGCAAGGTCGACACCACTGCCGTCGGATTTGACGCGAATCTTGACGTATGTGTCGACGACCCGTTTGACGGGTACAAGTATTTTCATGCGGCTCTAGGCTCCCCAAATTGGGTGTACCAGCCCCCCCCCAAAAAGCCAGTATCTCGCACCTGCGAAATGGCGGCGAACGTACTGCCGGGAATGGCCGAAGTCAATGGTACCTAGGGCTCCAGACCCTTCTCAGGCCCCGCCCCTGGTCTTGTCGAACAAGATCACACCGCGCCGCCGCATAAACATGATCAGCACCGCGCCCGCCATCAGGCCGCCCATATGGGCCCACCAGGCGACGGCCTCCTCGCCCTCAAAAAAGAGGCTGACCACCTGCGCCCCGATCCAGATTCCGAGCGCCCAGGCGGCGGTGATTTTGATGGGGACGCGCCAGAGCGCCAGCACCCACACTTTCACCTTGGGATGCAGGATTAGATAGGCGGCGATGATGCCCGCCACCGCGCCGGAGGCGCCGATCAGCGGCAAATCCGAGTTGGGAAGCATGTAGGAGTGGAGCAGGGCCGCGAAGATGCCACAGATCACGTAAAACATGACGAAGCGCACATGCCCCATTGCGTCTTCGATGTTGTCGCCGAACACCCAGATAAACAGCATATTGCCGATGAGGTGGATCCAGCCCCCGTGCAGGAACATGTAAGTGACGAGCGTCAGGCGCTCCGGCACGATGAGCGCCCCGTTGGCGAAGAACGCCGTCCCTCCGCCCGGGTTTTCGAACAGCTTTGCGGGGATAACGGCGAACGCCATCATGTCGTCGTCGGCAAGCGGAACGAGCCATCCCGTCTGGAAGATCGCGTAGATGGCGACATTGAGGGCGATCAGCCCCACGGTCACATATTGGAAGCGGATCTTCTTGAGAGGGTTGGTGTCATGGAGGGGAACGAACACGGAAGCACCGCCGATCGCATCAACGGTTCTTGCCGGGCACCCACATCACGTCGGACTTGCCTTTGCCGTTGGCATAGCGCGCGGCAACAAACAAAAAGTCCGACAGCCGATTGATGTAGCGAAGCGCGGCATCGCCGACCGGCTCGCCCGGCCGAGACGTGAGTGCAACCATCAGCCGCTCAGCCCGGCGCGACACCGTGCGGGCGAGATGCAAGAAACTAGCGGCCGGTGTTCCACCGGGCAGGATGAAGGACCGCAACGGGTCGAGCGCCTGGTTGAGTTCGTCAATCTCCCCTTCGAGGCGGACGACCAACGCATCGGCCACCTGTAAGCGGCCGCGCTCGTCCTTGGTGTCGCTCGGAAAGCAGAGATCGGCGCCGAGATCGAACAAATCGTTCTGAATGCGCGCGAGCATGACGTCGAGCTCGGGCTCGGCGTCACGCGTATGCAGACGGGCCAGCCCGATGGCGGCATTGGTCTCATCGACCGTGCCGTAGGCCTCAACCCGCAGATCGTATTTCGCCACGCGCTCGCCTGAGCCAAGCGCCGTCGTGCCGCTATCGCCGGTCCGCGTATAAATCTTGTTGAGAACGACCATGACGACCCGCTTTGCTCACTGGGGCCTACAGCATGAGGCCGCCTGATTGGAGTTTAGCGTAGCTTGGCTCCAAGGCGGGTCAAGCCTTTGTTATTCGGGCCCGAAATTCTGGCCCGAACCTTGGTTAGCCGGGCCGGTTGCCCGCCAGATAGATGACGGTCATGACGATGACGAGCGCAATGAACTGCAAAATGACTCGCGCACGCATCAGCTTCTGACTGAGATTCGGATCCCCGCCACGCATCATGTTCCACAGGCCAAACCCCAGCACGAGGGCGACCGCGACAAGCGCGAACGGTATGATCAGGCGCAAGGTATCTTCCAACTGCCGCTCCTCAAATATCTGATTGGGCGCCAAGTCGAACGCCAGACCGAGACTTTAGTTGTTTGCCGCCACGGCGTCGAGCGCGCGGGCCGGCAGCAAACGCCGCAGGAAAGCCGCCGCATAGGTGGGGAACGTCACGTAATAGCGCGCCTTAGGCCGCTTGCTCTCAAGAGCGTGGACCAGCTTGGCAGCCACCGCTTCCGGCCCAAGCTTGAAGCTATTTTTGCCCCCCTCCTCCATCTTGGCGAGACGGGTCCGATAGATTTCCCGGTGCGGCGATCCCTCCATATCGATATTGCGCCGATAGGCTTCGAGGCAATGCTCGACAAAGCGCGTGGCGATGGGGCCCGGCTCAATCAAGGAGATTTGGATGCCGCTGCCAGCAAGCTCCATCCGCAGCGCATCCGCCAGCGCCTCGACGGCAAATTTCGAAGCAGCATAGGCACCGCGATAGGGCGCCACGATTAAGCCAAGCACGGACGAGCAGAACACGATGCGGCCTTCCCCACGCGCCCGCATGGCAGGAATGATCCGCCGGGTGAGATCGAGCCAGCCAATCACATTGACCTCGAACTGCTGACGCAGCACATCGGGCGTGATGTCCTCGATGGCGCCGGGCTGACCATAGGCGCCATTGTTGTAGAGAGCGGTGAGCGCGCCGTTTGTCGCCTCAAGCACATGCGCGGCGGCCGCGGCAATCGAGGCGGGATCGGCATAATCGAGATAAAGACTCTCAAGCCCGTGCTCGTCTCGCAACCGGGCGATGTCTTCGGGTTTGCGCGCCGTAGCGAAAACGCGCCAGCCCCGCGCCTTCATCTCAAGCGCGGACGCCAGCCCGATACCCGACGAACAGCCGGTGATGAGAACAGAGCGTTGGGAGGCGGAGGCTTGAGTCACTGGACCTGCGAAAAATCGTAGCCGCTGTTCAGCACCCAGATGGTGAAATTGAGCCCAGCGGCAAAACAGACCCAGAGCACATAGGGCAACAGCAACAATGAAGCGGGCCGGCTCAGCCTGTCGAATAAGACAATCGTGATGACGATGGAAACGATGAGCGCCATGATCACGCCGAAGCCGTAAGCCGGGGCCTGTAGCCAGAAGAAGGCGAACGACCACAAGACGCCGATCACGAGCTGAATGCCGAACCAGATCAGCGCAAGCTTCTTGTCTTCATCCTTGCCAGGGCTGCGCCACACGAGCCAGGCGGAAACCGCCATCATCACGTAGAGAATAGTCCAGACGATGGGGAATGCGCCGTTCGGTGGCGCGAAGCTCGGCTTCGTCAGCGTCGCGTACCAATCGAGATTCGGCCGGGTCAGCAGGCCGCCGAGGCCTGAGGCGGCGAAACACACGACCAGCGCGATGATGAGCGCAATGATGGAGCGCTTAGCAAGTGCCGGCTCCGCCACACCGCTCATTGCTCGAGCAGACGCCGAGCGACAACATGGGCCTGGATCTCGGCCGCGCCTTCGAAGATCGACAGGATGCGCGCATCGCACAACACCCGGCTGACCGGATATTCCAGCGCGAAGCCGTTGCCGCCATGGATTTGCAGCGCATTGTCGGCAGCCGCCCAGGCCACGCGCGCGCTAAGCAGCTTGGCCATGCCCGCTTCGAGATCGCAGCGACGGCCAGCGTCTTTTTCCCGCGCGGCGAAATAGGTGAGCTGACGCGCCATCAATATCTCCGCCGCCATCATGGCGAGTTTGTCGGAGACGCGCGGGAAACCGATGATCGGCTTGCCGAACTGCACGCGCTCCATGCCATAGCGCAAGCCGAGATCAAGCGCGGCATGGGCCACGCCGATGGCCCGCGCCGCAGTCTGAATGCGCGCCGCCTCAAAGGTCTGCATCAACTGCTTGAAGCCCTGACCTTCAACACCGCCCAAAAGATTGGCGGCCGGAACCTCGAAATTGTCGAAGGAAATTTCGAACTCCTTCATGCCGCGATAGCCGAGCACCTCGATTTCACCGCCCGACATGCCTTCCGCCGGGAACGGATCGTCGTCGGTGCCGCGCGGCTTCGGCGCCAGGAACATGGACAGTCCGCGATAACCATTGTCGTTGGGATCGGTGCGCGCCAGCACGGTCATCACGTCGGCACGGACCGCGTGCGTAATCCAGGTCTTCTGGCCAGTGATGCGATAGACGTCGCCATCCTTCACCGCACGCGTGCTGAGTGATGCGAGGTCGGAGCCGGTGTTCGGCTCGGTGAACACGGCCGTGGGCAGAATTTCGCCCGAGGCAATCTGCGGCAGCCATTCCTGTTTCTGCTCGTCGGTGCCGCCATTGAGGATCAGCTCCTCGGCGATTTCCGACCGCGTGCCGAGCGAGCCGACGCCGATATAACCGCGTGACAGCTCCTCGGAGACGACGCACATGGCCTCCTTGCCGAGCCCCAGCCCGCCAAATTCCTCCGGCAGGGTCAGCGCGAACACGCCAAGCTCTGCCATCTGGCTGACCAGCTCGAGCGGCACATAGTCGTCTTTGAGATGCCATTCATGAGCGTTGGGCACCACTTCGGCTTCCGAGAAGCGGCGCATCTCGTTGCGAATATCCTCGAAGGTCTCCTCGAGACCCGGATCGCCGAAATTGGCCGAGGCCGCGGCTTGCGCCTCCTGGATCAAAACGGCAACGCGCGCGCGCATCTCCGGCGTCACGCCTTCGATCAGCGCAGTGACATCCGCAGTCAGAAACTCGCCTTTGGCCGACTGAGGCACGCCGAGCTCATGGAGGCGCACCACCTCGCCCTGGCTCATGACAACACCACCCGCGAGCTGGGCCAAATATTCACCAGCGCCGATCTGGCTGAGCAACGCTTCCATTTCGCCAAAACGCCCGTCACCGTCCATGCGCTTGGCATAGTCGGCGATCTGGCGAATGGCCTCCACATAGGTAGCGATCCAGGCTAGCCCATGGGCCGCGTGCTGCTCGCGATCGAGCGCCATGTTGTCGATCTTGCCATCGGCGGACACCTTGGCCTTCACGGCCTCTTTGGCGCGTGCGCCAAGGGCGCCTGCCGCCTCGGCAGCGGATGCAAGAAGAGGGATCAGCTCGGCGGGGCTCAAGGCCTCGCGCTTGGTCACGGTCTCGGCGGTCAAAATCCTAGGCTCCTTGGGACGATTCTGGTCGAAATGCGGGCTCAACGAAACCTGACCAGGGACAAGAGTCAAACCTCAATCCACACCCCTAAAATGATCATGCCCGGCACGAGGGCCGGGCATGACAAATCGAATGAGGTGACTGAGGACTTATGCGCCGCCGTGCATCTCTTTGCTGGCTTCGAGCACATCCTCGAAGGTCCGAAGACCCGTGACCGGCGCGCTCACCAAGACCGACATGTTGCCGGGGCGATGCTCGTTTTTCCACATTCTCATGTGGGCCTTGGGGATCTGCTCCCAGGGGAACACCTCGGACATGCACGGATCGATGTGCCGCTCGATGACGAGCTTGTTGGCCTGGCTCGCTTGCGCCAGATGGGCGAAATGCGAACCCTGGATGCGCTTCTGATGCATCCACACATAGCGTGCGTCCATGGTGAGGTTGTAGCCGGTGGTACCAGCGCAGAACACGACCATGCCGCCGCGCTTCACCACGAAACATGAGACCGGGAAGGTCGCCTCGCCGGGATGCTCGAACACGCTATCCACGTTCACGAACTTGCCGGTGTGCTCCCAGATCGCCTTGCCGAACTTGCGGACTTCTTTGTTCCACGCGTCATATTCCGGCGTGTTGACCGGAGGCATCTGACCCCAGCAGTCGAAGTTCTTGCGGTTAATCACGCCTCTAGCGCCAAGCGACATGACGTAGTCGCGCTTGTCGTCCTCGGACACGACGCCGATGGCGTTAGCACCGGCCGTGGCGCAAAGCTGGATGGCCATGGAGCCGAGGCCGCCCGACGCGCCCCAGACCAAGACGTTATGGCCGGGCTTCAGTGTGTGCGGGCGATGGCCAAACAGCATGCGGTAGGAGGTGGCCAGCGTCAGCGTGTAGCAAGCCGCCTCTTCCCAAGTCAGATGCTTCGGACGCTCGAGAAGCTGGCGGTCCTGCACGCGGGCAAACTGGGCGAAGGAACCGTCGGGCGTCTCGTAGCCCCAAATGCGCTGCGACGTCGAAAACATCGGATCGCCACCGTTACATTCTTCGTCGTCACCGTCGTCCTGGTTACAATGAACAACGACCTCGTCGCCGACTTTCCAGCGTTTGACCTTGGAGCCAACCGCCCAGACGATGCCAGACGCATCGGAGCCAGCGATATGAAAGGGATTCTTGTGGACATCGAACATCGATACGGGCGTGCCGAGTGAAGCCCATACGCCGTTGTAGTTGACACCCGCCGCCATCACGATAACGAGCACGTCATGGGAATCGAGTTCCCAGGTCGGCACCACCTCGACCTGCATGGCCTCATCGGGCGGGCCCTCACGGTCCCGGCGGATCGTCCAGGCATACATGTTCTTCGGCACGTGACCGAGCGGAGGAATTTCGCCGATCTCATATAGATCTTTGAACTCGCCCGTCGGGGCGGACGTTTCTGGAGAAACTGTACTTAAAGACATCTCATTCATCCGGTTGCCCCAGTCCTCTTGTTCTGTCTGTTATTGCAGTGCGATAATTGTCTTCGATCTATCTCGCGGCTGCAACATGTTTACGGGGTTCGCGCTTAACACCAGTCAGCCCCAAAAAAGCCAGAGCTTCCTTGAATTTGCCCCAATTCCTGCCAAACGGCCTTAATTAGGTGAGGAGGGTTAGCAAAAACAGACGTCCCTGCCCAGGGGTCGTTTAGCACATTTGCCTGGATTGACTGAGACGACCCGGCAAGCACCCATGCACCAATATAGGCCCTTTTACGTAAGCCCGCCGCCGTTCTAGAACCAATCCAGCTGTAGTTGCCCAGGCACGGCGCGCGTGCTTCGATGCGCCGCACACTAACATTTAGGAAGATCATGAGCGGCAAGTCGGACACACGCGATAGGCCTTGGATGTTCCGCACCTATGCGGGCCACTCAACGGCGAAGGCCTCGAACGAGCTATACCGGAACAACCTTTCCAAGGGACAGACCGGGCTCTCCATCGCCTTCGACCTGCCCACCCAGACCGGCTACGACTCCGATGAGGCACTTGCCCGCGGCGAAGTTGGCAAGGTCGGCGTGCCAGTTTCTCATCTCGGCGACATGCGTGCCTTGCTGAAGGGCATCCCGCTTGGCGAGATGAATACCTCGATGACCATCAACGCCACCGCCGCGTGGCTGCTGTCGCTCTATGTCTCGCTGGCCGACGAGCAAGGCGTTGACCGCACGAAGCTCACCGGCACGGTGCAGAACGACATTCTTAAAGAGTATCTGTCGCGCGGAACTTATATCTTCCCGCCCGCGCCATCGCTGCGTCTGATCAAGGACGTCATCGTCTTCACGACGCAAGAGATGCCGAAATGGAATCCCACCAATGTCTGCTCCTATCATTTGCAAGAGGCAGGCGCGACGCCAGCGCAGGAACTCGCTTTCGCACTGGCCACGGCCGTGGCCGTGCTCGACGAGGTGAAGGGATCCGGGGAAGTTTCCGACGAGGACTTTCCCCGCGTGGTCGGCGCCATCAGCTTCTTCGTCAATGCCGGCGTGCGCTTCATCACCGAGGTGAGCAAGATGCGCGCCTTCGTGGATCTGTGGGATGAGATCACCCGCGACCGCTATGGCGTCGAGAACCCGAAATACCGGCGCTTCCGCTATGGCGTCCAGGTCAACTCGCTCGGCCTCACCGAGCCGCAACCCGAGAACAATGTCTACCGCGTCTTGCTGTCGATGCTCTCCGTGGTGCTGTCGAAGAAGGCACGCGCCCGCGCGGTGCAGCTTCCGGCCTGGAACGAGGCGCTCGGCCTGCCGCGCCCATGGGACCAGCAATGGTCGCTCCGCCTCCAGCAAATCGTCGCCTACGAGACCGACCTGCTGGAATATGGCGACATTTTCGAGGGCTCCGTGGTGATCGACCGCAAGGTCGAAGAACTGAAAGAGCAAGCCCGCGCCGAACTCGCCAAGCTCGATGCCATGGGCGGGGCCGTCGCCGCCATCGTTTACATGAAGGAAGCGCTGATCGCCTCCAACGCCACGCGCATCGCCGCCATCGAACGCGGCGACCAGGTGCTGGTCGGAGTCAACGCCTATACCGAGACCGAAATGTCGCCGCTCGATTCAGGCGCCGAAGGCATTCTTACGGTGCCGGAGTCTGTCGAGATCGGACAGGTCGCCGCTCTGCAGGCCTGGCGTCAGGAGCGCGACGGGAAAGCCGCGCGTCAGGCGCTGATCGATTTGAAGGAAGCCGCATCGGAAGGCCGTAACATCATGCCGCCATCCATCGCGGCGGCGAAAGCCGGCGTCACCACCGGCGAGTGGGGCGGCGTATTGCGGGAAGTGTTCGGCCAGTATCGCGCGCCCACCGGCATTGGCGCGGCGCACTCCGTCGACGCTGAGCGTCTGGCGCAAGTCCGCGAGCTGGTCAAAGAAGTCTCCGGCAAGCTTGGCCGCACGCTCACATTCGTTGTCGGCAAGCCAGGACTTGATGGCCACTCAAATGGCGCCGAACAGATCGCCTTGCGCGCCAACGATTGCGGCATGGACGTTGTCTATGACGGCATCCGGCTGACGCCTGCGGAGATCGTCGAACAGGCGAAAGAGGCCAAGGCCCATGTGGTCGGGCTTTCCATCCTCTCCGGGTCCCATGTGTCCTTGGTGCGCGAAGTGACCCAGCGCCTGCGCGAAGCGGGAATGGGCGACGTGCCTGTCGTGGTCGGCGGCATCATCCCGCCCGACGACGTCAACGTCCTCAAACAGTGCGGCGCATCGGCCGTCTACACGCCGAAGGACTTCCAGCTCAACGACATCATGACCGGCATTGTCAGCCTGGTGGACAGCAAGGTGGAGGTCCTGGCCGAGGCCAGCGTCCCCGTACCGCCTTTGCGCTCCACGGAAAAAGTGCCGCTCTAAGCTTGGCTTTGACAGCGATTCGCCCATGGGGCGTGTGCGCTCGTGCACAGAATGGAGTCTTCCACTTGCGGGCGAGCATTCTTCACTTTAGAATTATCCTAATCTAGGCGAATACCGCGCCGGTGGTTTCCGCTGAAGGGCTTGACGACAAACCCCGAGGCCGACTTTAGAGAGAGGCATGATTGTTTGTTCCTGCTCGATGATCTCTGCCAAGGACATCGCCGAGGCGGTCTCGACCTTGCGCACCAAGGACCCGTATGTGGTTCTGACGCCAGGTCTGATCTATCGGACACTCGGCAAGCGACCGTCATGCGGCAGCTGTATGCCGCTCATCGCCAACCTCATGGTTGGCTATGATGAACAGGGGCCGAGTTCGGCGGCCTCCTTCCCCCACCGTTCCCCGAACGAGCGA
>JAGPVD010000076.1 GCA_018067145.1 Methyloceanibacter sp.
CCACTTTCGCGAGCCTTAACGTTTACCTATGTCGGTAACGTCTCGTTAAGGCTAGAGACCCTCTAGCGAACGCTCACAATGGCGCCACTGGTGATGAGGCCAGCCAGATTAGCCTTGAGATCGAAGGCCGGCGCATCCTGCATGGCGCTGGAAGCGGCCTCGTGCAGACTGGCGCCACCCTGCAGCGCGAGTACAAACACCGCCCCACCTTCCGGCAGCCGGCGCACCTCTACATCGAGTTTGGGCCTGGCCACGAGCGCGTCTTCGCCCCCAACGGGAAGCCGTGCCACTTCGTCCTCTTCCTCCCTTCCGACGATCTGCCAGATGGTGACCACCGGAAAAGGAGCGCGCACGACGGCGAGCGAGGGATGCAGGGCAAGCGTGCTGTCCTCCGCAATGGGCGCCGCTTCTGTCAGCTCGGCGAGCGTCATCGGTGCCGCGTCCTCCGCGTGATAGGCGGCGTGCCATGCCCATTCGAGGCGCGCCACATCGGCGAGATAAGGCACCGAGCCCGCAGGCGAAAACTGCGCCACGAAATCGGCAAAGCTCGCACCGTAGCGAAGCAGGACGGCTGAACGTGGCGGCTCACAACCGACATAGCTACGAACCATGGCCTGGAAGAACTCTTCGCCCACCAGCCGCGCGGTGACTGGGAAGCGGCTGGCAAACGCGTCAACCAGGCTCGCATAGACATTATTCCGGTAGACACCGAAGCGCCGCGTCACGGTCTTGCCTGACGTGACGCTCCCCGACCTTCCGACGAGCGGCGCCGGTACAACGGCCTCGACGTCGAGCACAGCCCAAGCAAAGTCCCTTTTGATGTCGGAGAAGGGTGTCACGCGCCAACCCTTATCCGGTTGCTGCGCCGCTCAGCGATGACGGCGTCGGCCCGCTTGGCCTCGGCAAACAGGACAGGCCATGACGGCACGTCGTTGTCCCACTCGATCAGCGTCGGCTTAGGTCCGGTGCGGCTGAGCGCGCGGGCGTAGAGCGCCCAGACAGGGTCGGCGACCTCACGTCCGTGGTCGTCGATGAGCAGGGCCTCGCCATCGTCGTCGGAATCCTCCGCATGACCGCCGAGATGAATTTCGCCCACATGTTCGACCGGAAAGTTGTCGAGATAAGTCTCCGCGGCGAAGCCATGATTGGTGGCCTGCACGAACACGTTGTTGACGTCGAGGAGCAGTCCGCAGCCGGTGCGGCGCACTACCTCGCTCAAGAATTCGGCTTCGCTCATGGAGGTCTCGGCGAAGGCCACATAGGTGGAAGGATTCTCAAGCAGCATCTGGCGCTGAAGCACCTCCTGCGCCTCGTCGATATGGGCACAGACCGTCGCCAGAGTCTCTTCCGTAAAGGGAAGCGGTAGCAGGTCGTTGAGATAGATGGTGTCGTGGCTCGACCAGGCCAGGTGTTCGGAAAACAGCGCGGGCTGATAGCGGTCGGCCAGGTCCTTGAGGCGGGCGAGATGATCCTTGTCGAGGGGACCGGCGCCGCCGATCGATAACCCAACGCCATGCAGCGACAGCGGATAGCGTTCGCGAACCGCAGTGAGATAAGCATGGGGCGGCCCGCCATCGCCCATATAGTTTTCGGCATGGATCTCGAACCAGCCGATATCCGGCGACGCGTCGAGAATGTCGCGATAATGCTCAGGCTTGAGCCCGACCCCAGCGCATGAGGGCATCGGACCGTGGCCGGTCATGTCTTGTGCGATGACTCCTAGTGCACGAGCTTGGGCCATAACCTGATGATGACGCCCTAGGCAGGTGGCAGATCGCGGTCGACTGCCTCGAGGCTGCCTTTGCGGGCGTCCGGCAGTTCCATGGTTTCGCAGGTCCCCTTGGGCACCAGCTTCCAGGCATTGCCCTGATAGTTGATCTTCGAGGTTCCGGCACAGCTCGTGCCCTTCCCTGCCGCGCAATCATTCTCTCCCGCCTTGGCCACGCCGTAGCATTTCTCCACGCCGTCCGCGGCCGTTGCGGACTGGCTCGATGCAGCCATTCCGAGTGCGGCGGCGAAGGCACAACCAACGGCTAGTCCGGAAATCTTCTTCGTGTGGTCGGTCATGTCAACTCCTCGTAGGTCAAGCGATTGAGCCGGAACTTAGGGCGTGCCGGCATACTGAATTTCTGCCTGAGTAGGCCCGCGTGCACCCGATCACGTCAAATCACGCCTCCGCCAGAAAGAGGTGATCAGCGCTCGGAGCTTCCAGGACCAGGTTGAGCCGAATCCTGCTTGTGCACCCCTTGGAAATCTGTCATTTTCGCACTATATAGGACAGGCTTGCTGACCTTTATCACTGGACGATGCGGCAGGCGCCGAATTCGCTAGTGCACAGGCGCTAGCCGCCTAAACGGCCGTTCTTCGCTTTTCACGCAATACGCATATGCTGGTGAAGAGGCTGGCCGCTCGCCAAACTCTTGATAGGGTCCGCCTCTCGCTTGGGGCGAGGCCGAGGTTCTGCGAATAACGATGACACGCCCTGCGCTCAACTCCGGACCTAAGACGACCGCACGGCCCTCTGTGCCGGCGGCGCAAGGACTCTATGATCCCGCCAATGAGCATGACGCCTGCGGCGTCGGCTTCGTCGCCGATCTGAAGGGGCGCAAAAGCCATACGATCATCGAATATGGCCTACAGATTCTTGAGAACCTCACCCATCGCGGCGCGGCGGGCGCCGACCCGCGCGACGGTGACGGCGCTGGCATCTTGGTGCAGATGCCTCACGACTTTTTCCGCGAGGTCTGCCCGCCGCTGAACATCGACCTGCCCGAGCCTGGGCATTACGCGGTCGGCCATCTTTTCATGCCGTCCAATCAAGCCGAGCGCAGCCAGTGCAAAGCCACGATCGAGCGCGTCGTTAAGGCCGAGGGCTTCAAACTTCTCGGCTGGCGCACCGTGCCCACCGAAAATGCCTGCCTGTCACCCGAGGTCGTCGAGACCGAGCCGGCCCATCGCCAACTCTTCCTCGGCCGCGGGCCAAGCATGAAGGACGAGGCGGAATTCGAGCGCCGGCTCTATGTCGTGCGCAAGATGATTTCGAAGGCCATAATCGACGAGAACGACGGGCGCGACGTCGGCTTCTATACCGTGTCCCTGTCCTGCCGCACCCTGGTCTACAAGGGCATGTTCCTCGCCTACCAGCTTGGCGCCTACTACGAAGACCTGCACAACCCAGTCTTCACCTCGGCGTTGGCGCTGGTGCATCAGCGGTTCTCAACCAATACCTTCCCGTCGTGGAAGCTCTCCCATCCGTATCGGATGGTCGCCCATAACGGCGAGATCAACACGCTGCGCGGTAACGTCAACTGGATGGCGGCACGTCAGGCGAGCGTCGCCTCGCCGCTCTTCGGCAAGGACATCGAGAGGCTCTGGCCAATCTCATATGAGGGCCAGTCCGACACGGCCTGCTTCGACAATGCGCTCGAGTTCTTAGTGCAGGGCGGTTATTCGCTGGCCCACGCGGCGATGATGCTGATTCCAGAGGCCTGGGCGGGCAACCCGCTCATGGACGCCAAGCGCCGTGCCTTTTACGAATATCACGCCTGCCTCATGGAGCCGTGGGACGGCCCCGCCGCCATGGCCTTCACCGACGGCCGACAAATCGGCGCTACGCTCGACCGCAACGGCCTTCGGCCCGCGCGCTATTTCGTCACTGACGACAATCTGGTGGTCATGGCGTCTGAGACCGGCGTGCTGCCGTTCCCCGAGGAGAAGATCGTCGAGAAGTGGCGGCTTCAGCCCGGCAAGATGCTGCTCATCGATCTTGAAAAGGGCAGCATCACGTCCGATGCGGAAATCAAAGCGGAACTCGCGGCCGCCAACCCCTATCAGCAATGGCTCGACCGCACCCAGATCCATGTGCACGAATTGCCAGGCAAGCCGGCGCAAGCCGCGCGCAGCAATGTGGCGCTGCTCGATCGTCAGCAGGCCTTCGGCTACACGCAAGAGAGCCTAAAATTCTTGATGATCCCCATGGCCCAAGTCGGCCAGGAGGCCATCGGCTCCATGGGTACCGACACGCCAATCTCGGCGTTGTCCGACCGGCCGAAGCTGCTGCACACCTATTTCCAGCAAAACTTCGCGCAAGTGACCAATCCGCCGATCGATCCGATCCGCGAGGAGCTGGTCATGTCGCTCGTGACCTTTATCGGTCCGCGGCCCAACCTGCTCGACCTCAAAGGCACCTCCAAGCAGAAGCGGCTTGAGGCGGCCCATCCCATTCTCACCAACGAGAACCTGGAGCGCATCCGCGCCATTGGCGAGGTTGCCGACAACCAGTTCCGTACGGTGACGCTCGACATCACCTACCCCGCCGAGCAAGGCGAAAATGGCATGGCGCAAGCGCTGGACGAGCTTTGCCGCCACGCCGAGGACGCCGTGCGCGCGGGTGAGAACATCATCATCCTGTCGGACCGGGCGACCGGCCCCGACTTCATCCCGATCCCATCATTGCTCGCCACCAGTGCCGTGCATCACCATCTGATCCGCGCCGGGCTTCGGACCTCGGTCGGCCTCGTCGTCGAGACAGGCGAAGCTTTCGAGATCAACCAGTTCTGCACGCTTGCAGGCTATGGCGCCGAGGCCATCAACCCCTATCTCGCCTTCGAGACCATCGAGGCCGTCTTGCCGGAGCTCGACGAAGGGCTGACCGCCGAAGAGGCCATCAAGCGTTACTTGAAGGGGATCGATAAGGGCATCCTCAAGGTGATGTCCAAGATGGGCATCTCCACCTATCAGTCCTATTGCGGCGCGCAGATTTTCGACGCCGTGGGGCTGCGCACTGATTTCCTCGCCAAATATTTCACCGGCACCGGCACTCAAGTCGAAGGCATCGGACTTGAGGAGGTCGCACGCGAAACCTGCGAGCGCCACCGCCGGGCCTTCGGTGATGCTCCCGTGTTGCGCAACGCGCTTGAGGTCGGCGGCGAGTATGCCTTCCGTGTGCGCGGTGAAACCCATGCCTGGCGCCCCGAAGTGGTCGCCGATCTGCAACACGCCGTGCGGGGCGAGCTTCCGGAAAAATATCGCGCCTTCGCCAAGGCGGTGAACGAGCAGCCCGAGGCACTCTTCACGCTGCGCGGCATGTTCCGCATCAAGGACGCCGAGGAGCTAGGCCGTTCGCCCATCCCCCTCAATGAGGTCGAGTCGGTCCAAGAAATCGTCAAGCGGTTCGCCACTGGCGCCATGTCTTACGGCTCGATCAGCCGCGAAGCGCATACCTCGCTGGCCATTGCCATGAACCGTATCGGTGGCCGATCGAACACCGGCGAAGGCGGCGAAGAAGTTGACCGCTTCACGCCGATGCCGAACGGCGACTCCATGCGCTCGGCCATCAAGCAAGTGGCCTCCGGCCGCTTCGGCGTGACCACGGAATATCTGGTCAACTCCGACATGATCCAAATCAAGATGGCCCAAGGCGCCAAGCCCGGCGAAGGCGGCCAGCTTCCCGGCCACAAGGTCGACGCGGTCATCGCAAAAGTGCGGCACTCCACGCCGGGCGTCGGTCTGATTTCGCCGCCGCCCCATCACGACATCTATTCCATCGAGGATCTGAAGCAGCTGATCTTCGACCTGAAGAACGTCAATCCGAAAGCCGACATCTCGGTGAAGCTCGTCTCCGAAATCGGCGTCGGCACGGTCGCGGCCGGCGTGGCCAAGGCCATGGCCGATCACGTCACCATTTGTGGTTTCGAGGGTGGCACCGGCGCTTCGCCGCTGACCTCCATCAAACATGCCGGCTCGCCCTGGGAACTTGGCCTGGCCGAAACCCAGCAGACGCTGGTGTTGAACCGTCTGCGTGGCCGTATCGCCGTCCAGGTCGATGGCGGCTTGCGCACGGGCCGCGACGTCGTGGTCGGCGCGCTGCTTGGAGCCGACGAGTTCGGTTTCTCCACGGCGCCTTTGATCGCCGCTGGCTGCATCATGATGCGGAAATGCCATTTGAACACTTGCCCGGTCGGCATCGCCACGCAGGACCCGGTGTTGCGCGCGCGCTTCCAGGGCAAGCCGGAGCACGTCATCAACTTCTTCTTCTATGTCGCCGAGGAAGTGCGTGAGTACATGGCAGCGCTCGGCTACCGCACGTTTGCCGAGATGATCGGCCAGACCGAAGCTCTCGATAAGAGCCACGCGATCGACCATTGGAAGGCGCAAGGTCTCGACTTCACCAAGCTGTTCCATAAGGCCGAGGTTTCACCCGAAAACCCAATCTACAATGCCGAGCGCCAGGATCATGGCCTAGAGAACGTGCTCGACCAAAAGCTCATCAAGCTTTGCCGCGACGCCATCGACGACAAGAAGCCGGTCACACTCGACCTGCCGATCAAGAATGTGGACCGATCCACTGGCGCCATGCTGTCCGGCGAAATTGCTAAGCGCTACGGGCTCGCCGGCCTGCCCGAAGACAGTATCTGGATCCGCTTCAATGGCTCGGCCGGTCAGAGCTTCGGCGCCTGGCTTGCCCATGGCGTGACGCTCGATCTAGTGGGCGAAGGCAACGACTATGTAGGCAAGGGCCTCTCCGGCGGCCGCATCATCGTCCGTCCGCCCGAAGAGTCGGCCATCGTGCCGGAGAAATCCATCATCGTCGGCAACACGGTGCTGTATGGCGCCGTTGGCGGCGAATGTTATTTCCGTGGCGTCGGCGGCGAGCGCTTCTGCGTGCGCAATTCCGGCGCCATCGCCGTGATCGAGGGCACTGGCGATCATTGTTGCGAATACATGACCAGCGGTGTCGTGACGGTCCTTGGTCCCACAGGGCGCAACTTCGCGGCCGGCATGTCCGGCGGCATCGCTTATGTGCTCGACGAGGACGGCGACTTCGAACAGCGCTGCAATATGGCCATGGTGGATTTGGAGCCTGTGCCGAGCGAGGACCAAATCTTGGAGCGCAG
>JAGPVD010000081.1 GCA_018067145.1 Methyloceanibacter sp.
TCGGCATAGTCCTTCGGCAAGCCCTGGTCCGCGCGGGCGGCATACATGATACGGCGGGCCAGATCGTGCTCCTCGACGGTGCGCCGTGTATGCGGGCTGACCTGAACGATAAGCACATTCTTGATGTGCAGCTCCGAAGCGATGCCGAGCAGGACGGCGGTGATGCCAATGGTGTCGGCGTCGGTCAGCTCGGTGAGATTTCCGGTGCCCATCAAGATTTCGGCGTCGGGGCGTTCTCGGCGGACCTGTGCGTAGCGCTCGAGCGACGCCATGAAGCCGAAATGGATGGGATCGAGCACCGGGTCGACGAGATAGTCGCGGCCCTTGGCATCGAGCGCGTCCATAGCGCGGTAGAGCGAGGCCATGTCGCCATGGTCCTTGGGGATCACCACCGGGGTCGAGGCGACCTCATCGGCGATGGATAACGTCGCCTCGTTGAGGCTGAGCAAAAAGTCGGCACCCGCTTTGCCGCCACGCAAAAGCTCGTCCGGGTCGGCACTATCGATGCTGACCTTGAGGCCTTTGTCTTTCAGCGCGGCGACGGTCTCCTCCAGATGAGGAAACGGCGTATCGGGCAGTCCACCGAGATCGATGACGTTCGCGCCTTTGCGTGCATAGTCCAGGCCCCGCTCCACGACCTGCTCCACGCTCATCGCCGACGCATCGACAATCTCGGCGAATATCTGAATGTCGTATTTGGTCATGTCCGTGGCTTTGCCGGCGCGTCCGAAATAGGTAGGAATGTCTTTAAGCTCGTCCGGCCCACGCACGACCGGCACGCCATAGCGCGCACTCAGCCGGTCAAGATCGGCGCGGCAGCGGCCGGGCAGCATAATCTGGTCGGCCTCACCGAGCGCAGATAAGCGGCGCAAGATAATGTCCTCGGTCATCAAGGCCGCCACCTTCACGCCGATATCAACCACCTTCCAGTCGAAGCCCGCTTCCATGCCACCAAGCACGGCCTCAAGCCGTGGTCGCGCCAAATGTCCGGTCAGGAATAGGATCTTCTCAGCCATTTCAGGTCGAACCTACTCGATCGAAGCGCCGCCGGGCGCATTGTTCGCCAAACAGGTTGCGAGTACCTGCTGGTCACCGCGACCCAGCAGAGAGGTGGGCACGCCGGTCTCGGCGAGCATTGAGGGAAAGGCTTCGTCGACGATTCCGTCGTGCGCAAGCTGGGCCGGACTTAAGCTCGCGGAATTTCGCGCAATCGACTTGATGAGATAGCAGCTTCTGGCGCCGAGCCGCCCGGCAAGCCAAAGCGCCAGACTGTCGGAGGTGAGCCGCCAATTGGCCTCCACATCGGAACGTTCGGAGATCAGCGTGTAGGGCGCCCACACCGCGACATGGCCACGGTCCATGACCTCACGCAGCGTGTCGTCGGTCGCGACCACCTCCAGGCCGGAGCGCATGCCAGCCACAGCCCAGGCGAGTTGATCCATGGCCAGCAGCGCCATGCGGTGGGCGGCGGGATCGCCGAAGCCAAGCTGCTGCTGACAGCTTCGTACTTCGTTGGCCAAAGCCCCTCCACCCGGCACGATGACCGTCGGGCCAGGCGCGGTGGCGATCACGTCGAGCCATTTTGACAGACCAGGCGAGCGGATAACGCTACCGCCAAGCTTGACCACGATGGGGCCGCCCGCATCGGCAACAGATGCACGCACTGAATTTTTCAGGAGTGGACCGCCCACGCTCAGGTCCTCGTCTTGCTCCGCGCGATCTCGACGCCAACGGCGCCAGGATCCTTGTCGAGCTTGGCGACACTCACAGTGACATTTTCGGCGCGCGGATGGCTAAGGCAATGCTTCGCCACCTCTTCCGCAAGAGTCTCCACCAGATTGATGTGACCGCGCGAGATGATGGATTTAATCCCGTTGGTGATGTGGTCGTAGTCCAAGGCGCGCCCAATATCGTCGTCGAACGCCTCGGCGCTTGCAATCACGTCGATGTCGACGTCGAAGCGCACGCGCTGCGTGACGCCCTTCTCATTGGTGAAGACACCGATCTCTACGTTGAGCACATAGTCGTGCACATAGATGCGGTCGAGAACTTGTTTTTCCGTCATTGTCGCTCGTCCTGCGGCAGCGTTGCTTTACCCCGACGTCTAGCACATTGCGGAGGCGCGCGGCTCCCGCCTTTGCGGCTCAGGCTGGGACAGCTCTGCCGGGATCAGGGCTCGGATCCGGCTACAGGCGATGGGATCGAGGTGAGAGCCCCGCAGGCCATCCTGACAAAGAGCGCCGCGAAACCCGATGATGTCAGGCGCAAGCGCCAGCAAGGGTGGCACGCAAGCCGTCCGTAATGAGCCTGCAACGCCCACGGTCAGGCTCGCATGGCTGGCCGCAGTCACGAAGCGGGCAATCTCCTCGAGCGCCATGTGATCCAACAGCGAGCCTGACTGCTTCCCGGCGGTATCGAGCATCACCCCACACGCGCCAGCTTCAACCGCGGCGGCAATCGGATCGAACACTGGCATGGCGTCAGCAAAGAAAACCAAAATCAAATTCGACGGTTCAGCACTCAACCGCGCGAAGCAGCCATGCGGATCACCGCCCGGCATGACGCCGAGTTTGACATAGTCCACGCCGCACGCAGCAGTCGCTACAACTGCATCATGGACGGGACCTGCGTCCATGGGGAGATCGCCGACCGTGGCGCTCACCGGCACACGCCCAGCGACACTCGCGACACTCGCCGTTATGGTTGCTGGGTCGACGGCGCCGAGCGCGCCCTTCGCGGGGTCTTTGAGGTCGACAATATCGGCACCGGCGGCAAGCACCACTCGCGCCTCTTCCGCGTCGCGCACGCTTGCCAGAAACTTGGTCATCGGCGCGCCCGTCTCGCTGGCGCTGACATCAACGGAATATCCAATCAAAGACGTTATTGCCGCCGCCCTTGCCGCGCCGCGACGGCTTGGCCGGCGCCCGTCGCGTCTGCGTCCGCGTCCGCGTCCGCGTCCGCGTCTGGCGAAGCTTGACCTTGTTAGCCTGGCCATCGGGATCGGTGACGACCACGGAAACCGCTTGCCAGTTCCACTGCGCGGCCTTGTCGCCCCAGCGCTTCGGCTCGATGGACACAACTTTGTTGACCCGCGTGTCCACGATGGCCACGTATTCCAGCGCGCCCTCACCGAAATCACCTGCGTAATATTTCAAGAGCCCGGTGCCGGCCAGGGCGCCACGCATCAACTTCCATTCCAGAATCTGGGGCTTCCCGGCGCCGAACATTTCAAGCTCGATTTTGAGCGAGCCATAGTCGGGGTTGCTCGCCAAATAGCGGCCCGGCGACGGTTCGGTGATGACCCACCCGGCAACGGCCTCGCCCAAAGGCAGGCCGGTTCCCACCGGCACTTCCTGTTTCAAGCGGATCAACGCCTGCCGGCTCTCGACCTGGAAGGGATCTTCGCCAAGAGCCTTGCCGTAATCGATGATGGCGTCTTCGACGCGCTCTTGGACTTCGTAAATGTTTCCTCTGATGCGCAAGGCGAGCGGATCGCCGAGGCTGAGCGAGAGCGCCTCGTTGACGTCAACCAGCGCATCGCCCGGCGTTTCCAATCTCAGCTTCGCCTCCCCGCGCAACGCGTAGGCTTTCGCGTTTTTACGGTCCAACTGAAGGGCGCGCGTGTAGTCGCCAATGGCATCGTCGTAGCGGCGGTTCTTGGCGAACAGAGCACCACGCTCCACATAGGCGTCGATCGCATTGGCATTTAGCTCAAGCACCTTGTCAAAGTCGGCGATCGCCTCTTTGAATTTGTTCTCGGCGGCGTAGGCCCGGGCACGCAACAAGAGGAGCTTGGGCCGAGGCACGTCGGGATCGAGAGTGATGGCTTCAGTTACATCGCCCGCAGCAGCGCCGAATTTGGCGATGGCAAAATTGGCCCTCGCGCGATTGCGATAGGCCGCAGCATATTTCTGATCGAGGCTGATGGCACGGGTGAGATCGCGCACCGCTGCATGATAGCGGGCCAACTCCGCGTGGCTGCGCCCGCGGCCGTTGAATGGCACGGGGCTCTGCGGCAACAGCTCAGCTGCCTTGCGGAAGGATTGAAAGGCGGCGTCATACTGACCAAGCGCGGCGTAGGCGTTGCCCCGGTTGTTGTATGCGGCACCGTAAGTGGGAGACAGCACAATGGCGCGGTCAAAGTCCTTCATGGCTTCCTCGGGACGCCCGAGATCCATCAAGGCATTGCCGCGATTGTTGTAGACGCTGGCATTCTCGGGCGAGAGCTGGATCGACTGGTTGAAGTCGGCGATCGCCTCATTGGTCTGCTTCAAGCGCCACTTAGCGATGCCCCGGTCGCTATAGATGCTCGCCTGGACGAATTCAGAAATCTCCGGCGTCGATAGCGCCGCGTCGTACAAGGTCACCGCTTTTTCGAACTGCCCACGGAACATGGCCGCAGCACCTTCGCGAGCGCGCAGCAAGGTCTTGTCCTCGGCGCGCGCCGCGCTGACCACCGCGAGCGTCAGGACAGCGGCAAATATCAAACAGATACTTTTGCGAAAGGATGCCATTACGGCGATAAACCGGCTTTCCCTTGGAGGCTTGATGCCCTCATGTCCCCCATAAGGTTGGAGTGTGTCAACAAAGGGTCATGAGCGATTGCGGCGTGTTTCGAGGTCGCTCAGGACCGCGGGCAGCATCTCCGGCAAGTCCTCGGCGATCAGGCCCGGCCCAAAGACCCTCGCCGACTCCCCGTGCAGCCATACGCCGATACTCCCAGCTAAAAAACCGCTCATGCCTTGGGCCAGCATGCTCAGGACGATACCGCCCAAGCAATCGCCGGAACCTGCCGTAGCAAGCCAAGGGCTGGCAGTCGCATTGATGGCGGCTTCGCCATCCGGCGAGGCAATCACCGTGTCGGCCCCTTTGAGCACGACCGTGGCGCCGGCGCGGGCCGCCGCTGTCCGTGTTCTGTCGACCTTCGATGCTCCGGGGACGTCGCCGAACAGCCTAGCGAATTCACCGGCGTGAGGTGTCAGCACTACCGGGGCTTCACGCGACTTGATGGCCTTGAACAGCGTGTCTGCATCCTCGGCGAAGGAGGTCAGCGCGTCGGCGTCGAGAACAACATTCGGCTGAGCGGCAAGAGCGGCAAGCACCATGGATTTGGTCTGCTCGCCGACACCATGACCCGGCCCAATCAGCAGGGCGTTCTTACGCACATCGGTGAGAAGCTGACTCAGTGCGCGGGCCCCATCGACTTCGCGCACCATGATGGCGGTAAGCTGGGAGGCGTTGACCTCAAGAGCGTCCCGGGGCGACGCAACGGTGACGAGGCCTGCCCCTCCCCGCAAAGCGCTGCGGGCAGCCAAGCGCGCCGCTCCCGTGCTGTGGACGGGCCCGGACACCACGATGGCATCGCCGCGCAGGTATTTGTGCCCTTCCTCGGTCGGCCAGGGATACACCGGCAGCCAAAGCGCAGGGTCGTCGACGAATATCTTCGGCTTGATGGCGTCCAAAACAGCGTCGGGAATGCCGATATCGACGACACGAACCGCACCGCAGTGAAGCCGCCCCGGCATCAGGAGATGCCCTGGCTTCATGCGGAAAAAGGTGACTGTCGCCTCCGCATCGATGGCAGCGCCATGAACCTCGCCGGTGGTGCCGTCGACACCGCTCGGCACGTCGACCGCCACGATGGGGGCGCCGCAGCTGTTCGCCGCCGAGATCAGGGTCGCGGGCGCGCCTTCAATGGGACGGGCAAGCCCTGCTCCAAATAGCGCATCGACGATGACATCGGCGCCGTCGAGAAGATCGAGCTTGAGAGGTTCGCAAACGCCGGCGAAACGCGCAGCCATGTCGGCAGCGTCCTCCGGCAATCGCTTAAGGTCGCCATCAAAGCCAAGGCGTATGTGGTAGCCCCGCTCTATGAGATGGCGCGCCGCCACGAACCCGTCGCCCCCGTTATTGCCGGGGCCACACAGGACGGCAACGGTGCCAGCATCGGGAAACCGAGTGGACACTTCATCAGCGACACCACGGCCAGCGTTCTCCATGAGTACGGCGCCAGGCACCCCACCCTCGATGGTGAGGCGGTCAGCGCGCCCCATTTCCTCTGTGGTCAGCAGCTCATGCATGGGTTTCAGCCACCAGATGCAGCATTTTCAGTCATTCGCCAGGGCAAGCGGGCAAAGACAATTCGCCGCCCCGAGCGCTTTCCTGCCCTATTTTTGTTCATATCGCCTAACATTTGGGCATATGTGCCGCCAGATCGGCCTGTGAATTTCACGGGATGTGGTTAGTGTCCTGAAATCGTGGAAAGAAGTTCCCCCTAAAATGTTGGCATAGAGCGTGCTTTGCTTGGCACATAGTGCTTTTTGGATGACGGCGTGCGCATTTAACCACGCGCCGGCTCCGTTGAAGAGGTTCAGCAAAGAATGAAAAAGATCGAAGCGATCATCAAGCCCTTCAAGCTCGATGAAGTGAAAGAGGCCCTGCAAGAGATCGGTCTCCAGGGCATCACGGTGACCGAGGCCAAGGGCTTCGGGCGTCAAAAGGGGCACACCGAACTTTATCGCGGTGCCGAATATGTCGTCGATTTCCTGCCCAAGGTGAAGCTTGAGCTCGTACTCGGCGACGACATGGTGGAAAAGGCGATCGACGCCATTGTCGCCTCGGCTAAGACGGGGCGCATCGGCGACGGAAAGATCTTCGTATCGAGCGTCGAAGAGGCCGTGCGCATTCGTACGGGCGAGACGGGGAACGATGCCATCTGACGGCTGAGCGTCAAACGAATTTCAAAGTTTATCGAGAGAAACCTTTCGCTGCCTGGTGTGGATCGGTGGCCATCAAGGATGACAGGGAAGTAAAATGGCAGACGCAAAATCTATCGCGAAGAAGCTCAAGGATGAGGAGATCAGGTTCGTTGACCTGCGCTTCACTGATTCTCGGGGAAAGATGCAGCATTTGACGATGGACTCCGGCCTCATGGACGAAGAAGCATTCGCCGAAGGCGTCATGTTCGACGGTTCGTCGATTGCTGGTTGGAAAGCGATCAACGAATCGGACATGAAGCTGATGCCCGACTGCAACTCGGCGGTCCTCGACCCGTTCTTCGCTCAGAGCACGCTTGCCGTGTTTTGTAACATTCTCGAGCCGCTGACCGACGAGCCTTATGAGCGCGACCCGCGCGGCATCGCCGGTAAGGCGCAGGCTTACATGCAGCAGACTGGCGTCGGCGACGTCGCCGTATTTGGCCCCGAAGCTGAATTTTTCGTGTTCGATGACGCGCGCTTTGCGGTCGAGCCATACAACTGTGGCTTCAAGATCGATTCGACGGAGCTGCCGTCCAACATGGACACCGAGTATGAGATGGGCAATCTCGGTCACCGTCCGCGCACGAAGGGCGGTTACTTCCCCGTCCCGCCGGTCGACTCGGCGCAGGACCTGCGCTCGGAAATGCTTTCAGTAATGGCCGATATGGGCGTCGTCACCGAGAAGCATCACCATGAAGTGGGCGCTGCTCAGCACGAGCTTGGCATCAAGTACGGACCGATCGTCGAGACCGGCGACGCATTGCAGATCTACAAATACGTGATCCACAATGTGGCCCACGTCTATGGCAAGTCCGCCACCTTCATGCCGAAGCCGGTGTTTGGCGACAACGGCTCGGGCATGCATTGCCATCAGTCGATCTGGAAAGACGGCAAGCCGACCTTCGCCGGCGACAAATATGCCGACCTGTCGGAAACCGCCCTGCAGTATATCGCGGGCATTCTCAAGCACGCCAAGGCGCTGAACGCCTACACCAACCCCAGCACCAACTCCTATAAGCGTCTGGTGCCGGGCTACGAGGCGCCGGTGCTTCTGGCCTATTCCTCGCGCAATCGCTCAGCCTCGTGCCGCATTCCGCTCGGCACCGGGCCGAAGTCGAAGCGCGTCGAGGTCCGCTTCCCCGATCCGACCGCCAACCCATATCTCGCATTCGCTGCGATGCTCATGGCTGGCCTCGACGGTATAGAGAACAAGCTCAGCCCGGGCGAAGCCATCGACAAGAACCTCTACGATCTGCCGCCAGAGGAGCTTGCCGAGGTGCCGACGGTCTGTGGATCGCTTCGCGAAGCTTGCGAGTCGCTCGATGCCGACCGCGCCTTCCTCAAGAAGGGCAACGTCTTTACCGACGACGCGATCGACGCCTATCTCGAGCTTAAGATGGAAGAGGTGGAGCGCTTCGAGATGATGCCTCACCCCGTCGAGTTCGACATGTACTATAGCGTCTAACGTTCACGTCGACGTTTAAAGAGCTAGAAACGAAGATGGGGCGACCGCAGTTTCTGCGGTCGCCCCTCTTTCGCCCGGCCGGCCGAACTTTAAACCCTATAGTTCCCGTGATCCCCCGTCGGATACGAGAGGCCAAAAGTCCTCGCCAGGCTCCCCCAAACTTTATCTCGCGCCGTCACATCAAATAGCTCGTGCCATAAATCGCCGCGCCCACACCGGCCGTGAAGACCCACGATTTATTGTCGTGGCACCAGTCGCCCATCATTGACGGCAGTCCGAAGATCACAAATCGACACAGCGAGAGAGTGATGACGCCCGCGGCGCCGCCGAGCACCCACAGCGTGACATTCGCCGACGGACTGACCTGGCCAGCATCGACGAGATACGCATTTGTATTGCTCGTGCCGAGATTGACAGCGCCCCAAACTGCTACCGCAGATGCTGCCAACAACATGACATACCGCACAAACATGTCGCCTAGACCCCTCGCTTTTCAGTCGAATTTTAGGAAGCGACGGTAAAGAAACAGGAAAGCGGTAGGCTTAAGCGTTGGTTTAAGAGTGTCCCGAAGTGACCTTCGGTGCCTTCCTGCCCGACTGACAGACCGCGTTATGGTGCACAGGCACGCGCCGCTCCTCTTCGCAAATCTGTCAAGGCCCCACACTAAATTCCGGACCGTCGAATGTCGTATGCTAGCACGGAGCGCAACGCGTCACGCCGAGCAAGGAAGGGGCATCGAGGGCATGAAGCAGTTTCTTATAGCACTGGCTATATCGGCGACGCTGTGCGTACCCACCATGGCCGCGTTTCAGCTCGACAACCGCTACCAAGACAATGACGGCGATATGGTCGCGGATATTCCCAGCGATCCTGCCCAGCAACTCGATCCGTCGACGCTCATTTTTGCCTACACCCCGGTCGAAGACCCGGCGGTCTATGCTGAGGTGTGGCAAGAGTTTCTCGATCACCTGACAGCCGTCACCGGAAAACGGGTTCTGTTCTATCCCGTGCAATCCAATGCCGCCCAGATCGAGGCCATGCGGGCCGGGCGCTTGCACATTGCCGGCTTCAACACCGGCTCCAATCCGCTCGCTGTGGCCTGCGCGGGCTTTCGCCCCTTCACCATGATGGCGCGAGCCGATGGATCGTTTGGCTATGAGATGGAGATCGTCACCTTTCCGGGATCACGCATCGAGACGCCGGCGGACCTCAAGGGCCGGAACCTGGCCTTCACCGCGGAGACTTCGAACTCCGGCTACAAGGCGCCCTCGGCGCTGCTCAAGGCGGACTTTGGTTTAGAGCGTGACCGGGACTTTAAGCCCGCCTTCTCCGGCGGCCATGACAACTCGATCCTTGGCGTCGCCAACAAAGACTATGACGCCGCGGCAGTCGCTAACTCGGTCAAAGCCCGCATGATTGATCGTGGTGTGGTCAAGATGGATCAACTGAAGACGATCTATACGTCGCAGACTTTTCCGACCACCGGCTTCGGCGTCGCCCACAACCTCGCGCCGGACTTACAAAAGAAGATCAGGAGCGCTTTCTTCTCCTTTGACTGGGACGGCACCAAACTGCTTGAGGAGTTCGGCAAGTCGGGCGAAGCGCAGTTCATCCCGATCACCTTCAAGGACAATTGGGCCGTGATCCGCGAGATCGATGCGGCCAACGGCGTCAACTATTCCTGCCATTGATTGGGCGAGGCAAAAGCCTGGCCACCCTACGGTTTGCGGAGCGCCGCCTTTTCAATACGATGCCCGAGACTTCAAGGGCCGGGACAGAATGATGCTGCGCGTTGAATCCCTGACCAAGACCTATGCGACTGGCGACAAGGCGCTGAACGGCGTGTCGTTCGACCTGCCCTCGGGCGAGGTTGTCGGGCTGATTGGCCCGTCCGGCTCGGGTAAGTCCACCCTCATTCGCTGCATCAACAGGCTGGTCGAACCAAGCAGCGGGCGCGTGCTCTTCAACAACAGCGACGTCACGCGTCTCGGGCGCGGTGAGCTCCGACGCGCCCGGCGGCGCATGGGCATGATCTTCCAGGAATACGCGCTCGTCGAACGCCTGACAGTGATGGAGAACGTCTTGTCCGGACGGCTGGGCTATGTGTCCTTCTGGCGCTCCTTGCTTCGGCGATTTCCGCAAAGCGACGTGAACAAGGCCTTTGCCCTTCTTGCCCGCGTTGGCCTGACAGAGCAGGCCGACAAGCGGGCCAGCGCATTGTCTGGCGGCCAACGCCAGCGCGTTGGAATCGCCCGCGCCCTGGAACAGGACCCGGAACTTCTGCTGGTCGATGAGCCGACTGCCTCGCTCGATCCCAAGACAGCGCGGCAGATCATGCGGCTCATCTGCGAAGTCTGCCGAGAACAAACCCTCCCGGCGATCATCAGCCTGCATGACGTCTTGCTCGCCAAGATGTT
>JAGPVD010000191.1 GCA_018067145.1 Methyloceanibacter sp.
TATGGTCTGTTTTGTTCGTTCAGTCAATACTGAACATATTGATCATTTGAAGGCCGACTTCGGCTTTCTTGCTCTAGCCAACGTCTCGTCCTCAATTTTGCTCTGACAATGCCGGTCGGCTCTTTGGGGGTGAAGCCGACATCGTTGATCCCCGCTCCCATGTCCGCTGATGACCCAAAGCGGACCTCTAGGCAGGTCCCTTCAGCCTTGCGGGCCGCTTTTGACCTAATAACGGTCATTGCAGATCATCAATTTTCCACCGTCCTCGGGCAACGCGGATATCCATATCCCCAGCGCCATGCCAGCCCGCTGCAGGGGAGCCCGCCAATGCGAACCGCATCAAACATTGCGTTCGCTATTGCTTCGTAGGCTGCGTGAATCTGGTCTTCGGATAAAGCATACTTGGCTGATAAATCGGCTGAACGCTCGTGTCCGGTGCCTAATACGCACTCCCTCAAGGCTTGGTCGGCAGACAGCCGCAAAGCATAGCTTTCGAGCGCCTCGTTTGCTCCTCCTGCGGAATGGTATGACCGATCGTGGATAACGCAGCAGGGTTCCCACGGTGGGGTTTTCTCATGAACTTTGGCGAAGGCTGGAAAACGATCGGAAACCGTGCCCCACGCCTTCGAAAGACCGCCGCTGCACCCGTCGGTGGTAAAGGCGTCAAGACTCCGACCATTTTTTCTCAATGACCGGATGAGCTCGCGGTGGGCCTTCAGTTCGAAATCGCGTTGGATCTTGGCTGCGGGGATCTGAACAATGTCTTTTCTGAATAGAATCGCGACAGCTACCACGGAAAAAACAATAAGGAATCCGAGCGCCCACGCACGGCGCCTACGCATCGGTTTCTTCGGCGACGAGCTTGAAGCTGCCTACGCGGAAGCGGTCGGTCAGCCACAGTGCCAATCGTTGATAGGTGGTGAGCTGGTTGCGCGCCTCCATTATCTGCCTGGTCAGCGCCGGCTCATTGGTGATCAGACCATCCACGCCCATTGAAATCATCCGCGACATGGTCAGAGGTTCATCGACGGTCCAGACGTAGATCTGCTTGCCTTGCGCATGGGCCCGCCTGATAAGTTGCAACGAGACCTGGCCGGTATTTATCGCTAGGAAGTCTGCTTCAAGGGCGGCGAGATCGCCGATTGCCGTTGCCGCGAGAACCCCGTAACGCCAATCGGGTCGAAGGGCCTGCATCTTGCGGACACTGTCATATTTTAGCGACATCACAGCCACGTCGCTCACCATGTCCGCTTCTTCTACGATGCGCGCGACGCGCGATTCCAGATCGACGTCATGGCCATAATACTTGAGTTCGATCATGACCCTGCCACGCCCCTTCACGGCGTCCAGCGCTTGGCGCAAGGTGGGTGTGCGTTCGCCTGAATAGGACGGATCGAACCAGCTCCCGATATCGATCTCGGCGAGATCAGCCATGGTTGCGTCCCATACCTTGAGATCGACGCCTGCAAGTTTCATGAAATCGCTATCGTGGGCGACGACCACCTCATCATCGGCGGTCTCCTGCACGTCGATCTCGATCCAATCAGCGCGATCAATGACCGCCTGATTGATCGCTGCCAATGTATTCTCCGGACGGCTGCCGGCGGCACCGCGATGCGCGATAATCTCCACTGTTCGTGTGGCGCCGGTACTTTCGAGCAGCGTACCCCCCGCGAATATGCCTCCCACCAAGGCTACGACGGCAACAGCAATTAAAGCCCCGGTAGGAATAGAAGCGCCGGTAGGTTGTTCACCGGGACCCCGTTCAATTGCCGTTGCGCGGGACGCGTCTGGCGACACGTGAAGATACAGACGGTACAAGAGGTCCGCGAGCGCACCATTCGAAAGGGCCGCCACCGTTGCGTTTGCAAATGCCCAGAGCAGAAGTAGGACAATGGTGGCGGTCGCAATGCTACGCAGATCCGTACCGAACAAGCCGGGCACAATATTGAACAAGGCGCCCGCCATCGCCGCGACGACGAGGCCGAGTATGCCCCGCGCGACCACCCAGACGACCAGACTCGTGACCAGCCGCGCCTTATGTCCCGACAGCCTCTTCGCGCTGTTACCGAATGCCTTGCCGGCCGGCTGGTTTTCGAACAAGACGAGGTGAAGCGCAATAGCCCAGCTGGAAAGCCGTCGTATCAGAACAATGGCTAGCGCCAGGGCGATCACCGCAATAATTGACGCTGCAATCACAAAGGCTGGCGGCCAATAGGTCAGATAGTAATTGATGTCATATTGCGTGAGTGAGAACGCAGCGACAATGGCGGCGATCATCAAGAATGGAACTGTAATGAGCAGAATCCTGGCGATCAGTCGCAGGCTGAAGCCCAATAGCGCGGTGAAATGGGAAATGACGAATCGCAGGCCATGACCGAGCACTCCCGCCGTGCTCTTCTGACCCGTGCGGAGGACGCTGGTCATGATGGCTACATCAAGAACTGCGCCGGCAGTGAGCAGGCAGAGAAAAACAAGCGCAGCGACCAGGCCAGTCGGGGTGAGCAGGAAATAGGCAATTTCCTGATCGGTTACCGCGCTTTGGCCACTGGTCGCGATAGCAAACGACAGGACGAGGCTGGCGAGCGGAGTGATGATAGCCAGCACAAGCAGTCGAACCAGCAGGTGTGCGACCAGGAATGGCCACCGAAATTGCCAAGCGGTGCGAAAGCCCGCTAAGACGTCACGCGCTGATATTCCAATTTTCATATTTTCTCGACATCCCTGTCAGCACAGGCCTTCTCCACCGCAACACCTGCAGCCGCTATGCAGTCAGGCGACGTTTCAAATAGGCTTCCACGGCTAATGGTAGACTTTTGGACTGGTCAAAGTCATGCACGAAGAACGATCTCGACGCTTACAGCGTGAACAACATTTCCGGCAAGCCCAACAAGGACGGCTCCTTCACCG
>JAGPVD010000035.1 GCA_018067145.1 Methyloceanibacter sp.
GCACGGTATGTAGATACCACAACTCTAACCAACTGTCGTACAACGAAAAAACCCGCTCGCTTGACCTCATTCGCCGCAAACGCTAAAAGCGCCGTTCTTTGAAAGACCTCAAGTAAAGCGCGACCCATGAAAACCTTTTCCGCCACGCCTTCGGACATCGAAAAGTCCTGGATCCTCATTGACGCCGAAGGCCTCGTGCTGGGCCGGCTCGCCTCATTGATCGCAATGCGGCTGAGAGGCAAGCATAAGGCAAGCTATACGCCCCATATGGATGACGGCGACAATATCGTGGTCATCAACGCAGGGCATGTCGTGCTGACCGGCAACAAGCGCGCTGGCAAGATCTATTACTGGCATACCGGCTATCCGGGCGGCATCAAGAGCCGCACCGCCGACAAGATCCTCGACGGCAAGCACCCCGAGCGCGTGCTGCAAAAAGCCATTGAACGCATGCTGCCGCGCGGCCCCTTGGCCCGCAAACAGTTTAAGAACCTCAAGGTCTATGCAGGCCCTGAGCATCCCCACGAGGCGCAGAACCCGGTGAAGCTCGACGTCGCCGCCCTCAATACTAAGAACGCAAGGAGCGCGTAGAGCCATGAGCGAGACGATGACGCTGGAAGACCTGGCTACGCTCAAAGACGGCGAGGGCGCCGAGGCCACCACCACGGAGACTCCCGAGCGGGTCTACGAGAAAAAGATCGATGCGCAAGGCCGCGCCTATGCCACTGGCAAGCGTAAGGACGCTGTTGCCCGCGTGTGGGTAAAGCCTGGCCCCGGCAAGATCACCGTGAATGGCAGGGACCAACTCACCTATTTCGCGCGCCCCGTCCTGCGCATGATCCTGGCGCAGCCTTTGGTGGCTGCTGACCGCGAAGGCCAGTTCGATATCGTCTGCACCGTCAAAGGCGGCGGGCTTTCGGGCCAGGCCGGCGCTGTGCGCCATGGCATTTCCATTGCGATGACCCGCTTTGAGCCTGAGCTTCGTGCTGTGCTCAAAAAGGGCGGGTTCCTGACCCGCGACGCACGTACAGTCGAGCGCAAGAAGTACGGCAAGGCCAAGGCTCGTAAGAGCTTCCAGTTCTCCAAGCGTTAATCCAAGCGCTTCTCTCTGGAAGGTCGTGGCCGGGGCTCTTTGCAGCCTCGCCGCCGCACCGTCTTTCGCTTCGCGTCAAATTCCGCTAAGCCCGCTTTTTAGCGGGGATTTTCCTTAAGGTTCGATCATGGCCAGCAAACAGCCAATCCGGGCCGCAGTGCTCGGCGCTTCCGGTTATACGGGCGCTGACCTGATCCGGCTCGGCGCCAGACATCCTGCAATCAAAATCACCGCGTTGATCGCCAGGGCCCATGCCGGCCAGGCGTTGGCCCAGGTCTTCCCGCATCTTGGGAGCCTCGATCTACCCGCACTCCTCACCGCTGACGAGGTGGACTGGGCATCGGTTGATGTCGCCTTTTGTGGACTGCCGCATGGCACCGCTCATAGCGAGATCAAGAAGCTGCCCGACCGGGTGAAGGTTATCGACATGTCGGCCGACTTCCGTTTGCGCGATCTTGGTACTTACGCTGAGTGGTATGGCGGAGAGCACTCAGCGCCGGAGCTTCACGCAGACGCCGTCTATGGGCTGACCGAGCATTATCGCGACCAGATCAAATCGGCGCGGCTCGTGGCCTGTCCGGGCTGCTATCCGACGGCCGTGCTGCTAGCGCTGCTGCCGCTGGCCAAATCGAAACTGATGGAACCTGAAGACATCATCATCGATGCCAAGTCCGGCGTGTCCGGCGCCGGGCGGGCGCTGAAGCAAAACCTTCTCTTCTCCGAAGCGGGCGAGGGCAGTTCGCCCTATGGCATCGGTAGCCACCGCCATGTACCTGAGATCGAGCAAGAACTCGGCATTGCCGCCGATGCACCCGTGACCATCAACTTCACACCGCATCTCGTTCCCATGACGAGGGGCGAGCTTTGCACTTCCTATGTACGGCTGGCGGGCACGGCGACCCCTGCGGACCTCCGCAAGGCGCTGAACGACGCCTATGGGACGAGCCCCTTCGTGCGGGTGATGGAGGAGGGGGTCATCCCCGCGACCCAGCATGTACGGGGCTCGAACTATTGCCATATCGGCGTGTTCGCCGACCGGTTGCCGGGCCGCGCCATCGTCGTCTCGGTCATCGACAATCTGGTGAAGGGTTCCGCTGGACAGGCCTTGCAGAACTTCAATCTGATGCACGGCCTCGACGAGACAACCGCGCTCGAGCAACTGCCGCTATTCCCGTAAGAAACGCCGCACTGCTACCAGGCGACGCGCATGCCGGCCTGGCCGCCGACGCCGGAGACATCGTCACCGAAGGTGACATCGACCTTGGCGAAGACCGATGTGGTCTCGGAGAAGATGGAATCGTTGATGCCCAGATCGCTGATCGGTGCGGGAGAGGCCGGTTGCAAACAAGCGACCAGCGCTGCGCCAGGTGTCGGTGCTGCAATCACGGCAATCATCAGCGTCGAAGCGAGTGCTGTGCTGTGCAGCAGCGCGCGACGGTCCAACGGTCTTGGCCTATCGCCGGCGGGAGGCCGGCCTACCGTCAGACCCGTGCCGGACCTCGGCCGCTTCGTCTGATTTGTCCTGCCATAAACGGAATTATTGCCACTGCATCGCCGTCCCATTGCCTGCCCCCAGCATGACTTCTATTGGCGTCGGCGACGCAGCGCTGCTTAACGCATTAGCGTTTCTTCTCAACGCATTGACATGAGGACAGATTCCAAGAATGGGTACAACAAAATGTCGCACGTGAGGGAATTGCGAACACACTTCCCTCCTTGCGCGCATAGAGGCAGCGCGGAAGGTATGTCAGCGTCACAAACAAGAAATGATGCTTAGCAGGAGCGCTAACTGCCACCCTTCACGTAGGAGCCAGGCGCGTCCTCGATGGCTTTTAGGGGGCCTGCCGAAGGGTCACGGGGAGGGACCTTCTCGCCCGACTGCTTGTCGAGCCATTTGGCCCAGTCAGGCCACCAGGAGCCCGCTGTTTCGGTTGCCGCAGCAGTCCATTCTTCAAATGTGGCCGCCGGGGCGCCGGTCCAGAACTGGTATTTCTTTTTGGCCGGCGGGTTGACGACGCCTGCGATGTGGCCAGACCCCGCCATGACGTGACGCACTGGACCGCCGAACAATTTACTGCCGCGGAATACCGAGAGTGCCGGAGCGATGTGGTCTTCCTGCGTGAACAGCTCGTAGATGGGCATGTTGATGCGGGAGAGATCGAGCGTCTCGCCGCCGAGAACCATCTCGCCCTTGCTCAGGCGGTTGAGGTGGTAAAACTCGCGCAGATAGAAGGCGTGATTGAGGGCCGGCAGACGCGTCGAATCCGCATTCCAGTATAGGAGATCGAATGGGAAGGGTTTCTTGCCGAGCAGATAGTTGTTGATCACATAGGGCCAGATCAGGTCGCGGGGCCGAAGCATGTTGAACACGTGGGCCATGCGAGACCCGTCCAGATAACCCTGTTCGGCCATCATCTCCTCGAGTGAATTTAGCTGCGTGTCGTCAATGAAGATGAGAAGGTCGCCCGCTTCGCTGAAGTCGACTTGCGCGGTGAGGAAGCTCGCCGAGGCGATCCGGTCGTCGCCCTTGGCCGCCAAATAGGCGAGGGTGCAGGCGAGCAGCGTGCCGCCGACACAGTAGCCGAGCGCATTGACCTGAGTGGTACCGCATTGGCGGTTGGCCGCATCGACGGCGGCCAAGACGCCCTCCTGCATATAGTCTTCGAAGGTCTTCTGGGCGAGATTTCCGTCCGGGTTGACCCACGAGATCATGAACACTGTGAAGCCCTGATCGACCGCCCATTTGACCAATGACTTCTGGGGCACAAGATCGAGAATGTAGAACTTGTTGATCCACGGCGGCGCTATGATCAGCGGGCGCTCATAGACCTCGCCCGTGCTCGGTGCGTACTGGATGAGTTGGATGACGTCGTTTTGGAACACGACCTTGCCTGGCGTGATGGCAAGGTCCTTGCCAACTTCGAAGGCGCTAAGGTCGGTCTGACTGACGCGCAGCAGATCCTTCGACTGCTCGAGATCTTTTGCGAGGTGGGCCATCCCTTGCACCAGATTTTCCGCATTGGACGCAATCGTGGCGCGAACCACTTCCGGATTGGTCAAGGCGAAGTTGGACGGCGACAAAGCGGCCAGCATCTGGTCCAGATAGAAAACGGCTTTCTTGCGCGTCCTCTCGTCGACGCCCTCGGTGCTCTTGGTGACGTCCTCGGCCCAACGAGACGTGATCAAATAAGCCTGCTTCACGAAGTCGAAATATTGACTGTCGTTCCAGTCGGCATCTTTGAAGCGGTTGTCGCCCGGTTCCGGTTCGGCGACAGGCTCAACCTCTTCGCCGAGGAACCGGCGGAAGGAACGGCCCCAAAGATCCGCATAGCTCTGGAACAATTCGCCTTGGGCCGCAGCGAGCTTGCCCGGGTCCGATACCCAGACGCGCGCGACCTCGCCAAGCGTCTTGGCGGCCTCACCAACTTCCGACGTCATGCTGTAGGGGCCCTGGCCGTTCGAATTGGAACGCTCAGCCAGCGTTGAGAATACCTTCGCGCCCTGATCGAAGAGGCGCACCATATTCCGGGCTAATGAATCAACATGGTCGTTTTGGCTGTCTTCCACGGCGGCTTCATCGGCGGCTTCACCGGCGCTGTCGTTTCCCTCCGACATGAATTTGTCCTTATTTAACCCACACTTGCCCATGTTGTGGCTGGTTAAAGGAGAAGCGGGCTCTCCCGAGGCATCTTCCGCCAGGCCGTCCATTGTGCTATGCAACATAAACGGGAGGCAATGACAATCGCTAGGGGAAACTCCACAAGAGCCAACATCTTACCGATGTTTCTGCGATCAGCTTATTGCATCGTTGCGACGCTACCTGCCCTTTGGCTCGGTGGCTGCGCCGACCAGTTGCCAACAGGCCAACCGATGAACCGATTCACCGAGATGGTCCGCAGCTACGACAAGACCCTAACCAAGTCCGAGAAGAAGGCA
>JAGPVD010000098.1 GCA_018067145.1 Methyloceanibacter sp.
CTATCAGCGTCCGCCTCACCGTGTGTCCATGTCTCATCGTGACCTCCAACATTCCTCGTCGCGGGCAAATCCGGGCGACGGAACAACCATCTCGGCGCCTAGATTAGAATTTCCCACCTGAACCCAGCTTGAACGGAACCCTGCGATCTCGCTTGGGAACAATGAGCCGCACCGCCTGTCCGGCTGGCCCGATCCATGCTTTAAATGAGCCGGAGTTCGGCTCCGGGGCGCTTCTTGGCTCCGGACCGTTAGGCCTAATCGCCAACGAAAGGCGCCATGAGCAGCATCTATCCAGTGGTACTTTCGGGAGGAACCGGCTCGCGGTTGTGGCCGGTGTCCCGCTCGCAAATGCCAAAGCAGCTAATGCCGTTCTTTTCGGAGCACTCACTGCTCCAAGAGACGGTGCTCCGGCTCGCGGGACCAGACGGGATTGCACCGCCGCTGGTAATCTCAAATTCAGACCATCGCTTCATGATCGCCGCCCAGCTCCATGAGCTCGGCGTCGAGACCACGGCCCACGTGCTTGAGCCGGTCGGGCGCAACACGGCTGCGGCTGCGGCGGTTGCCGCAAAGATCGTCGGTGATCTCAACCCAGAAGGCATTCTGCTGCTCCTCCCTGCCGACCACCACATCACGGACGAGGAAGGGTTCAGAACAGCGGTGCTCGCCGGCGCCGAACTCGCGCGCGCCGGTCACATCGTCACCTTCGGCATCACGGCCAAATCCCCGGAGACGGGCTACGGTTACATCAAGCGTGGCGAGGCAGTCGGCGACGGTGCGTTCGCCGTCGCGCAGTTCTGCGAGAAGCCGGACATCGAACGGGCGAAGGCGTTTCTTGCCGAGGGCGGCTACGATTGGAACAGCGGCATCTTTATGTGTCGTGCGGACGTGCTCATCGAGGAGATGCAGACTCATTGTCCCGAAATTTTGGCGAAGAGCACCGCTGCGGTCACAGGCAGCTACCAGGACCTCGATTTTTTGCGCCTCGATCAGCCGGCCTTTCAGGCTTGCCCATCCGAGCCTATCGACACGGCAGTGATAGAGCGGACCACGAAGGCCGTGGTCATGCCGCTCGACATCGGTTGGAGCGACGTCGGTTCATGGAGCGCGCTTTGGGATCTCGGCGACAAGGACAAATCCGGCAATGTCATCAGCGGTGACGTCGTCGCCGTCGATACCGAAGCGACCTATATACGAGGCAATGGCAGGCTCATCGCCACACTTGGGGTGAAGGACCTCGTCATCGTCGACACGGGCGACGCAGTGCTCATTGCCGACAAGGGGCGCGTGCAAGACGTTCGCGACCTCGTTGCCAAGCTGAAAAATCTCGGCCGTACCGAGCACGAGATACACGCTCGGGTCCATCGCCCTTGGGGCTTCTATCAGTCCATCGAGACCGGTGACCGCTACCAGGTCAAGCATCTAATGGTGAAGCCAGGCGCATCGCTGTCGCTCCAGATGCATCACCACCGGGCCGAGCATTGGGTCGTGGTGCGCGGGACCGCGCGTGTCATCCTCGGTAACAAAGAGATGCTCGTCAGCGAGAACGAGTCGATCTATATCCCCATCGGCACGGCGCACCGACTCGAGAACCCCGGGAAGGTCCCTTTGAGCATTATCGAGGTGCAGTCGGGCTGCTATCTCGGCGAAGACGACATCGTCCGCTTCGACGATCGCTATGGACGGATCGAGGAAAAACCGCAGTCTTGACCCTGGGCGCCGCCACGGCGACTCCTTTTTTTGGACACGCTAGGGCGAGATAGCAAACCCGACACGGCACCTGCGGAACCACGCACTTGAACATGACCTTGCGCGCAACGCTTTCCCTGACCGCACTCGCAACCGCCTTCACCCTGTTGTTGGCTGCGCCCGCAGACGCATTCGATGGCTGCAACGCCGCACCGACCTCTTCCCTTGTTGTCGACGTTAGGAAAAAAGGGGCCAAGGGAGACGGCAAAGCCAACGACACCAAGAAAATCCAGGAAGCGATCAACGAGGTCGCCGGCACCGGCGGCACTGTCTACGTGCCCAATGGTACCTACATGGTCCGTGCTACCGGTAAGGGACGTCTGCGGTTGCGCAGCAAGATGACCCTCAAGTTCGCTGACGGCGCCGTCTTGAAGGTGATCCCGAATCGGGCGCGCTCCTACTCCGTGCTGAAGATCGGCAAGGCCACCGACGTCAACGTGATCGGCGGCACGCTTCTGGGCGATCGCGCCGCGCACGAGGGCAAGGCCGGCGAATGGGGTATGGGCATTCGCATCGGCCCTGAGGTCAAGCGCGTGACCATCGCGGGCGTCACCGCGAAGGAGATGTGGGGCGACGGCTTTTATGTCGAGGGTGCCACGGACGTTGCGCTTTGCTCGGTTGTCGCTACCCACAACCGCCGCCAGGGGCTCTCCATCGTCGAGGCCAATCGCTTGTTGGTGACCAACTCGGTGTTCCAGCAGACGCGCGGGACACGCCCAAGCGCCGGCATCGATATCGAGCCTGACCGGCCGGAGCAGAAGGTCATCAATATCCTCATCGAACGTTCGAAGTTCATAAACAATGCCGGCGGTGGCATCATGATCGCGGCCAAGCGCGGCCACGCCGCCGATATCGAAATCGTCCGCAACGTCTTCGAGGAGGTCCGGCCGATTCTCATCGAGAACGCGCCGCATGTCAGGTCGACGGCAATTTGCGATAATCGGCATATTGGGCAGCGCGCGCCACCGCAAGAGGGCCTCAATGCCTATGCCGACGCCGTCGAGGTCGTGTCCTTGCAGACCGACTGCCGGAGCGGACGGGATCTGCGCTTCGAAAAGAACCGCGGCAATACGAAGAAAAAGAAGACGAAGAAAGCCGCCAATTGACCGGTGCGCATAAAGGGTGCGGCAAGACGGCCGGGGGCAGCTGACGACTTGCAGCCGCCGAGAGGTCCACGGGCGCCAAGCGACCTAGACTCCGCCAGGCGCAAAGGCTAACAACGCGTGGCTCGCGCCTAAGGGCTGGCCAAAACTGGTCGCGCCGCAGGTGGGAAGACCT
>JAGPVD010000105.1 GCA_018067145.1 Methyloceanibacter sp.
AGGTCTGGAGAGAGCGAGAAATGCCGCGACTGGGTGGCTGGGGCGCCAGGGGTCGAACCTGGGATCACGGGATCAAAACCCGGTGCCTTACCACTTGGCTACGCCCCAATACCGCTCACACCGATGAGGAAGCCCTCCTCGCGTCATAGCCCATATATGGCAAGCGGTGCCCTCCGTACCAGCATCGGCGGCTGGGGGCAACGCATGGGCGTCCCCAAAGCCCCGAGGGGCCTTGGGCCGCTGCCCCACGCCAGCCACCCCGAACAGGCTTTGTTGCGAGGCAGCGCAGGGCCGTCTATATACGTCCGTCTTCAGCCAAGCGGAGTGTGGCGCAGCCTGGTAGCGCACCTCGTTCGGGACGAGGGGGTCGCAGGTTCAAATCCTGCCACTCCGACCATTATTTCTAATGGGCTCGGCTGAACCGCCCTGGCTCGGGCACCTTCCCGACATCGCTCGAGGAGGGAACAGAGCCCCCCTTAGAGGCCTCCTGCCCGTTAGAACATGAGGGCGAAGCGCTGGACGAACCACATGGCAGCGATGGAGCCGATGCCGTAACCGGTGACGGTGCGGACCCAGGGCAATTTGATCGCCAGCGCGCGATCGATCACCGCCTTCAACGCCAGCACGGCAAAGACGAACAGAAGCTGACCGGCTTCAACTCCCAAATTGAAGCTGACGAGCGCCAGCGGCACGTCGGACTGAGGCAGGCCGATTTCCCTTAAAGCGCCGCCAAATCCCAACCCGTGCAAGAGGCCAAAGGCGAATGCGATAACCCATGGCGCTCGGCTCGTGAGATCGTTCTCCCGCCATGTTTGCCGAACGGTCTCCGCCGCCACGAACATGATGCTCAGCGCAATCACCGCCTCAACGGGTGCCTGCGGGATATGGGCCCAGCCGAGCGCGGCCAAGACCAGGGTAATGCTATGGGCCACGGTGAAGGCGGTGATGACCTTCACCAACATCCACGGGTCACGGACGAGGAGCAGGAGCGCCAGGACGAACAGCAAATGATCGATGCCGAGCAGGATGTGCTCGGCGCCGAGCCGGAAATAGGTCCACGCGGTATCCATCCAGGTCGGCGCAACGAGGACTTTGAATGACGGCCGGTCCGGCGTTAGCCGGTCCGCTTGAACGGACCCATCGGATAGCGCCACGCGCGTGACAACATCCGTGAACGTGGAGGAAAGTCCGTCGATTGAAACTTCGCGACCTTCTAGACCGTCTAAACAGACGATGGCGAAGCGCTCCACGATAGCGGCGCCGGCGCGTTCGCTACGAGGCTCCTTCGCATTGGAGCATGTTTCTGGAAAACGTACATGGAGCCCAAAACGTAAATTGCCGCGGGCCGGAACTTTGAAGCGGACGTCATATGTCTCAGGCGCCGTTTGTTGGATTTCCAGAAAGCCAGGCCGCAACTCATGGGTCATACCGACGCCGGACAGGCCCACGATGAGGCACAACGCTACGGCTGCAAGAAACCGGATCATTCCGCGCCGCTTCCCGCTGCCGTTTCGTTGAGTGGAGCAACCACCTCATAGTTGGCGCGCAGCCGGTCGTATTCATCCTGCTGGAACTGATCCCGCTCTTGTGTGCGCCATTTCTGCTCAACTGCTTTGCGGATTTCGTTGAGTGGCGGAAGCCTTTCGTCGCGGCGGTCGGTGATGTGCACCAGATGCAGGCCGAATGGCGATTTGATCGGACCCGTCCATTCGCCGGCCGGCAGAGTGGCGAGCTTCTTGGCGAAGTTTTCGCCGAACGCATTGCCGATACGGGTGACCGAAGACAGTCGCGTGGCGTAGGGCAGCAGCGTGGCATCGCCAAGCTCGGAGGCATCGACGTCCTGTGAGCTGTCGCGCAATTGCCGCAAGAGCTGCTCGGCACGGACTTCAGCCGGTTCCCGATCCTTTTCAGAATCGATGAGGATCTGTTGGAACTCGACCTCAGGCTCGATCAGGAAATCGGCTTGGTTCGCGTCATAAAATGACTGAAGCGTGGCATCGCTCGCAGCAAGCCGATCGTCACTCGGCTCGCTCAGAAACTCCATCTTCTGCTGCATACGCCGCCGGATCAGCGTGTCGTCTCTGTCAAGGCCGAGCTTGATCGCCTCCCGGTAATATATTTCCTCTTTGACGTAAGCATCGATCAGGCCGCGCATCTCCTGGGGCGACGGCGACCGTTGCCAGGTCTTGGCGAACACTAGCGCCAATTGCTGCGCCCTGCCCTCAGTAACGACGATGCGATCCCGCGGTGGCTCGCTCTGGCTCGCGACCAAATCATAGATGGCAAAGATGGCGACGCCGATGAGCAAGAACTGGACGAGCGGTTCACGGATCAAGCGGGCGATGAAGGTCATAGTGCTCTCACACCTGGGTCTGTCCGAAATGCCACTAAGCCAACCTCCACTACCGTCACCCCCTCGGCGTGTGCCAAATCGGCGAGGACCAGGCTCGTTCCTGGATCGAGGTCGGCACATCCGGAAGCAGCGGCAGGCCATTGCGCACCGCGTCTAAGGTGCTCCAGCGTGGTGTCGGGATCTCAAGCACGCGCGCATAATAGAGCGCATGCTGCCCAGGATCGAACTCGGTATCGGTCCAACTGCCGATCAGCTTAGGGCTTCCGATCTTATTCTCGTAAGTGGCCGTCTTTAGGTCGACCGTGCTGCCCACAGGGGCGAGCTTGCCGTCTGGCCCGCGCTTACGGTCGGCTGACCAGACGACATCGACGATCTTTTCCTGTGGCTCGCCCTGATCGTCCACCCAACCTTTGATGATCTGGACGCGGTCGAGATTGGCGCCGATTGGGTCCATCATTGCGTGCACGGTGAAGGTCGGCGCCGAGCTCAGGCCCTTGAGCGTGCCGCCCATGGGCACGCCCTTAGCGTAGCCCTCTTCGACAAGCGCCTTGGGATCGTCTGAGTTTGCAAGCCCAACACCGCCGAAGAAGCGTACCTTGATGCGCGGGCCGGATGTCGCAAATGTCTCGCGGGCCTTCATCGCGTCGAAAATGGCGCCCCGCGTATTCTTTGTTGCCCAAACACCTGTTAGCGCGCCCGGATTCGAATCCTTACCCATGATCCAACCGGCGATATCCTTGTCACGACGTCGAGCGACGGAACCATCTGCGCCACCGTGGCTACCGACATAGTTCGCTTCGGTGACATCGCTTGGCAGACCATTGTGGTTATCGGTACCACCAACGAAGCCAAGCTTGTAAGGGTTCTCTCCCAGCGTCTTGTCGTAATGAAGTCCCTTGACTACGGCCCAGCGCACGAAATCTTTTTTCTCGAACACGCGATCGCTATAATTCTGGATGCTGTCGCCATTCTCGAAATCCGCGAACTCGTCGGCAGGCCAAAGCTTTCTATTCACCTCCGAATTGCCCTTGATCTGCATCATCTCGATCAACGGCTCCCACTTGGCGCGCGTGCGGGCATAGTCGGCACTGAGTTTTTGGTCCTTGTTATCGAGAGGCTCAAACATGAACCCCTTGGACGCATTCGAGTTGTGCGGAATGGCAAACAGCGTTGAGCCTGCCTGCTCCTGCTCCGCCAACCATTCCCACAACTCTTCTTCGTCGCTTGTATCAACGGCACTGATCGGCAAACTTGGGACCTTGGTGTCCCGGAAAAACACGTTGCGATGCATGTTCGCGCCCTTAGGCGCGGCTGACCACTCAAACGCCGGAATGGTTGTGAACGTGCCCGGCACGTAGTGCCGTTCGACCGCATCGACCATGACCTTCCAACCACTGCGTAAGGCGTCGTCTCCGGGATAGAAGTCCGTGTGTTGCGGCGCTCCTGAACGATTATTGGAGACGACATATTTCAAGAACCAGGATTCCTGGTCTTCGAAATCATCAAGACTGCGCAGCTCGACAAGTTTCGGGTTGTCATAGCCGGGAGCGCCTTCCACTTGCGCCGTGTACATCTCGCCGAGATATTCCGCATGATCGGTAATCGCTACGAAATCGAGCGGACGGCCAATGCTGTGAGGCTTGCCGTAGACCGTTACCGCTCCACCCTTGGCGAAGCGATAGGCATTATCGGGCGTCAGCGCTTCACCCCCGATAAAGGCATCGAGCGAGTAAGACGTATGGACGTGCTGCTCACCAAAATAAGCGTCCTTAAGGGGATTTTCCGGGATCGCGGCTTCCTTGTCGGCCGCGGACATCTCATCTCCAGCTTTGGCACCGGTCGCGGCGACTGCCCCTAGGACCATGGAAAGGGCAAATACGCCCGCAGTAGTCTTCATCAAGTTATGTCTCCTAATTCCGCAGATTACCCCTTCGGCGTATACCAAATGGGCGAAGTGTAGGCACGCTCCTGCTGCTTGAGCGGAATTCCCTCCGGAAGATCGAGATCGAACTTCACCTTGTCGTAGGCGGTCCAACGCGGCGTCGGGATTTCAAGGACGCGCGCGTAGTAAAATGCCTTCTCTTCGGGATCGAAATCCGGGTCCGTCCAAACCGTGCCGAGCTCGCTCGCACCAATCGTGTTCGTCCAGCTTGGTATCGACAAACGCCAGCATCCGCCGAAACGCTAGTGTGGCTATGAGTGTCGCCAAAATAGACCTCTGTCGGAAAGGCGCGATCGGCGTAGGGCGAGTAAGGCCGCCCCTTGAGCACGTCCGCAAGACCGGACGATGGATCGGGAACATCCTGAGCCGCGGCTATACCCACCCCGCCGGCAAAAAGCCAAAGAGG
>JAGPVD010000108.1 GCA_018067145.1 Methyloceanibacter sp.
TTTTCTTCGAGCCTTTCTCCATGGAACGCTACTGGGAGAGCGGCACCAGAACCATTGCTTTACCGGCCGGCATCCCGGCCTATATCGCCGTCTTCAATCCGACGGGCCGAACGGGCGAATATGTCATTGGTGCTGGAACGGTCGAGAACTTCTCGGCCATGACCTTTGCGGAGATTGTGCGTGCGATCTTTAACCTCAAGCTTGGTCTGGTCGGTGGACTTCAACCGCCATGGCTCGACATCGCCGGAATCTTGTTGACGGTGATCGGCTTTGCGATCGCTTTCGGCCCGACAATATCGAGTCTGATGACATTGATTGCCGTTGAGGAGAGGTCCAATGAGGGTCAGCGTATTACCAAATGGGTGCTTGCCGGCCTTATCCTCATGGGCCTCGGAGCGCTCCTGCTTTATCGCATCAGCGGGCTGGCCGGCGTTGCGTCATTCCAGATACTTCTGGCAGGCGTCTTGCTTTTCCTATGGTTTCCTCTGCAACGGAGAGCCCAGGGACGGTGGGCTTTGGTAATCGGTGCGCTTATTGCTCTGGCCCTCTTGCTGGCAATAATGTTGCTATTCGCCTGGCACCTCGCCGCCCTCGCTTGACCAAGAGCGATCGCTGCGATCCGCTTCCTTCGCACAAGAGACCGAAATCAGGCATTGTCAGACAAATCTAAGCGGGCCTGCGAATGTTGCTAGTCTGAGGCGTTCAGGCCGCCAGCTGACCCCACTCGGCCAGGGCGACAGAGCGGTTCTGTTTGAAGATATCGCGACGGTTGAGGTGACGGTCGTGGTTGAAGTGGTTGTGGATCGAGGCATGGGCAGCGGCAAACTTTTGGAGAGTTTGCATGTCCCTGAACTTCGCCATCGATCGTTCTCGTCGTCGGAATGGCTGGTGTGAAATCCGGTTCTGACGTTTTGGCAAAGTAAACGAATTTGCTCTGACAATGCCGCCGGGCCCCATATTCATGTATGGACGTGCGCAATCGATAAGGACAGGAAACTTGATGACTGCTTCCGTCCAGACCTCCAGCCTTGATGCTGCCCGGCATGACGCCGATGAAATGGCGCGGAGCACGCCGAGCGGGCCTGGCGCTACGCTAAGTTAGACCGCCGCCAAAAAAAATGGCGCCCCGTAGGGGAATCGAACCCCTGTTTCCGGCGTGAGAGGCCGGCGTCCTAGGCCTCTAGACGAACGGGGCCTGCGCGCGAGCGAGAAGCTATAGCTTGTCGCGCCGATTGCGATCAAGGCTTATCGGCGTCTAGCCTGATCTGGGAAATGACCTTGCCGCTTGTGAGGTCGATAACCACGATCTCCTGCCCTGCGCTGGAAGTGACATGGAGTGCGAGCCGGTCGCCATCAAGGGCCATTGAGGAGACCGTTGCACCGGCGGGAATGGCAAGCTCGGCCTCTCTCCCTGAAAGCACGTTCGAGGACACCACCGCGGGCTTATCCTGCGTCGAACTCTTGCCCTGCCACAAATTTGAGGCTTGATAGGCGATGACCCCGATCACAAACAGAAAGCCGCCGATGAGTAGGACGCCCATCGCGATCACGGCGATTTTTAGAATCCGCACTTGGCGTGGGGTGAACACTGTCCCCGGCAAAGGCGTATTGTCAGACTCGCTCTTCACCGCCATCGTCTAAAAGACCTCATGCCGCAATCAGACCAGCCAATTGTCGAATGCCTAAAAGCCGAAGTGGACGAAAGCCACGCGGGCCAAAGGCTCGACCGCTTTTTGAGCGAGGCCCTGCCGCAGCTGAGCCGGACCCGCGTGCAAGCCCTGATCAAGAAGGGCCAGGTCGCTTCAAGCGGCGCGACCATAGAGGACGTCAAATATAGGGTCAAACCAGGCGACAGCTTCGAACTTGCCGTTCCGGAGGCCGCCGAGACCACGCTTCAGGGCGAGGAAATTCCGTTGAACGTGGTCTACGAGGACGACGCACTGATCGTCATCGACAAGCCCGCCGGTCTCGTCGTGCATCCAGGCGCAGGCCAGCCCTCAGGCACTTTGGTCAATGCGCTCATTGCCCATTGCGGCAAGAGCCTATCGGGCATTGGCGGCGTCGCGCGGCCCGGCATCGTCCACCGTCTCGACAAAGATACAAGCGGGCTCATGGTGGTGGCCAAGACTGATCAGGCCCATCGTGGCCTCGCCAAGCAATTCGCCGATCATGGGCGGACGGGCTCGCTTGAGCGCGGCTATTTCGCTTTGGTCTGGGGAGCGCCAGCAAAAACCAAAGGCCGCATCGAGGGGGCCATCGGCCGCCATCCGACGAGCCGAACCAAGATGGCGGTGCTGCGGAAGGACAAGGGACGGCACGCGGTCACCCATTGGCGCTTGGTCGAAAGCTATGGCCAAGACAAGGACGGGCCCATGGCCTCTGTCCTCGCGTGCACGCTCGAGACCGGACGCACCCATCAAGTGCGCGTGCACATGGCCCACACTGGGCACCCACTACTCGGCGACCCACTCTATGGCCGGGGCTTTAAATCAAAGCTACAAAAGCTTCCGCAAAGCGTGCAGGACACGGTCGGGCGACTTGACCGGCAAGCCCTTCATGCAGAAAGACTGGCATTCATTCACCCGGTGAGCGGCGCCTTACTAGAATTTAATAGTGCGCTACCTGATGATCTCGCCGAGATTGCGTTTTCCCTCAAGGACTTGTGATGCCCCGCTAGTCTTTATTGCCAGCGGCAAAGGCTCTATACAAAGGTTCGCCGGGGGGCGGTTTTTAACGGGAAGAGCGCGACCGGCTCAAGGTCGCAGAAAACGGGTCTCATGGCCGCCAAAAATTTACCAAGCGTCAGTGCCCATGGTGGGCTCACACGCTATCTCGAAGAAATTCGACAGTTTCCGATGCTGGAGCCGCGGCAGGAGTACATGCTCGCCAAGAGTTGGCGCGAGCATGACGACCGCGATGCCGCGCACCAGCTCATCACCTCCCATCTGCGGCTCGTGGCGCGCATCGCCATGGGCTATCGCGGTTACGGCCTGCCCGTGGGCGAGGTGATCTCCGAAGGCAATGTCGGCCTAATGCAGGCGGTGAAGCGTTTCGACCCCGAAAGGGGCTTCCGGCTCGCGACCTATGCCATGTGGTGGATCAGGGCCGCGATCCAGGAATACATCCTGCGCTCGTGGAGCCTGGTGAAGATGGGCACAACCGCCTCGCAAAAGAAGCTGTTCTTTAACCTGCGCAAAATCAAGGGCCAGCTCAAAGCCCTCGAAGAAGGCGATCTGCATCCCGACAACGTCAAGAAGATCTCCACCAGACTCGGCGTATCCGAAGCCGACGTGGTCTCGATGAACCGGCGGATGGCCGGAGACAGCTCGCTCAATGCACCCGTGCGCAACGACGCGGAGAGCGGCGAGTGGATGGACTGGCTGGTCGACGACAGCGTTGACCAAGAGACAACGCTCGCCGAATCCGAAGAGCGCGATCACCGTCACGACATGCTGCTCGATGCATTGAAAGACCTGAACGATCGTGAGCGCCGCGTGTTTGAGGCGCGCCGTCTTGCCGAGGACCCGCTAACGCTGGAAAAGCTCTCCGGCGAGTTCGGTGTGAGCCGCGAGCGCATCCGCCAGATCGAGGTTCGCGCCTTCGAGAAGGTGCAGAAGGCCATGCAGAAAGCGGCCGCCGCCGTCGCACTGCCTGAACCCGAGCCCGCCGATTAAGGTCTAAAGCCCCAACGAACGCTTTGCGCTTCTGCTCGTCCCCAAGACGGGTGGGAGAGCGTGCGCCAAGCCGCTAGAGTGTGCGCTGTCACCAAGGGCAAGCGCGGGGGAATTGGGACCGGTGAAAAATCTGACCGTCGACGGTGTCGAGATCGCCTATCTCGATGAGGGCAAAGGGCCGTGCGCCCTGCTCTGCCATTGCTCCAGCGCCTCCCATAAGGAATGGCTGCCGCTCATCGAGACGTTGAAGAGCGATTGGCGGGTGCTCGCGCCCGACTTCATCGGCTATGGCCAATCCGATCCCTGGCCGATCGATAAACCCTTCAGCATCGAGGCCGATGTAAAGGCGCTCTTAGCCGTCGCCAGGAAGACGCGGAGCCCCCTCCATATCGTCGCTCATTCCTATGGGGCGGCATTAGCGCTCGACGCGGCGCGCAAGCTCGGCAAACGGATCAAGAGCCTCACGCTGATCGAGCCGGTTTCCTTTCATCTCTTGCGCATCGAGGGTTGCCCGGAGTGGAAGGACGTGGAACGGCTTGGTATCTCCGTGCTCGACCCCGTGGCCAAAGGCGACGACCGCAAAGCGGCGGGTGCCTTCATGAGCTATTGGCTGGGCCGCTGGCGGTGGTGGCTATCGCCCGAGCGCTTCAAGAACGCTATCGCCGCCACGATTCCTAAGGTCGCGCTCGAATTTTCCATCGCCGTCGATGCGCAGACGACACTGCAAGACTATGCCGAGATCACCGCACCGAGCCTGCTGATTGTTGGGGAAAAAACCCAGCCGCCAACCCGCGCGGTTGTCGAGCTGTTGGCGGGCGCATTGCCCAACGCCAAGGTGGAAGTCCTGAAAGGCGCAGGCCATATGAGCCCGTTCACGCACCCGGCCGAACTTAACCGGATGATCCTCGACCATCTCGACGCGGTGCAGTAACGGCAGTGCCGTCCTCTGGCAATTCTTCGGCGTCCTTCGCGAACAAGTCTTCGAGCTCGACCGCAGCGGTGAGCGCGTTGGCGCGAACCTTCTCCATGTCGGTGTAATATTTGTAGTCCTCGAAGAGACGCTTCTCATCGTGCTGCCGGAAGGTCTCGGTCAACCGCTTCACTTCGTCGGGCTTCAGCCCAAGCCCCCGCAGCAATTTCGTCGTCAACGCTAGCGCCGAAGAAAATGTCTCGCGCTCAATAATGTTGACGCCGAGGTCCATCAATCTGTGCACATGGAAGCGGTCTCGCGCCCGCGCGTAGATAGGCAAGTCGGGAAATTCTTCGCGCACGACCTCGGCGACCCTGATGGAAGCGTCCACATTATCTATGGCGAGCACGAAGGCTTGCGCCTTCTGGGCTCCAGCCGCGCGCAGAATGTCGAGCCGGCCCGCATCGCCGTAATAAATTTTGGAGCCGAAGCGCTTAACGAAGTCGACCTGGGCGATGCTGGTGTCGAGCGCCGTGAAGGGTATATGGCGTGCGCGCAACACGCGGGCGACGATCTGGCCGAAGCGTCCGAACCCAGCAATGATGACGTGGTACTCGTCTTCGGGCGGCATTTCGTATTCCGGCGGCTCGGATTTCAGCGCGCGCGCGATCACCTCGTCGATCAGCAAGAGAAGCGGCGTTGCCGCCATCGATAAGGTCACCGCCAGCGTGAGTAGGCTCGCCGTGTCGCGGCCGATCACGCCTTCGAAAACACCGACCGAGAACAGCACGAAGGCAAACTCACCGCCCTGGCTGAGTACCAAGCCAAGACGCCGCGATGGACTACTGGCTAGCCCCCACCAACGGCCAAGACCGTAAAGGATCACCGCCTTGATCGCGACTAGGCCGGCGACAATGGCGAGCAGCGCTGCGGGCTTGGCGACGAGCACGCTGAGATCAATGGACATGCCGATGGCGATGAAGAACACCGCGAGTAACAGGCCTTCGAATGGCGCGATGTCCGCCTCGATCTGATGACGATATTCGGAATCAGCAAGCAGCGCGCCAGCGATAAACGCGCCAAGCGCCGCCGATAGCCCGACCTGCTCCATGATCAGCGCCACACCCACCACCGTGAGCAGCGCGCTGGCCGTCATCGCTTCACGCACGCCGGTGGCGGCAATAACCCGATACAGCCGGCTTAGCAGGAAGTGCCCGCCCACGATGACGGCGAGAATGGTGAGGATGGCGATCCCGGCGCTGCTGAGATCCATGCTCGGCTCGTCGCCGCCGAGCGCGAAGAGCGGCACCAGTGCAATTAGAGGAATGGCGGCGAGGTCCTGGAACAGCAGAACCGAGAAGGCCAACCGTCCGTGACGAGTCGTTAGCTCTCCCTTCTCCTCCAGCACTTGGAGCGCGAATGCGGTGGAGGATAAAGACAGGGCCAGCCCGACAAACAGCGCCTCGTTTAGGGCGAGCCCAAGGGCCGCCCCAATCGTCGCCAGCACGATGGAGGTGACGATGAGCTGGCCAGCGCCAAGCCCGAAAATGGCAGAACGCATGGACCACAGCCGGATTGGGCGCAGCTCAAGCCCGATCACGAACAAGAGCAGCACGACGCCAAATTCAGCGAAATGAAGAACCTTGGCCACGTCGTCGAGGGCGTAGAGGGGGCCTAGGACATAGGGTCCAATGACGACGCCGGCGGCCAGATAACCAAGGACCGAGCCAATGCGGAAGAAACGACCAAACGGCGCAGCAATTGCGGCGGCGGCCAGAAATACCGCAACCTGAACCAACTGTGCTGTTGTCATTGCCGACTCAAACTCCTCTTTAAGCCATTCGGTAGCACGGCGGCGCCAGAGCGGCCAACCGTCGCCCCGTCACAAGTGCACGCATTGCTCATGACAGTGCGAAGCTCTAGGACTGGCCGCTATGGCTGCCACCAAAGATGCACCCGCGCCGACTCTCCGTGAGGCCCTCGGCGTTTGGGCCAAAATCGGCGTCACGTCCTTTGGTGGACCCGCCGGGCAGATCGCGCTGATGCACCGTGTGCTGGTCGAGGAGCGCGGCTGGATCGGCCCGGAGCGCTTTCTCCACGCATTGAATTTCTGCATGTTGCTGCCAGGCCCTGAGGCCATGCAGCTCGCCACCTATGTCGGCTGGCGGTTGCATGGCACGCTCGGCGGGCTCATCGCTGGCCTCTTATTCGTGCTCCCCGGGGCGATTGTCGTGCTCGCCTTGAGCATCGCCTACGCCCTGTTTGGCCAAGTGCCTCTGGTCGAGGCCGCCTTCGTCGGCATCAAGGCCGCGGTTCTCGTCATCGTCATCGAGGCGTTGATTAAAGTGGCAAGGCGCACGCTGCACCGCCCCCATGATTGGGCCATCGCGGCGGCCTCCTTTTTCGCCATCTTCTTCCTGGCCGCGCCCTTCCCCCTGATCATCGCCGCTGCCGCGCTCGCTGGCTTCCTGTTCGCTCTCGTCTTTCCCGAGCCAGCGCCCCCGCCACTCGACGCACCGCAGGTGTCTTTGTGGCAAACCTTCTGCACCGCCGCGCTATGGATGGCCATTTGGATCGTGCCGCTGCTGGCCATATCCGCGCTGTCCGGCAGCGACCATGTCACCGCCGAGATTGCTTTATTCTTCTCGAAGCTCGCCGTGGTGACCTTCGGCGGCGCCTACTCCGTGCTGGCTTACATGGCCCAGCAAGCAGTCGAGACCTATGGCTGGTTGACCGCCGGCGAAATGCTGGACGGGCTTGGCCTCGCCGAGACGACGCCGGGCCCGCTCATCCTCGTCACCGAGTTCGTCGGTTTTCTCGCCGGCTACCGGCAAGGCGGCGAACCAAAACTCGCCTTTGGCCTTTTGGGCGTCGCAGTCACGCTATGGGCCACCTTCGCCCCCTGTTTTCTTTGGATCTTCGTTGGCGCGCCTTACGTGGAGCGCCTGGGCTCGAACGCCAAGCTCGCCGGCGCGCTGCGCGGCGTCACCGCCTCAGTAGTCGGCGTCATTCTAAACTTGAGCTTATGGTTCGCCCTGCACGTGATCTTCAAGCGCATCGAGCCCGAATGGCACGGGCCCTTGCGCCTCTGGATGCCAGACCTTGCGAGCTTCCAACTGGAAGCGGCCCTGCTCGCCGGCTTTGCGGCGCTCCTCCTGCTGGCGTTGCGCCTCGGCATGGTGACCACGCTGGCGATCACCGCTGGCGCCGCGCTCGCCCTCTCGCTTGTGCAGAGCGTGATCTGAGCGGAAAACCTCGGCACAAATGAAACGCGCGTGCAAAAAAACCGCGCTCAACACAAAAGCTAAATTATCCGAGTGCCTAGCGCGGCACGAAGATATTGACGAACGGCGCCCGGACCCAAGTGCCGCGCGGGCCCTTGCGAACCCGTGTGAATGGCGCATCGACGGCCGTGTGAGACTCGCTCGTCCTCACCGACGTGGTCGGTGCATAGACTTCGGTGTCGTAGCGATGGCCGCGACGCCAGCGGCGGCGGTAACCCGCCTCTTGCACCAGCGATGCTTCCGATGCGTGGTTTGTAAGCCCGACAGGGCCGGCAGACGCCGACACCGGCATGAGCAGAGCCGCGGCGAAGAACGCCGCAACGAAACTGGAGATGGTCAGTTGGGTCATCCGTCTTCCCTATCGAGGGTATTAAAGGATTGGGAAAGGGTTGGCCGCGATCAGCCAATTCGAACTATCTCACAGCAATGTGGCGACACCGAGTACCCCGCGCAACACCAAAACTAGAGCCATCCTTTACGTTTGAAATTGAGATAAGGCGATGCCGCGAAGAGGGTCATCAGCCCAATCGCGAACGGAAAGCCGAATAGCCAATCGAGCTCAGGCCTGGTGTAAAAATTCATGCCGTAAATCGAGGCGATCAATGTCGGCGGAAGGAACACCACCGCCGCCACCGAGAAAATCTTGATGATGTCGTTCTGCTGGATATTGATCATGCCGAGCGTGGCATCGAGCAGGAAGACTATAGGGCGCCTAGTTCTTCTGCACGATGCAAGCGCCGCCACCAGCACGCAGTTTCGCGCAAATTTCGTGCGCGTCCGCGCGGCTGTCGGCGCCGATTTGCACCATGTAGAGTGCGCGGCGGCCACGGCTCAAATTTCGCTTTGGCAGCACAAACGGCTCACGCTCGGCCAGCACCGACGCATGCTCTCGCCTAAGCCTGGCGAACTGGGCGAGCGCCTTACCCTTGGAGAAAGCCGAAGAAACGTGCGCTCCCCAGGGGCGCCAAGCCCCGCTGGCGGTGAGCGGCTCGGTCTCATACACCGCCCGCACCACGAGAGGCGCGAGATTGCGGCAGGAGTCTTGAACCCTGTCGCCCGTGGTCTTTAGCGCGTTGGGAAGATCAGTCTCGGGCAGCTTCCACTCTTCGGCGGAGCGCCCTGTGACGAAGCGCACATATCGACGCGTTTCGCCGGGCAAGACCCGATTGCCCGCGAGCCAGCCCCGCACCCGCTCTTCGCCGGCGTTATAGGCCGCGGCCGCCAGACCGAAATTGCCGAACACGACGCTGAGATCGGCCAAGAGGCTCGCCGAATGGGCGATTGCCGATTTCGGTTCGAACGGGTTGTCGAGCCCGCGGTCCGCCGCGGTGCCCGGCATGAACTGGGCGATACCTTGCGCGCCCTTGGGGCTGACCGCATTGGGGTTGAACCGGCTTTCCCGCCAGATCAGCCGCACGAATGGCATGGGTGGCAGCCCCCGCGTTTCGGCCTGCGCTAGCATGAGCGGACAAACCGTATCCACGAATGGCTTCGGCCCCGCCGCAGCAAGCCCGGCCGCCTTGATGCCGCCAGCCACACCGCTGATGACGAAAGCCTCCTTGGCCAGCGCGGCCGGCGCCAAAAAAAGGACGCACACCATGAAGCAGGCGAAGGAGAGCGTGCGCGGCACGCCGTGACCCTTGCGGCCCGTCGGACAGACCACTGTCGGTTCAATCGGGCCAGGCACGGAGCGCCATGTCGGCGACACGCTCAAGATCCTTCCAGTTTGCGCCACCCGCCGCCTGCACAGCCAGGCGCCAGGCATGCCCCTACAACGAGATGAGAACCACGCCAATCACAGCGGCGACCAGCCCGATGATGCGATGCCAAGGCATCGACTCGCCAAGCACCAGCACGCCGAGCACCGAGCCGCCGACAATGAACATGCCGTATATGGGCACGACAATATTCGCTGGCCCGATCGACAGCGCATAAAACAAAGAAAAGGCGGAGACGGTGAGCGCAATACCGCCGGCGAGCGCCCATAGCAGCGGCGGCGTATCCAAATCGAAGAGCAAAGTCCTCAGCTCCCCGCGCCAAGCAACCACGGAAAAAGCAACAATCGGAACGATCGTCGTCGCGACCGCCAGAACCATATAGGTCGACACATTGCCGCCGCGCTCGGCAAGCTTCACGAACAACGTCATGCATGAATAAGCGGCCATGCCAAGCAAGGCCCAAAGGATATAAGTCGGCATATCGCGTGCCCTCCCCACCTCTCGATAAAGTCCAGAGTTCAAAGACCGCGATGGCGGCGGCGTGTCAATCTGTGGAATGTGGCGGCTGAGGCGCACGTTTTGCCGAACCCGGCATCCTGGTAGATAGTGGCCGCTGCTCGAAACTCGGAGACAGCGCCAATGCCGGTTCATTTCGTATCACGCCCCGTTCGCCGCGCGATCATCGCCGTATTCTGCGGGCTTAGTCTCGCTTCAGCCTTGGCCGTCGCCCCGACGCTGGCGGAAGATGCGGGCAAGCGATTGCTAAAGGCGCCGGTCTCACCGGTGCCACCGCTCTTCACCAAAGCTGCCATCGACAAGGCTACCGCTGCGCTCGACAGCATTGTCGCGAACGCTATGACGCGAACCGGCCTGCCCGGCGCCGCTGTTGGCGTCGTCTACAAAGACAAGGTGATTTACGCGAAAGGCTTCGGGGTTCGCGAACTCGGCAAACCGGGCGCCATCGACCCGGACACAGTGTTCATGCTGGCCTCGGTGTCGAAGCCCATCGCCTCGACCATTGTCGCCAGACTGGTCGGAGATGGCGTCGTCAAATGGAACGATGCGGCAAACACGAATAATCCCGACTTTGCGCTGAGTGATCCTTACGTCACCGCGCACGCCACCATCGCCGACTTGATGTCTCATCGGAGCGGCCTGCATACCGGCGCCGGCGACCTACTCGAAGATCTCGGATTCAATCGGGATTACATCCTGTCCCATATCGACCAGCAGCCCCTGGACCCATTCCGCTCGACCTATCACTACAGCAATTTCGGCTACACCGAAGGTGGGGTGGCCGCCGCGGCAGCGGCCAACAAAACCTGGGAAGACCTCGCCGAGACCGCACTGTTTGAGCCGGCCGGCATGACCACCGCCAGCTACCGCAACACCGACTATCTTGCGCATAAGGACCGGGCGCATATCCATGCGCGGTTAAAGGACGGCAGTTGGCACGCGCGATATGATCGCGATCCGGATGCCCAGGCGCCGGCCGGCGGCGCCAGCGCGTCGCTCAACGATATGCTGCGCTTCATGCGTCTGCAGCTCGGCAACGGCACGCTCGACGGCAAAGAGATTGTGGATGACGCCGCCCTTGCCGCGAGCCACGTGCCGCAAGTAATTCCCGGCCCTCCCCGTTCTCCGGCGGCGCGGGCAGGCTTCTACGGCTATGGCTGGAACGTGAGCTATGATGATGAGGGCCGCGCGCGGCTCGGCCATTCCGGCGCGTTCAATCTCGGCGCCGCGACCAATATCGGCTTCATGCCGGGCGAGGATATCGCCATCGTCACGCTGACCAATGGCCGGCCCATTGGCGTGGCAGAGGCGGTCGCGGCGGCCTTTTTCGACGTCGCCCAGAACGGCAAGCAGACCGTGGATTGGGTTGGGTTCCTAGGCCACATCTTCGAAAGCATGGACGCCGCCGAGGCCCCCGAAGTGGACTACACCGACTTACCGGCCCGGCCGAACCCGGCCCGCAACCTCACCGACTATGTAGGGAGTTATGCCAACAGCTATTATGGCCCGCTGGTGGTTTCGGCCAAGGGTGATGCCCTATCGATGACCATGGGACCGGAAGCCGCGCCCACGACTTTTGCCCTCACCCATTTTGACGGCAATACATTCAGATTCGAGACCATCGGCGAAAACGCCAACGGCCTCGCCGGTGCAATTTTCTCTGCTGGCAAAGACGACAAGCCGTCGAAAGTCGTGCTTGATTTTTACGACCGCACCGGGCTTGGGACTTTCGTGCGGGAGTGAGGGCAACTGCCCAATGACGCATTGCCAAACCTATGAGCGAGGGCCCTGCCAAGATGACTTCACCCCTCCTCAACATAAGCCTCACTGCCCATTTCGTGGAACAATCCTACCAACGCGTGCTGAGAAATTCCTGCACGCATTCCGGCGAGGCCTTTGCGTAAGTGCCGCGCCTACTAACGACAGCGCCGGTCAGCCGGCGCAGCGCCAGAGCCATTTCGGCAGCCTTAGCCAGCACGACAATGCCGTTGAGCACCAATGCATCATCGATGACAAATGGACTTTCGCGCGCAAAAAGCAGCATGGGCAGCCCGCCCGCGGGGATGATGACTTCCGCGCCCGCGGCGATCAGCGGACGAACCTGGTCAACAAAATCAGCACGCACCTCAGCATAGCTCGCGTCATCGGTGAAGGCGCGCATGAACGCCGGCAAATTTACTTCAATGGCGCGGATACCAACGACCCGCTGGTCGAGGCCATGTGCTTTTACTTGCTGCTCGTGCCAGTCGATGAAAATCGGGTCTATAGTCACCAGGCCGATCCGTCGCCCCATGCTGCAGGCGGCAAGCAGCGTTGCTTCGCCGAGACCAATTACCGGAATGTCGAGGGCGCCGCGACACTCCAGCAGGCCCGGCTCCTGGAAATGACCGATGACGACGGCATCATACCCGGCCCGTTCCGCCTCCAACGCGTTTCGGATTGTCTGCGCCGCACACCGAAATTCCGTGAGCGGATGGAAGAGATGATCAGGGGGGTCAAGGCCCTGCACCTCGAAGCGATGACCGGGGGCCGCTACCAAATCGAGCTGACTTTGCAGGCGCTCGATATAGGGGGCCTGCTCCACCGGATGGACGAAGCTCTGATACCAAAGCCTTGCGGGAGTCGCGTGTCCGGTCATGGTGTTCTGCGTCCTATTGGCGCCGGCATTTGAAGAAGCCACGGTTCATATAGCGGGGGTTGTACATGAAAGGCGGGGCCGTCTTGACACAGTTCTTCTTGGACTTGGTGCGCTTGGCCTTCTTGGCGCTTTGCGTCTTCACGACATAACCACCGCCGGATGTTTGCGCTTTCGACCCCGCCAATGCGGGACCGGCAACAGCCAACAACAAGGCTGCAATCGATAAACGGGCAATGGCTTTACGCATCGTCACGGGGCTCTTCCTCCTCCACATAGACTTCGCTGCCCATCTCGCGGAATTTCTCGCTCATCTCGGCCATGCCTTGTTTCCTTGCCTGCTCTAGCGCTTCGCTACTTGAGAGCATCTCTTTGTCGTTGAGCTTGGCGGCGTAGTCGCGCACTTCGCGGGTGATCTCCATGGAGCAGAATTTCGGTCCGCACATGGAGCAGAAATGCGCCAGCTTGTGCGCTTCCTTCGGCAAGGTCTCGTCGTGATAGGAACGCGCCGTCTCCGGATCGAGCGACAGGTTGAACTGGTCCTCCCAGCGGAAATCAAAACGCGCCTGTGACAGCGCGTTGTCGCGCTCAATAGCCGCCGGATGGCCTTTGGCCAGGTCCGAAGCGTGTGCCGCGATCTTGTAGGTGATGACGCCGGTCTTCACGTCGTCGCGGTCGGGCAGGCCGAGATGCTCCTTCGGCGTCACGTAGCAAAGCATCGCGGTGCCGAACCAGCCGATCATCGCCGCACCGATCGCCGAGGTGATGTGGTCGTAGGCGGGCGCGATGTCTGTGACCAGCGGGCCTAACGTATAGAATGGCGCCTCGCCGCATTCTTTGAGCTGCTTCTCCACATTGACCTTGATCTTGTGCAGCGGCACATGGCCCGGCCCTTCGATCATCACCTGACAACCACGATCCCAAGCAATTTTTGTCAGCTCGCCAAGAGTCTCCAACTCGGCGAACTGCGCGCGGTCATTGGCGTCGGCAATGGAGCCAGGCCGCAAGCCGTCGCCGAGGGAGAACGACACGTCATAGCGGCGCATAATCTCGCAGATGTCCGCAAAACGCTCGTAGAGGAAACTCTCCCGGTGATGCGCCAGACACCACTTGGCCATGATCGCGCCGCCGCGCGACACGATGCCCGTCACCCGGTCGGCGGTGAGATGGATATAGCCAAGCCGCACGCCCGCATGGATGGTGAAATAATCCACGCCCTGCTCGCATTGCTCGATCAGCGTGTCGCGATAGCACTCCCAGTCGAGCTTGACGGGATCGCCACCCACCTTCTCCAGCGCCTGATAGATCGGCACCGTGCCGATGGGAACTGCGGCATTGCGGATGATCCATTCGCGCGTGGTGTGGATATTGCGCCCCGTGGATAAATCCATAACCGTATCGGCGCCCCAGCGGGTCGCCCACACCATCTTCTCCACCTCTTCTTCGACAGACGACGTCACGGCGGAGTTGCCGATATTGGCGTTGATCTTGGTGAGGAAGTTGCGGCCGATGATCATCGGCTCGGATTCGGGGTGATTGATATTGGCCGGGATGATGGCGCGGCCGCGCGCCACTTCATCGCGCACGAACCCTGGCGTGATGAATTCTGGCATGTCGGCGCCAAAATTCTCGCCGTCTGCAAGACGCGCCTGCGCTTCCTCTACTGCATGCTGCCGCCCGATATTTTCCCGATGGGCGATGTAGACCATCTCCTTGGTAATGGTTCCTGCGCGCGCCAGCTCAAGCTGAGTGACAGGCTTGCCGGCGAGCCCGCGCAACGGCTGTCGTTCGACTTGGAACGCGCGAGCGAGATGCGCCTCGCCCACATTGCCATTGTCTTCTGGCTTGATCGCGCGCCCCTCGTACGCTTCGACGCCACCGCGACCCGCGATCCAACCGGCGCGCAAAGGCGGTAGCCCGCACTTCACGTCGATAGTGGCATCGGGATCGGCATATGGCCCCGCCGTGTCGTAAACTTGGAAGGTCTTTTTTTGGCCTACTGCTTTGCTACTTGAGGCCGGGGCTTCAGCCAAACCAATCTCGCGGAAGGGCACGCGCACATCGTCGTGGCCTTCGGGCGACGAATAGACTTTGCGGCTACCCGGCAGCGGCCCGGTAGTGACTTCGAGCGCGGTGATTTTCTTATCTTGTAGATTCATGATCTCGATGCTCCCAGCGGCCATCCACGAGAATGGCGATGCTTTTCGGGAAATGCTGCATCGGGACAATGAGGTAGTTCCTATCCCTTCGCCGGCATGACCCGGATCAGGTTCGAAGGGTCTCCGCATCGGCCTTGGCACACGCAAGAACACCTGCACCAAGACAACGGACTCTCAGCCCCTGCCTGGGGCTCCCCTCGGAACAACCCTATTGTAGCCCTCGGGGCGCCCTTCCGAAAGGCCCCTTGAGTTCTTTAGCGGCGTTTGCGCGTTGTCGCGCGCGGCTTGCGTGCCGGCTTCGCCCGCGTGGCTGGCTTGCGCGACGTAGGTGCCTTGCGTTTGGCGGTGCTCTGCGACGCTGCAGCCCGCGCGCGTGGCGTGGCCGCCGCCCTGCGGGGCTTTGGTTTCGCAGCAGCCCTGGCAGTCTTGGGCTTGGCTGCTGCACTCGCAGGCTTGCGCTTCAGTCTAGGGGCCGGTTCGTCTTCGCCCATAAGCTCATAGCCCGTCCAGCAGAGGATGGCGCCAACCACCAGGATGATGGCGCCACTGATAATCATGGCGTGCGGATGGGAAAGCATGCCGACGCCGAGCGCCTGGACCTTCCCCGGAAACAGGAGCCGGATCACGCCGCCAATCACCGCCAACCAGCCTAGGATGGTAACGATGACGCGCCAATTCGCCTCCCAGACATTATGGGTGTTGATGATGGCGAGGCCGGCGACCAGCGTCAGCATGCCGGCGAGATAGATCAGCGAGATATTGCTCAGGAACTCCTGCGATAGAGCGCGAACCAAGTCGCCCTCAATCACCATGCCAAGCCCCATGACTAGGAACAGCGGCCCGACCAACCGTGCGATAAATCTGGATGTGTTCATTTTGCCCTTCCTCCCAGGTCTTCAGCCAGCTCCCCACTCTGATCGCGCATAAGCGACCGCAAAGCAGGAGGCACGGCCTTCCGACCGAAACCCGTTATCCGCGAGGTTCGACGCTCTCACATTCGACTTTTTACTAATGCCGAGGCGCGCTAACTCACGTTTTCGCCGGATGTCTTCCCCCTGGCGCCCTCGATCGACGCAATCTGAAGCCGATCAAACAGGAACGCAAGTCGTACGAGGTCGAAGACAAGAATGAAATCATGCCGGGAGAGGAGTTAGACTAGCCCTCAAGGACTAGATGCAGCTCGGCGTGGACTTACTCCGTGGCTATGGTCAGTAGAAGAACTGGCCCTCGCCCCCTGAAAACAAAGGAATTCTTGCGGGTGGTCCCCAAGCAGTTTAAGCCTCGTCATTATTCTGCCGTGCTTCACCTTGAATTGCTGTTCTTGAAGCTTTCTTCCCCCCAAAACCAATTGCCGCAACCGAGGTAAATAAACACGTGACTAAGGAATCTACGAAGGCCGCGAATACCTCTTCGACAACCATGACGAATCGAGGTCGCTGGATCGCGCTTTTCGTCCTCCTGGCCGTCACGGTGGCGGGCGTGCTGGCCTATTGGCGCTACGCCGAGTTCTACCCCTCGACCGACAACGCCTATACCGGCACCAATGTCGTGCGCGTGGCACCCCAGATCTCCGGCGTCGTGACGAACATCTATGTCCTGGACGACGACAAGGTCGCCATGGGCGATCCCTTGTTTGACCTCGACCCCACGCCTTATGAGGCAGCTTTGCGCGCCGCGCGGGCGCAGTTCGACGCCGCGGGCAACGCCGCCGGCACCGCCGCCGATAGTCTGAAGAATGCAGCAGACACGCTGGAAACAAAGCGCGCCGCTCTAGCCGAGGCGATGGCAACATATCGTAAGGCCAAGGACGCTCAGAAGCAGGGCATGGCTCCCTCACAAGACCTCACCGATGCCCTGAAAGGCTGGCATAACGCCGTGACGGCGTACGACACGGCTCATGCCGATTTCTCGAGGGCCCAGGACGAGGGGCTCATCGTGACAACGCCGACCGTGAAACTCCGCGCGGCGGCGGCGCAACTCGACAAAGCGACCAGCGATCAGGTGAATACCCACGTCACCGCGCCGGCAAGCGGCTGGGCCTCCAATGTACGGCTGCGGCCTGGCACGGTCATCGAGGCCGGCAGGCCCGCTTTCGCCATTATCGAGGGTGACCGCTGGTGGGTCGATGCGAATTTCAAAGAGACCGACCTCGGCCGCATCAAAGCCGGCCAGCCCGCCACGATCTCCCTCGACATGTATCCGGGGCTAGAGCTTAAGGGCACCGTTGAGAGCATCAGCGCCAGCTCAGGCTCGTTGTTCTCCGTGTTGCCGCCAGAGAATGCGACCGGCAACTGGGTCAAAGTCACCCAGCGCTTCCCGGTGCGCATCAAGATCACCAGCGACCCGCAATCCGATAAGCCGTTGCGCGTCGGGGCGAGCGCCAAAGTGGGCATCGACACGACCGAAAGAGGCCAATGAGCCGCCGGCCGGGGGCGGAGGGTCAAGGCAGAGGCGGAAAGCCTCCTCCTAGGCGGCGCAAGCCGAAACCACCGCCACCACCCGTTCCTGAGTTCGACCGCCCGCCTGTTCTGCTCGTCATTGCCGTGGTTTTGACCGCGGGCATCGAAGTCCTGGACATGACGATCGTCAATGTAGCGATCCCCCATATGCTCGGCACCTTCGGGGCGACGCCAGACCAGATCACCTGGGTCCTCACCTCCTATATCGTGGCCGCCGCCGTGATCATGCCGCTCACCGGCTATCTCTCCAACTGGCTCGGGCGGCGGCGGCTCCTGCTCCTATCCATCTCCGGATTTGTCCTGACATCCGTGGCATGCGGCATGGCCTGGAGTCTGGAGAGCATGGTCTTCTTCCGCCTGGCTCAAGGCGTCTTCGGTGCGCCGCTCGTGCCTTTGAGCCAAGCCATCCTGCTCGACGCCTTCCCGCGCGAAAAGCATGGCCAAGCCCTCGCCATTTTCGGCATGGGCATCATGGTGGCGCCGGTGATCGGCCCGGCGCTCGGCGGCTATCTGACCGAGGTCTATTCCTGGCGGATGGTGTTCTACATCAACATTCCGCTCGGCATAATTGCGCTTCTGCTCTCGGTGGGCTATTTGCCCCAGCGCGCCATCAAACAAATCCGCACCGACTGGCTTGGCATGGGGCTCCTGGTGATCGCCGTGGGCGCCCTCCAATTCGTGCTCGACCAGGGTCAGATGCGCGACTGGTTCAACTCCAAGGCAATTGTCGTCGGCACCATCATCACGGTGTTCACCACCGCCTCCTTCTTCCTCAGAGGCTGGAACAAGCCGAACAACATCATCGATCTTTCACTTCTAAAAGATCGCAACTTCGTCGCTGGAACGATCGCCATCACGCTCTACGGCATCAGTCTGTTTGGCTGGATGGCACTCATGCCGCTGTTTACCCAGCGCCTGCTCGGCTATCCGGCGGACGTTGCTGGAACGCTGTTCATTCCACGCGCCATCGTCAGCGCTATTGCACTCGCCGTCACCGGCGGCCTGCTCATACGCATATTCGATGCGCGCTGGCTCGTGGCCGGGGGCATCGTGTTCACCGCTGTCGGTACGCTCATGATGGCGCACTACAATCTCAACGTGGACTATTGGAGCATTGCCAACCCCAGCATGGTTTCCGGCGTCGGCACGGGCCTGTTCTTCGTGCCCCTCACCGCCGTTGCCTTCGCTAGCATTGCATCCGCCAAATACGACGAGGCCTCAGGCGTATACAACCTGATGCGAGGTATTGGCGGCTCCGCCGGCATCGCCGTGGTGAGTTGGCTGTTCGTACGGCAGACCCATGTGCACTTCGCCGAGCTGACTGCCCACGTGACGCCCTTCAACAAGGAAATTCTGCCCTACCTGGCCGAGCGGGGTCTGGACCCTTATTCGCCGCAAGCCGGCCCGGCCATCGCCTACGAGATCGGGCGCCAGGCCCAAATGCTCGCCTTCAACGATATGTTCTGGTTTATCGGCATCGTCACCCTGGCCATCACGCCGGTGCTGTTCTTCATGACGCGCCCGAAGAATGTCGATCTGGTGCCGGCGCACTAATCCAGCGAGACACCGCGCACGCGGAGCCGGAGCTTCCAGCGCGGAATTCGTCTTCAGGTCTAAAAATGGCTTAGGACTACCAGCAGATCTTGGCGCCGGATGTGCACACCGACGGCGACACCACGCCCGACCAGCAAATCGTGTGGGACCGTGAGGTCACGACATCTGGCTTCTGGTACATGTTCGCACTGACGCTGCCCCGCCAATAGGGCTGCGGCTTAGTGCGCATGGGCCTGACGCTAACGGAGTGAATGCTCTTCTCCGCCTTGAAATTGGCGATGGCCGTTGCGAGGGAGTTCTGCGATCGGCTGACCGCTGTCCGCCGGTTAAGCCCATCTGCAGTTCCGGATATTGCAACACAGCCGGCCTGCGCTGTCGCGCCTTGGGACATGCATAGTCCTGCCCCAATCAATGCCAGCGCCAGCCCGCGCAAATACGACCTCATTGAAACGCCTCCTTTAGCCTAGCCAGAACGGCGACACTATCGCGAGGACGCCACCCCTTTCCAGCCTATTGCGGGCGTGACCAATGGGTTCTGCCCATCCTGTTACCTTTGTGCAACAGTCTGACGGCGCTTTGACACAAGAATGAAAGCGCACGATCGGTTTGACCGGCGCAGCTGAGAAAGTTGGGGGTATGGCGTCTAAATTAGTCCTGATCACAGGCGCTTCGAGCGGAATCGGTGAAGCCACGGCCAAGCGTTATGGCGCAGCCGGCGCCCATGTGCTGCTGCTCGCCCGCAACGCCGAGCGCCTCGACGGCGTGGCCCAGGTAATCCGCGAGCGCGGCGGCACCGCCACGACTTTCCCTATCGATCTGTCTGACGCCCAAGCGATCAAGGACCTGGCCACTCGGATCGAGAGCACGATCGGCACGCCGGACATCCTCATCAACAACGCTGGCGCCGGCCGGTGGCTCCCGTTCCTGGACACCACCCCCGAGGATGCCCGCGTCATGCTCGATGTCCCTTATCTGGCGGCCTTCAACCTGACCCACGCCTTCGCCCCGGCCATGATCGTGCGCAAAAGCGGCGGCATTGTCTTCATTACGTCACCAGCCTCATATCTCGCCTGGCCAAATGCGAGCGCCTATATCGCCGTTCGCCGGGCCTTGGCCGGCTTCGCCGAGGGGCTGCGAGGCGAACTGAAGCCAGCCGGACTGTTTGTGACCCTCGTCGTGCTCGGCGCGGTCGACACGCCTTACTGGGAGCACAACCCGAATAGCCGCGAGAACGTGCCGGAGACCGACCCGCGTCTCATACCAACGCTTACGCCAGAACAAGCAGCGGAAGCGATCTTTGAGGGCGTTGAGAAGAAGAAGCCCACCGTGGTGAAGCCCAGCCTCTTCCGCGCACTATTCGTGATGAATGCGCTGTTCCCGAAGCTGGTGACTAAGCAGTTCCGCCGCTCGGCTAAGAAAAAGCGCGCGCCCAAAAGCTGACGCATACGATCAGCGGTGTTCCTCGACGCTTGAGTCGATCAGCTCCTTGTTGAAGCAAGAGAGCGCTCGCGCCTGGCTGGCCCAGCCGATGATCTTGCTCCGATCTTTTGCGTTGACCACCGGTAGCCGTTCTTCGCCCATGGTATCGAAGGAGCGGAGCGCGGTTTCCAATGTCTCGTCCGACTGCAAGGCCCGCTCGCGCTCGCCTTCGGGCAGAACGTCATCATTGCCCTTCTCCAAGGGCCGCATGAAGTCGCTCACGCGGATGTCCTTCATCAACATGCGATGCGTTCCCTCGTGCAACACGATGCCGCGCGATTCGAGTTGGGCTTGGAAGAAGGAACGCCCGAGGACTGCTTGGCTAATGCCGTTTGCAATCGCCACTGTGAGCAGCAACGCCAAGCTGAGCGCGAAGCCGCCGGTGAGCTCAAACACCATGACCGTGGTAGAGATTGGCGCGCCGAGCACGGCCGCGGCCACCGCGCCCATGCCGAGAATGGCGTAAAGCCCTTCGCTGGAACCCATCTCGGGAACGACGCTTGTGGCAATGAGGCCGAACGCACCGCCGGTCATGGCGCCGAGATAAAGCGCCGGCGAAAACACGCCGCCGCCAAAGCGGGAGCCAAGCGCGATGGCCGTCGCCGCGGTCTTGGCGAAGATCAGCATGAGCATCATGAAGACGGTCAACTGACCTTTGAGCGCGGCGTCGGTGGTGTCGTAGCCGACGCCCAGCACCTCCGGCAGCCAGATGGCCATGATACCAATCAGAAGGCCACCCACCGCCGGTCGCACCACCAGTGGCATCTTGATATTGCGGGCGAACCAGTCGGTGGCGAGCACGGTGAGCTGGAAAATGACCGCGACTGCGGCGGCGGCTATACCGAGCAACACGAAGGCGGGAACTTCGAGATACGAGGCGATGCTATAGCTCGGCACGATGAAGGCCGCCACGTTGCCGAACCACGCCTGGGATAGGATTGTCGCCGTCACCGAAGCCAGCACCAGCGGCACGAAGCTTCGAAGCGCGAAATGGCCGAGGATCACTTCTTGCGCGAACAGCACACCGGCAATGGGCGCATTGAACGACGCAGCGACGGCACCGGCGGCGCCCGAAGCCAACAATGTGCGGCGCGCGGCATTTGGCAGATTGAACCGCGTACAGGCTGCGGCGGCAACGCTCGCCCCAAGATGAACGATCGGTCCTTCGCGGCCGGCGCTGGCGCCCGACCCGAGTGACAGCGCCGCTGCGGCGGCACTGATAAACCCTTGCTTCAGGCTCAAGCCGCGCCCGGCATTAAGCCGTGCCTCCATGACGTCCGGCACCGCACCAGTGCGCTTGGCAACCAGCAAATAGCGCAGCATCAGCCCGACTAAGAGCCCGCCGATCGCCGGTGCGAGCATGATGACCCACCATGGCTGCGCCCGGGCTGCAGCGGCCACGTTCTCCGACGTGTTTTGTAACCAGGGGAGCTGGAAAACGCCAATCGCCAGACGGAAGAGAATAGCCACAAGACCCGCCGCCAGCCCGATCAGCGGCGCTAAGAGCCAGACCACGGTTTGCCGGGTCTCTTGAAAATGTTTGAGATTGGGGATTGTCCAGCGTCTAGCCGTGGCCAGAAGCCTTACACGTCTCAGCGCCATGAGTAGGGTTTAAAGACGCAAGACAGTCGGCTCAAGCGTTTGCAGTAACTATCCGCAACTGATGCTGTCAAAGAACACCCCAAATCGGGTGTAATGGGCACTTGAAGGAGGCTTTGCTCATGATGACGCTGGCATTCGCGCTACTGGCCGTAACCGTATTCTTCTTGTGGTGGGGCAAGGCACAATGGGGATGGGCGGCGGTGATGGTCGCCCTCATCATCGGCATCGTGATCTTCGTCGGCGATGTCGACTTCACGCAAAATCTGGGGATCCAGCTATGACCGGTCGCGGACTGTCGCCGGAGCTAGCCCGGAGCCTCAATTTTCTGGGCATGTTCAGCCTGATCGTCATGATCGTGGCTGCGAATATCTACCAGTTCCACTACCACGAGCTGCCGTGCACGCTGTGCCTGCTCCAACGCCTCGCCATGATCGGTGTTGCTACCGGTGCCGCCATGAACCTGGTGCTCGGCCCCAACCCCAGGCATTACGGCGTTTGCCTGGTCTCGGCGCTGCTCGGCATGTGCGTTTCGTTCCGCCAGACCTTGCTGCACATCAACCCGTTCTTCGACAAGGCGACAGGGATGCCGACCCTGGATGCGACGGCGAATCCGGCCTTCGGGCAGCCCGTTTTGGACGTTGATCTCTATGTCTGGGGGATCCTTGTCTTTGCCACGATCATTCTGTTGACCGGCATCGTGCTCCTGTTCCGTGGTCAATTCGAGCAGGCAAAGCCTGAGCCGCAATGGCTAAGCCGCCTTGCCACGATCGGCGTCGTGACTCTCTTTGCCGTCGCCGCGCTGCAGAGCATCTCCGTGTTCCTAGAATGTGGCCTTGGCGACTGTCCGAATAACGGCGACTGGAACTGGTGGATATTGCGCTGAGCCGCTGGGCTCCGTCATACGTGAGCCCAAATATTAATTTTATAATATGCATGATTCACGGCGTGAGCAGCGAGCTGCGCAACAGAGGCTAATTCAAGGAGAGAAACGATGATCCGCACTTCAGTTCTTGCAGCGATGGTCTTGGCTTTGACGGCAATGTCTTCACAGGCAGGCCCGGTGAAAGGCACCGCCAAAGGCGTCAAACAGGTTGGCCAAGGTGCCGTCCAAGGCGTCGGCCAGGCTGGTAAGGGCGTCGCTAAGGGCACGGGTACCGTGCTGAAGAAGACCGGCAAGGGTGTCGCCTGCGTCGTCACGCTCGGAAACCGCTGTAAAAACTAGCAGATAGCCGGACCGTCAGCGGTCTGTCGTATCTGTAGCGACGGGTTACGGCATGCGGTCCGGCATTTCCGGGAAATTAGGCACGCTCGTATCGAGCAGGCTCCAGGATGGCGCGCGGCTGGTGTAGACAATCATCTGCGGTTTGGCGATCTCCAGGTCATCGAGACTCGAGGCGCGTACAAATACCATCCCCGCCATAGCGGAATTTTTTGAATAGATCGCCGAGCCGCATTCAGGGCAGAAGCCGCGGCTCACGATATTGCCGCTGTCGGCGGGGTGATCGTAGAACTTGATCTCGCCTGACACCGAAAATCCATCCTCAGGAACGACGAGATGCGTGCCATGGTCGGTGCCGCTCGTCTTGCGGCAGTCCACACAGTGGCATTGCCCGATGAACTGCGGCGCCACTACACTCTGATAATGGACCGCGCCACACAAGCAGTCGCCAGAAAACGCTTCGGCCATAACCGTCCTCCCTCTCGTCCTACCATCACAAATTGCCCTCTCGGGAGGCCTCGAGCGTAACAAGTTTATTGCATCTTGCAAGTTACCAGTGACATCTTGAAGTCAGCA
>JAGPVD010000111.1 GCA_018067145.1 Methyloceanibacter sp.
GTGCGCATCAGCTTGGGCAGCTCCTTAGGACCCACCACGACGACCGCCACTACGGCGACCATTAAAAGTTCCGACCATCCAATGTCGAGCATGAGTTTGGTTCAGGCGTTTCGCGCTAGGGCCGCTTCTGGGCCCGCTAGCTTGATTTCCGGCTGCGCGGCGCTTTCGCGCGAGGGGCGGATTTTGCGGTAGGCGGCTTCTCGCCTTCGTGGCTGATCACCTTGGGGTCGGATTTCTCCTCGCCCTCGTCGGACAGCCCCGACTTGAAGCTTTTGATACCCTTGGCAACGTCACCCATCAGGTCCGAGATCTTGCCGCGCCCAAACAGAAGCACGAAGAGCACCAACACAATCAGAATTTGCCACCAGCTCGGTGCCATTCAAAGCCTCCAACGCGCTCGGCTCAATTTGCCCGCGCATGTCATTGTTTCGGCGGCACTATGACAGGAAAGGCGCCCGGCTCGCAAGCGGGGCCCAGGCGGGGCACAAAGGCTTATGGCGACGGCTCACCTGAGCCGTTCTCCGCCTGGAAAATGAGGACCGCACCCTCATCGACGCTGACGCCGACTTCGGTTCCTTCGTCGGGCACGTCGTTCTCGCGAACCCGCGCTAGGATCGGCGTATCGAGCCCTTGGACTGCGACTTCGACCAGGCCGACGTCGCCGAGAAAGCGGGTGTCGAGCACGCGGCCAAGAGCACCCTTCCCTTGCTTGTTGAGGCAGACGCCACCTTGGCGGACGCAAACGATGACGTCGGTGCCGACAGTGAGGCCGCCAGCGGGAAAAGTCCCTAGCGGCGTGGCGGCGCTGCCGCCCTCGACGCGGGCTTTCATCTCGTTCAGATCGGAGAACGTGCGCGCGGCGAAAATGTCTTTCGGTTCGCGATAGAGCTCAGGCGCGGTTCCCATCTGCACCACCCGGCCTTTACGCATCAGCGCCACTTGATCGCCCATGCGCATAGCCTCCTCGGCGTCGTGGGTGACGACGATGCTGGTGGCGCGGGTCTCATGCAGGATGGCGAGTGTGTCTTCGCGCATGGCTTCCCGGAGGCGCGTATCGAGGCCCGAGAAAGGTTCGTCCATCAGAAGCACGCCAGGCCGCGGCGCGATGACGCGAGCGAGCGCCACGCGCTGCTGCTCGCCGCCGGAAAGGATGTGGGGATATTCGCTGCCGTAGTGGCCAAGCCCGACGCGCTCGAGCGCCGTCATAGCTTCGGCCCGGGCTTCCGTTTTGGTCATGAACCGCAAACCGAAGGCCACGTTGTCGAGGATGGTGAGATGAGGGAACAGCGCGAAGTCTTGGAACATGAGACCGACGCCCCGCTTCTCGGGCGGCACGAAACGATTGGGCCCGGCGACTTCCGCATCGTCAATGACCACGCGCCCCGAGGATGGCCGCTCAACGCCCGCCGCAATCCTGAGCAAAGTGGTCTTGCCACAGCCCGACGGGCCGAGCAGGCACAAAACCTTGCCGGGCGATACATCGAGACTGACATTGTCGAGAGCGAGCGTGTCGCCATACCGGCGCGACACATTCTCAAAGCCGAGCCGCGCGGCGAAGGCGACACTGGCCCTGCCATGCGCGATCCGGTCACGACCGGACTTGGGCGCAGTTGGGGTCGGGACGCTTGGGCGTGCCTTGAAGAACGCGAGCATAAGGCAGGTCTACGCGACTGGCGCCCTCAAGCGCAACTCCTGGAGCCAGCGTTGGTTAGGAGGCTACGCCTCCCGAGAGGCTAAGCCTCCGTGTTCGGCTCGGCGTCGCTTGCCTCGGTGTCGTGCGCCTCAGCTGCAGCATGTAGCTCATCTTCGAGCGGCTCGCCGATACTCGGCTCCTCGTCCTCGCCCAACGGCTCTTCCTCAAGCGGGTCCTCGTCTTCGCGAAGATCGGGCGCATCGTCAGGGTTTGGCATGGCGAATCCGGGCGGCAGATTGGAATCGAGCAGGCCTGCGCCCTTGAGCTCGGAAAGGCCGGGAAGATCCCGGATCGCCTCGAAGCCAAAATGCTCAAGGAAATTGATCGTCGTTCCGTAGGTCACCGGGCGCCCAGGTGCGCGGCGGCGGCCTCTTAGCTTGATCCACGCCGTTTCCAGCAACACGTCGATCGTGCCCTTGGAGGTCGACACGCCTCTGATCTCCTCGATTTCGGCGCGGGTGACGGGCTGGTGATAGGCGATGATGGCGAGCGTCTCGAGCGCCGCGCGGGACAGGCGGCGCTGCTCCACGACTTGGCGCTCAAGCAGGAAGGACAAATCGTCGGCGGTGCGGAACGCCCATTTTCCGGCGACGCGCACGAGGTTCACGCCGCGTCCGGCATAAAGCCCTTGCAGCTCTTCAAGCAGCGCCGTCACGTCCTCACCTTCGCCGAAGTGACGCGCAACGTCGGCAACTTTCAGAGGTTCGGGAGCAGCGAATAACAGGGCCTCGACGATGCGCAGCTTCTCGGCCCGGTCGGCCGAAGGCAGTGCCATCACATTCGACGGCAGAGGCAGCGCAGGCGTCTGAGCGCCTTGCTTATCCTCATCTGCCGGCATTTCTTCGACCCTCTCAACTTGCTCTGCTGTCATTTGCGACTCCGTCTTGGAAGTTTTTGTATGTCTTGCAACCACCGCCCGCATGGCCTGGTCGAGTTTCTGTAGCGTCGATCCGTCTTCCGCCGGCTCCTCCGACATCTTCGATATGTCGGAGAGAAGCGCGCTTAAGGGCGAATTAGTTCCCGTGCCAGATTCGATATTCTGTTTCTCAGCCGACCTCTTCCGAACAACTTTCGATGGCGAAATTTTGGATCTCGGCATGATGTGCCTCTTAGCGCTTTTTGCCTTCAGATACGCGGCACGCCCTTCTCCGACAGTTCTTCCCCAGTAAGTTCTTGCCCAGTAAGTTATGGCCCGGCAGTTCTCTTCACTCTCAACCAATAACTCTCACGCAGCCGCGCCGCGCCGGCGGACCAGCAGCGGCGCGAAGGATTTCGACTGACGAAGTTCCAGTGCGCCCTCGCGCGCCATCTCCAACGTCGCCGAGAAGCTACTCGCCAACGCCGTGCGCCGGATTTCCGGCTCCACCAGGAACTCGGCGATAAGCTGATCGAGCGGCGCCCATTCGCAAGCGATCCCAAGCAGACGCTCTAGCTCCTCGCGCGCTTCCTTCAGCGACCACACCGTGCGCTTCTCCACGTGCAGCGTGCTCGTCGCGTTCCGTTGGCGCTGCTGGGAATAGGCCTTCAGCAGGTCATAGACATTGGCCTCGAAGACGCCGTTCTTCGTCACCCGGACCGGCTCTGGCAGACCGCGCGGAAACACATCGCGGCCAAGGCGCTTGCGGGTCATGAGCTGCGCCGCCGCATCGCGCATGGCGTCGAGGCGCTTCAGCCGGAAGGCGAGCAGCGCGGCAAGTTCTTCGCCCGTGGGCTCACCCTCTTCGGACGGCTCGGCCGGCAGCAGCAATTTTGATTTGAGGAAGGCGAGCCACGCCGCCATCACCAGATAGTCGGCGACGACTTCAAGGCGTAAGTGCCGGGCTTCGGCGATGAAATCGAGATATTGCTGGGCGAGCGCCAGCACGGAGATTCTAGCGAGATCGACCTTTTGGGTTCTGGCCATTGCCAGGAGCAGATCGAGTGGACCTTCGAAGCCCTCCACGTCGACCCGAAGCTGGTCACCATCAAATTCGAGGCGCGCGTCGCCGCTCTCCCAATCGGAGACTGCCTCTGCTGGCGCGGATTCCTGCTCGGAGGCGGCCTGTTGCTCGGGCGTGTCTTGAGCCTCGGCCGGGTCCTCAGTGTTCGGGGTCTCAGGCTCGCTCATGGCTGCTCCGTGGGGTCAGCGCCAAGACTTGCCAAGCGGGTGGTGGCAGCTTCCCTCACCAGGGCAAGCGCCTCTGCGGCATCGAAAGGTTCTGGGTCGTGCAGGTAGGCCCGCGCAGCAGCAAAGCGTTCCGCGGCCTTCCCGTCGAGCCGCGGCGTTGCGCCGGCCACATCAACCATTTCAGAGAATTCGCCGCTGCAATGAAGCACGACATCGCAGCCCGCCTCGAGCACCTTGGCCGCCCGCTCCCCGATCGGCCCACCGAGAGCCTTCATGCCGATATCGTCGCTCATCACCAAGCCGGTCAGCCCCATCTGGCCCCGAATCACTTCCCTCATTATAACGGGGGAGACGGTGGCCGGTCGCTCATCGAATGCCGGTAATACAACATGAGCGGTCATGGCGAGCGGAGCGTTGTGCAGAGCCTGAAACGGCAAGAAATCCACCTTTTCTAGGTCTTCCTTGCAGGCGTCGATCCTCGGCAATGAACGATGGCTGTCGGCCATGGCCCGGCCATGGCCCGGCACATGCTTGATCACGGGGAGCACCCCGCCAGCCAGCGTGCCGTCCATCACCGCGCGCCCTAGGGCGATCACCACCTCGGGGTCAGTGGAGAAAGCGCGGTCGCCGATAATGTCGTGGGCGCCTTCTTGCGGCACATCGATCAGCGGCGTGCAATTAGTGTTGAGCCCGAGGTCATAAAGCTCGGCGGCGATGAGCCGGGCGCAGGCGAAGGCAGCGCGTTTGGCACCTGCGGGATCGCTGGCATAGAGGTCGCCGAAGCATCGCGCGGGCGGCATGCTGAGCCAATTGGGCGGACGCAGGCGCTGAACCCGGCCACCCTCCTGATCGATGAGGGTCAGGACCTCATCGGTCCCGACCGCCTCCTTGAAGGACGCCACGAGCTTTCGGATCTGCTCCGGGCTCTCGACGTTGCGGGCGAACAGGATCAGGCCACAGGGGCGCTCGCGCGCGAAGAGTTCCCGCTCGGCGTCGGTGAGCGCCTTATCGGCGCATCCTGTTATGAAGGCTTTGAAATCCACGCCCGGGGCTAGCTCTCCCGCGCGCCGTGGTCAAGCATCCACGGTGACTTACGCACTGCCCTACTGGGTCATCACCAAGCAGTCAGGCAGACCTTGCGACTTCAAATCGCCGCACAGCTTGTAAGCCTTGGCCTTGTTGTCGATCGGGCCGACGCGAAGCCGATACCACGTTCCCTTGGCGCCCAGATTGGCCTTCTGCACGATGGGCCGATAAGTGCCGAGCAGGCTCGGATGTTTCTGCTGGATGTCGGCGAACGCCGCCAGGGCTTCGGTCTGGCTCTTCTTAGACCCAACCTGAACGACATATTTCGTGTTAGCGGCCGGCGGTGTCGGCGCGGGCTTCGGTGCAACGGCAGCAGCTTGCTGGGGTGCGGCTGCGGCAGCGGCCGCGGGCGGCGTAATTGGGGCGGCCGGTACGGGCATGGTGGCAGCCGGAGGTGTCGCAGCGGCTACGGCAGCTGCAGCGGGTGCGGCGGCTGTCTGTACGGCGGCGGCGGCAGCAGCAGCAGGCGACGCCTCAACAGAGCCGTCCGGACGGACGACCATCGTCTTCACCTTACGCGGACCACCATCTTCGCCGGCAGCTGCAGCAGCCGGATTCGTCAAATCGGTGCTGGCCACAGGCGCCGGCAGGCCAGCCGTCGCGGTCGCTGGTGGCATCGCCGGAACCGCTACGTTCTCTTGGCGGGGCACGAGACGTTCGGATTCGGCCACATCACCGTTCGTAAGACGATCGTATATCAGTTTGTTTTTATGCGGAAATTCCTTGCCACCAGGATTGGCCGGGGCAGCTTTTACTGGCGAGGCGTCGGCCGTAACGACCGGCGGCTGTTCGCTGCCCATCCCTCCGCCGCTCTCCTTATAGGCAAAGGCCAAGGCCCCACCCAAAGCGATGGCACCAAGCAGCGCACTGCCGACCATGAAGGCGCTGCGCCCTTTCAGGCTGGCGAACTTCGAACGGCCAGCCGCTGGGGCAACCAGGCTCTCGTCAACGAAATCGGCTTCGGCCCCTTGGGCCTCGAATTGCTCCTGAGCCACAGGCATTGGGGCCGGAGCCGGCGCTTGCGGCCCACCGAGCGCAATCTCAGGCGGCTGATTGGTGAATTCAGCGTCGAAAGCCAGGAGCTGACGGCCCGTCTCGGTCTGAGGGGCTGCCTGCTGCTGAGGCGCTTGCGGTGCCTGCGGCGCGAACGCTTGGGGCTGTGGCATCTGGGCTTGCGCATCGACTGCGGGAGAGACGGTTTCACGATGGCCCATATCGGGGCCTGAGGCGAAATTCGTCTCTGGGAAGCTCGCGTCACTGCCCTGCGCGGCAAAGGGCGCTTCCGCAACGCCGGCGTCGGCAACGCTTTGGTCAACGAAGCTCGGATCGGGGAAGCCTGCATCCGCAGGAGTCTGATCGGCACCGGCCGGGGGCGTAGCGCTGAAATCAGGAAAAATCGAGTCAGGGAACCCAGGATCGGCCGCGCTCAGATCAGGCAGCGGCTGAGGCGGCATAACCAGTGCGGGCTCAGGCGCAGCCATCGGTTGAGGCGGCATAACCGGTGCGGGCTCAGGCGCAGCCATCGGCTGTGGCGCCTGAGGGTGGAATTGCTGTTGGCTTGGGTCAAAGGCTTGCGGCTGGCCTTGCGGGGCCTGGAAGGCCGGCGCTGCTGGGGCCTGAATTGGCGCTTGGGCTTGAACCGGGGCTGGTGGCTGAACGGCAGGCGCCTGAGGCATAGGCTGCGCGGCCTGAGGGGCCGGATGGCCGGGCGCGGCGGCCGGCTGATGCACCGGCGGCACTGGCGCTGCCGGCTGGGCGGCAGCTTGAGGGGGATAAGAAGCTTGCGGAGCAACTGGCTGCTCTGCTCCAGGTGTGACCGGCGTGTATGCGGCCATCTGGGTAAAGGCAGGACCTCCGCCCCCGAAAATCGAGGGTTGTCCGTTATTTGGCTGGCCGGGCCCACCCGCTCCTTGAACCATAGAAGATACCTCACTCTGTTGGGTGCTTGGCGTGCTCTCGCCCCGGGAATGACCGTCCGGAACGCTGTCTACACCCTGCGTATTCGCTAAATCTAACTCAAATTCAGGAGACTGGCCGACATTGCCGCTGGGCACATTACGCTGCATGGACATGGCTACTTCCCTTGAACCCCTGCCCCTGGCGATCTAATGCAACTCGTGCATGGCATGAACGCCGAGTATCCCCAACCCCAACGCCACGACCCGCTTTGTAGCGTCCACAAGCGCAATTCGTGCACGTGTTAACTCTCGGTCCTTTTCGTAAATAAAACGTAATTGTGGCAAGTCTTTGCCTCTGTTCCAGAGGCCGTGAAAGTCTCCAGCAAGATCGTAAAGATAGAAACCTAGACGATGGGGCTCATGTGCTTGCGCGGCCCCCTCCACGATGCGTGGGAACTGCGCGATCCGACGGATCAGAGCGATTTCGGCATCGTCCTTCAACAGGTCTAGATCAGCCCGCGCCAACTTATCCCCCTCCAATTCGAGGTCCGGCAACCTCTCAGCCACGTTCTTCAGCACTGAACACGCCCGGGCATGGGCGTATTGCACATAGAACACCGGGTTATCCCGCGACTGCTCGGTGACTTTGGCAAAGTCGAAATCGAGCGGCGCATCATTCTTCCGATAGAGCATCATGAACCGAACCGGGCCTGCGCCCACCTCGTCCACCACCTCCCGCAACGTCACGAACGTCCCGGCACGCTTAGACATTTTTACCGGCTCGCCGGAGCGAAACAAGCGAACCAGCTGACATACCTTAACGTCGAGGTCGGCCTCGTTATCGGTCAGCGCCGCAAGCGCCGATTTCATGCGTTTGATGTGGCCACTATGGTCTGCGCCCCACACGTCAATCATAGACTTAAACCCGCGTCTGAACTTGTCGCGGTGGTACGCGATGTCGGAAGCGAAATAGGTGTAGGAGCCGTCGGATTTGACCAAAGGCCGGTCCTGATCGTCGCCAAACTCAGTGGCGCGGAACAGAAGCTGCTCGCGGTCTTCCCACTCCTCGTCAATCTTGCCCTTCGGCGGCGGCAGGCTCCCCTCGTAGATCAGGCCCTTGGCCCTCAATTCGGCGATAGTATCGGCCACCTGGTCTTGACCGCCCTCGGTCAGCGATCGCTCCGAGAAGAACACGTCATGGCGAATGTCGAGCTGCCCCAGATCCCGCTCGATCATGGCAAGCATGGCCTTCAGCGCCGTCGCCCGCACCATGGGCAACCTTTCCTCCTCGGAAAGCTCGAGCAGCGATGATTTGTGATTGGCCGCTAGCTGCTCGCCGACCCGCTTTAGATAGTCGCCCGGGTAAAGTCCCTCGGGGATGTCGCCGATGTCCTCCCCGAGCGCCTCGCGGTAGCGCAAGAAGGCCGAGCGCGCGAGGACGTCGACCTGGGCGCCCGCGTCGTTGACGTAATACTCGCGGCTCACGTCATAACCGGCGAAGGCAAGCAGATTGGCTAGCGCGTCGCCAAACACGGCGCCGCGGCAATGGCCCACATGCATCGGACCCGTCGGGTTGGCGGAAACATACTCGACATTCACAGCCTGCCCCTTGCCGATAGCGCTCCGCCCATAGGCGTCGCCTTGCTCCAACACCATGCGCAGCACGCTCGGCCAAAAGGCACGGGCCAGTGTCAGGTTGATGAAGCCAGGCCCGGCGATCTCGACTTTCTCGATTCCGGGGTCCGACGCAATCAGCGGCACGATGCGCTCGGCCAGCTTGCGAGGGGCGATCTCGGCCGGCTTGGCGAGAACCATGGCGGCGTTTGTGGCGAGGTCCCCGTGGGTGGGGTCCTTGGGCGCGGTCAGCGAGATGCCGTCAACGCTCGCGTCCTGAGGCACAACACCATCACGCTTGAGCTGCTGAACGGCCGCTAAAACGTGGCCGTGAAACCCGATAAAAACGTCCATGGAAACTCCGAAAAACTGCTTGCCGCGACTATCGCAAATCCGGTGTGGCGTCAAACAAGCGGCGATGTTCGGCGAGTGCGTAACGGTCGGTCATGCCTGCGATGAAATCGGCGATAAGCCGGGCATATTCGCGCGTGCCTTGAGCCGGCGCCTGATCGCGCCACTCGGCAGGAAGCGCGTCCACGTCTTCGGCACAACGGCTGAAGAGGTCGGCAATCACTCCTTCCGCATCGCCCATGATGTGGACGACGCGTTCGTGCCGGTACACACGCGTGAAGAGGAATGCGCGAAGCTCATCGAGTTCTGCATGCATGCTGTCCGAGAAACCCACCACGGCATGGCCTGCGTGTCGCACGGCATCGGCGCTCGTAGGCCGAAGCGCCTCTAACCGCGCGCAAGAATCGGCCACCGCGTCATTGATCATCGCCGTGATCAGTCGCCGGTTGACTTCGTAGAGACGCCTTGGGCCCTGGACGCCCGGATAGGCCGCGTCCACTTCGGCAAGCAGACGTCCGGCGATGGGCACCTCGGCGAGCTCGTCGAAGGTGAAGCAGCCAGCGCGGTAGCCGTCATCCATGTCGTGATTGTTGTAGGCAATGTCGTCGGCAAGGGCAGCCACTTGCGCCTCGACGGAGGCGAAGGTGGTGAGCTCCAAGTCCTGCTCGGCGCAGTAAGCCAGCACCGGCTCCGGGACGGGATGGGATGCGCCATCGAGCGGGCCATTGTGCTTCACCAAACCCTCGAGCGTCTCCCAGGTGAGATTGAGCCCGTCGAAGTTTGCGTATTTTTTCTCAAGCGCCGTGACCACGCGCAAGGACTGGGCGTTGTGGTCAAAGCCACCTGCATCTTTGAGCGCAGCATCGAGCGCACGCTCGCCAGCATGACCAAAAGGCGAATGGCCGAGATCGTGCGCCAGCGCCAATGCCTCGGTGAGGTCTTCGTCGACGGCTAGCGATCGCGCTAGTGAGCGTGCGATCTGCGCCACTTCGAGGCTGTGGGTGAGCCGCGAGCGATAATGGTCGCCCTCGTGATAGATGAAGACCTGGGTCTTGTAGTTAAGACGGCGAAACGCGGTGGAATGCAGTATGCGGTCACGGTCCCGGGCATAAGGTGAACGTGTAGGGCTCGCCGCCTCGTCTATCAGCCGTCCGCGACTTTGCCGCTCGACCACCGCATAGGCAGCAAGCCTCACCCGATCCGGTGGCCTATTGACGCTGTGGCTGATTGACAACTCCCTTCGCCGTCCTAATCTTACCATCAACAGATTGGCTATACCGAAGATGACCGAAAATTCCATCACCTTGAGCGAGAGCGCCGCGAAGCGCATCGTCGAGCTCGTGACCGAAGACAAGGCCGCGAGCTTCTTTCGTGTCAGTGTTGAGGGCGGCGGCTGCTCGGGATTCCAATACCGGTTCGAGCTGGCGAATGATCGCGCGCCCGACGACATCGTCATCGAGCGCGACGGCGCGACGGTGGCCATCGATCCCGTGTCAGCCGATTTCGTCCAAGGCTCGGAGATCGACTTCGTGGATGAGTTGATCGGCGCGCAATTCAAAATCAAGAACCCGAACGCCACGGCATCATGCGGTTGCGGCACGAGCTTCTCGATCTAGTGAAGATCGCTACTTGGAACATCAACGGCGTCAAGGCGCGGATCGACACCGCCTCTGCTTGGCTGAAATCGGCCTCGCCCGACATCGCCTGCCTGCAAGAGATCAAATGCCGGGACGAGCTGTTTCCCGTGCAGGTCTTCGAGGACCTTGGCTATAACGTCGCCGTGCACGGCCAGAAGGGCTTTAACGGCGTGGCCCTGCTGTCAAAGACCCCCTTCGATGAAATCACCGCCGGACTTGCCGGCGACTCAGGCGATGTGCAGGCACGCTATCTCGAAGGCGTCATCTCCGTGCCGTCCGGTGTGGTGCGGATCGTCGACATCTATCTGCCGAACGGTAATGGCAGTCGTGAAAAATACGACTACAAACTCGCCTGGATGACGCGGCTAAGGAAACGCGTGAAGACGCTGCTCGCCTACGAGGAGCCTTTGATCATCGCGGGCGACTACAACGTCATCCCGGCGCCCGAGGACGTCTACAATCCGAATGCTTGGGTGGACGATGCTCTTTACCTGCCCGAGACGCGCGCGGAGTTCCAGGCACTCCTTAATCTCGGCCTGACGGACGCGTTCCGCGCGTGCCACGACGAGCCCCATTGCTTCACATTTTGGGATTACCAGGCCGGCGCCTGGCAGAAGAACCAGGGCTTGCGCATCGACCATCTCTTGTTGTCGCCGCAAGCCGCCGACAAACTCGTTACGTGTGAAATCGACTCCGCCCCACGCGGGTGGGAGAAGCCTTCCGATCACGTTCCGATCGTCGCTGAATTGTCGCTTTAGGGCCGGACGCCGCCCAGGCCGTCGCCTGCGGCGCCGAAACCTACGGACAAGCCCATGGCAGCGGGCGGTAGCACATCCACCGGACCAAGCTGCGGCTCGTCTACAGCGGACAATGCCGCGGCGGACCGGGCCGGTTTGGCAACCGCGCGGGTCGCCTTTGCGGCAATTGCGGCGGCTCGCTTAGGACCACCTAAACGCGGCAGCAGAGCTTCGGCCTGATTGCGCGTCGTGTTGTCGGCATGGGAGAAAGCATCTTGGTAGAGCGGCCCAATCCATTGGGGCTTGTGCTCGCTCGCTTGGGCGTTCTCATTGGCGAGGGTCAAAAACGCTAGCCCCCTCGCCTGCCGCTGGCTGACGTCTTCGCCGCGCCACAGCAACTCGCCGAGAATAGCTTGCGCCGATGCGTGCTGTTTCCGCGCAGCCATAGCCAGCCAATTTGCTGCGATGGTCGGGTTCTTCTCAACCCCACCACCGTCAAGATAAAGCCGGCCAAGCTGATACTGTGCTTCGGCATTGCCGAAATAGGCGCCGGCGTGCCGGTACAGGCCGACGGCGTAAACGGGATCGGGGTTCAGCGCCATGTCCGGAATGCCGCCGACATAGTAGCGGCCGAGCGCGACGAAGGCTTCGCCAACATATTTGGCGATCGGGCTCGACGATGGGATCTCCGCATATTGATCGGCTATGTGCTGGTAATAGTAGAACGCCTTGGCGTCATCCCGCGGCACGTCACGGCGACCCGCCGCGTAAAGGCGCGCAAGTTTGAGCTGGGCGCCAAGCACGCCACGCTTCGCGGCATATTCCAACGCAGGCACGGCCGCCGACATCTCGCCGGTCTTCATGGCGGTTGCGCCCTGGCGATAAGCCTCCGTAGCAGAACCATAGGGCTGCGGATCGTCCGTCGCGCCGACCACTGCCGGCGTCAGGATGATGAACGCGGCAAGCGCGCTCCCCATTGTGGTTGTACTAAATATCGGCATAGCAGGACTTTTCCGCGGCCGCGCCGGGGTGGGTAACGGCGCCGGTCCGGGCCGCTCCAACCTCATTCGCGTATTTCCAGATATAGCCACTCTGAACCGAGGCCGGGGGTTCCACCCAATCCTTGGCGCGCGCCGCAAGCACGTCCTCGTCAACTTCGAGATCGATGATCCCTTCGTCGGCATCGAGCGTAATCATGTCGCCGTCGCGCACGAGAGCGATGGGGCCGCAAAGCGCCGCCTCAGGCCCCGCATGGCCGACGCAGAAGCCGCGCGTCGCGCCAGAGAAGCGCCCGTCGGTGATGAGTGCGACCTTGTCGCCCATACCCTGGCCGTAGAGCGCCGCCGTGGTCGACAGCATCTCGCGCATGCCGGGACCACCCTTCGGCCCTTCGTAGCGGATGATGATCACGTCACCCTCCTCGTACTTCTTGGCGCTGACGGCGGCGAACGCCTCTTCTTCGCTGTCGAAGCAACGGGCTGGCCCGCGGAATTTCAGGTCCGCCATGCCGGCGACCTTGACGATGGCGCCGTCCGGCGCAAGCGACCCCCGCAAACCCACCACGCCGCCTGTCGGCGATAAAGGGCTATCTGCAGAACGCACAACGTCCTGGTCTGGGTTCCATGCAACCTTCGAAAGATTGTCGGCGATGGTGCGACCGGTGACGGTCAGGCAATCGCCGTGCAGGTAGCCATGTTCCAGAAGGGTCTTCATGAGGATCGGCACACCGCCAGCCTCAAACATATCCTTGGCGACATAACGGCCACCAGGTTTCAAATCTGCGATATACGGTGTCTTTTTCATGACCTCGGCCACGTCGAACAGGTCGAATTCGATCCCGCATTCATGCGCAATGGCCGGCAGATGGAGCGCCGCATTGGTGGATCCGCCAGAGGCGGCAACCACGGCCGCGGCGTTTTCCAGGGCCTTGCGGGTAACAATGTCCCGGGGCCGGATATTGCGCGCGATGAGGTCCATGATCTTCTGGCCCGCCGTCATGCAGAACTGGTCCCTGATCTCATAGGGCGCGGGTGCACCGGCAGAATATGGCAAAGCCAGGCCGATGGCCTCGGAGACCGTCGCCATGGTGTTGGCGGTAAACTGAGCGCCGCAAGCACCAGCCGATGGGCACGCCACTTGCTCAAGCTCGTCAATATCCTCAAGCGACATGTTGCCGACGGAATATTGGCCAACCGCCTCGAACAGGTCCTGGACGGTGACAGGACGGCCCCTGAAGGAGCCCGGCAGGATCGAGCCGCCATAGATGAAGATCGACGGCACGTTGAGCCGGCACATGGACATCATCATGCCAGGCAGCGACTTGTCGCAGCCGGCAAGGCCAACCAGCCCATCGTAGCAATGGCCGCGCATGGTGAGTTCGATGCTATCGGCAATGACCTCGCGGGAGGGCAACGAGGCCTTCATGCCCTGATGCCCCATGGCGATGCCGTCGGTGACGGTGATAGTACAGAATTCGCGCGGTGTGCCCTCAGCGGCGGCAACGCCCTGCTTCACGGCCTGGGCCTGACGCATCAGCGCGATGTTGCACGGAGCGGCCTCGTTCCAACAGGTGGCAACACCGACGAAGGGCTGGTGAATCTGCTCGCGCGTCAGCCCCATCGCGTAATAATACGAGCGATGTGGCGCGCGGTGCACACCCTCCGTCACATGCCTACTTGGCAAGTGGGACTTATCGAACGTTTTTGCGTCCATTCACCCAATATCCAGCTGCACTTGGATGGGCTGACGGGCCTTCAGTCAGCGCTCTTTACGCTCCAGCCGGATCGCTCCCGGCTCGCCCCCTTCGCTTGATCGCCTGCGAAGTGTCTCGCGTGCCAATGATCCTCTAACTGTTGTTAATTCTCCAAAGTTTTATGGCGCAAAGGAGGCGCAAATGCCTCAGTCTGTTGTATTTTTGGTACAGCGGCGAAGATTCAGAGTGACGCTTCCTCGGAACACCCGGATCGCAACGCAATCGCGGAATTTCGACTCTCGGCATCTTGGACAATTGTCGTAAAAGCTTCTTTTAGACGACCGTTCCAACATGTCTGGCGAGGGCTAGATGGCAAAAGCAAAGCCTAAATCGGCGAAAAAACTCCCTTTGCCCGACCCAAAGACGGCGGAAGGTCCCTATCGTCCGTTCTCCGATCCCGGTTGGGGCGAGGCTTGGTGGTGGCTCGGCATTCCGGTACTTGCCGGCATCTTTGTCATCGGCAGCTACCAGCTCGATCCGAACTGGTACATGCGCTACGTGATCCCCGAGGGCTACGGCGTTCTCGAAGTGTCGCACTTCGTCCTGCCAATGTTAGGACTCCTCATCGCCGGAGGGCTTTTGTTCCTGCCCTTCGTCCGGGTGCGGCCCTTCACCTGGACGGTGGCACTCCTCGCCGCGCTCGCCTGCGTCTACATCGCCGGCGAAGAGATGAGCTGGGGCCAGCACTTTTTTCATTGGAGCACGCCGGACTATTGGACGACCGTGAACCGGCAGGCCGAGACCAATTTGCACAACACCTATGATGTGTTTGAGAAGACGCCCCGGAGCCTGCTAGAGCTCTGCATCATCATTGGCGGTCTGCTGATACCGATCGCCGCGGTGTTTTTCCCGTGGGTGCGGGCCAACCGCGTCTCATTGTTCCTACCGGCGGCAGCGCTGATCCCGGCGGCGCTCGGCGTGGTGATCTTCAAGGTCTTGGACCGGATTCAACAGAGCCAAATCGTGCCCACCCTCTTGCAGCGGCCAAGCGAGACCATCGAGTTCTATCTCTACTTTTTCATTTTAGCGTATCTGCTGATCTACGCCCGCCGCGTCAGGGAACTTGAAGTGGCGGAGGGCGTGATCCCGAGAAGCCGCTAGAGCGTGGCGAGACGCTCAATGGCCTGCGCAAGCTTCGCCACGGTGGCTTCCGCTTCGTCTTTACGCTCACGCTGTTCTTCGACCACATGCGTCGGCGCGCGGGAAACGAATTTTTCGTTGGCGAGCTTGGTGGTGATCTGCACGATCTCAGATTGCACTTTGTCGATCTCGCGCTTTAGGCGCTCTTGCTCCGCGCCGAAATCGATGACGCCTTGCAGCGGCAGCCCCACGGTCGCTTCGTCAAGCACGATCTGAACCGACCCTGACGGTAGCGTGCCGAAGTCGATTGTTTCGACGCGGGCAAGCCGCCTGATGGTCTCATCATGCGTGGCGAAGCGCGCTTTGGTCTCAGCGCTCGCATCGGCAATGACGAACGGCACTTTGGCGCCCGCCGGCACGTTCATCTCCGCGCGCACCGAGCGCACTTCAGTCACAAGCTTGATGAGCCAGCCAATCTCGGCGTCAGCCTCGGCATTCTTCAGGCCCTCCCGGGATGGCCACTCCGACAACATAAGGAGACTGTCGCGGCGCTCACCTTCGGGCATGCGCTTGGCCCAAAGCTCCTCGGTGACAAAGGGCATAATGGGGTGCAGCAGCTGCAGCGCGCGATCGAGCACGAAGGCCGCCATGGCGCGCGTTTCGGCCTTCGCTGCCTCGTCGTCGCCCATCAGGACCGGCTTGATGAGCTCCAGATACCAATCGCAGTAGATGTGCCAAATGAAATGGTAGACGGCGCCTGCCGCATCGTTGAAGCGGAACGCCTCTAATGCTTCGGTCACCGCGGCGGCGGTGCGCTCGGTCTCGCCCGCGATCCAGCGATTGACGATGATTTGCGCGGAGCTGGGATCGAAATCGGCGCGCGGCACGCAGTCATTCATCTCAGCGAAGCGCGATGCATTCCACAGCTTGGTTGCGAAGTTACGGTAGCCCTCAACGCGCGAGCTTGAGAGTTTGATGTCGCGCCCTTGCGCGGCCATGGCGGTGAGCGTGAAGCGCAACGCATCCGCGCCGTAATTGTCGATCAGCTCCAGGGGATTGATGACGTTCCCCTTCGACTTCGACATCTTCTGGCCCTTCTCGTCGCGGACCAGGGCGTGGATGTAGACCGTGCGGAACGGCACCTCTTCCATGAAGTGGAGGCCCATCATCATCATGCGGGCGATCCAGAAGAAAATGATGTCAAAGCCGGTAACGAGCACGTCGGTCGGATAGTAGCGCGCAACTTCCGGCGTCTTGTCGGGCCAGCCCAAAGTCGAGAACGACCATAGGCCGGACGAGAACCACGTATCGAGCACGTCTTCGTCGCGCGTGAGCGGTTCGTCCTTGCCGTAATGCGATTTGGCCGCCGCCTTGGCGCCCGCCTCGTCCTCGGCGACGAAAATTTTGCCGTCGGGCCCGTACCAGGCGGGGATCTGGTGACCCCACCACAGCTGGCGCGAGATGCACCAAGGCTGGATGTTCTCCATCCAGTGGAAGTAGGTCGTCTCCCAGTTCTTCGGCACGAAATTGGTCCGGCCCCGCTTCACCGCGTCGATAGCGGGCTTGGCCAGCGTGGGGGCGTCCACATACCATTGGTCGGTGAGGAACGGCTCGATGACGGCGCCCGAACGGTCGCCGTGCGGAATGGCGTGAACATGCGGCTCGATCTTCTCGAGATAGCCCTCATTCTCCAGGCGCTCGACGATCATCTTGCGCGCGGCAAAACGGAACACGCCGTTGAATTCGAGAATCGTTGCCTTGAGTTGTGGTGTCAGCTCCACATCTTGGAGGAACTCTTCATTCGACTGCAGCACCAAGCAGGCGTCTTTGCTGAGCACGTTGATCATGGGCAGCCCATGGCGCCGGCCCACCTCGAAGTCATTGAAGTCATGCGCCGGTGTAATCTTCACCGCGCCAGAACCCTTCTCGGGGTCGGAATATTCATCAGCGATGATGGGGATGCGGCGGCCAACGATGGGCAGAATAACGTTTTTGCCAACCAGATCCTTATAGCGATCGTCCTCCGGGTGCACGGCGACGGCGCTGTCGCCAAGCATGGTCTCGGGCCGCGTCGTGGCGACAACGATGAAGGTCGAAGGATCTTCCGCGTCGAAGGTCTTGCCCTCGATCGGATAGCGCAGATGCCACAAATGACCCTTAGTCTCGATCTGCTCCACCTCAAGATCGGAAATGGCGGTCAGAAGCTCCGGGTCCCAATTGACGAGACGCTTGTCCTTGTAGATCAGCCCGGCGCGATGCAGTTCGACGAACACCTTACGCACGGCGCGGGACAGGCCCTCGTCCATGGTGAAGCGCAAGCGTGACCAGTCGCAGGATGCGCCAAGGCGCTTCAACTGGCCGACAATGGTGTTTCCGGACTCTTCCTTCCACTGCCAGATGCGCTCGATGAATTTCTCACGGCCGAGAGCGCGACGATCCGGCTCCCCCCGCTCCATCAACTGGCGCTCGACCACCATCTGCGTGGCGATGCCGGCGTGGTCCGTGCCCGGCTGCCAGAGCACGTCGCGCCCGCGCATCCGCTCAAAGCGAACGAGGACGTCCTGCAGCGTGTTGTTGAGCGCGTGCCCCATATGGAGCGAGCCGGTGACATTCGGCGGCGGGATGACAATGGTGTAGGGCCGCGCGCCCTCGCGGTCGCCGCGACCGGCGGCGAAGGCACCCGCGTCTTCCCAGGCGCGATAGACATCGCCTTCGAAGTCTTGCGGTTGATAATTTTTATCGAGCATGGATGCGGACGGTTCGAGTAAGGGGCGCCGCGCGTCCTACGCTTTTGCGTTCCACGCTGTCAACTTTTGGCGTGTTTTAGTCCTGTTGACCGGGTGTGACATCGTCGCCGAGCTGGTCCTTGACCATGCGCGGCATGTTGTCATCGAGCCACTGACGGAGCATCGGGCGCAGCATATCCTTGACGCTGTCTTCGAGTGTCTTGGCTGCGTTCTCAGACCCAAGCGCGCCGTTGACAAAGGCGGCAACCGGGACCGGCTCCGGCTCGACATCCGGCTCCGGGACAAAGGCCGGCGCTGCCTCGGGCTCGGACTCAGCCTCTTCTTCCGATACGGCATCCGCGCACGGCCAGAACGGCGACTTCTCAGTCTCCACTTCCGGAGCCTCGAACGACACCAGCTCTTCGGTAATGATCGTCTCTTCGACCTCGACCATTACGGACTCTAGCTCGGGCTCGGCCACGACCTCAATCGTGGGCGCGATGTCAGGCTGCGCATCGAAATTCGCTTCAAGCTCGGCCTCGACGACCGGCTCCAATTCAGCCTGCGCTCCGAACAGGGGCTCGGGCTCAGGGTGCGTCTCCGCCTCCGGCTCAGGCGCTTCCATGGGGATTGCCATCGGAATCGGATCTGGCGTGAACTCGGGCGAGGCCGTCGCTTCCGGCATGGGTTCCAGCCCCGGCATAGACATCGGCTCAGGCGTCGCCTGGAATTGGAATGGCTCCGCCTCCGGAGAAGACGACGTCGGCACCTGCCCTGCCTTCCGCGCGGCAATGGCCCGCTCCAGGGCCGAAGCAGCCGCTTGGCTTGCCGATGGCGGCGCTTCCGCGACCGGCGCTTCTGCTGCCGGAGCTTGAGGGACTTC